>SVIT01000001.1 GCA_015069365.1 Clostridiales bacterium | reverse complement strand
AAACTCGTGCAAGTTCGCCCTTTCCGCGCCCAATAGCGCATCCACAAAGGCGTAATATTCCTCTTTCGTCATGGGACAGTTGATATAATCCCCCGTCCCTTTGCCGTATCTATCTCCCGTAAAGGCGCAGGACATATCCACGCTCTCTTGAGAAACGATCGGTGCGGATGCGTCGTAGAAATGCAAGCCGCCCCCGAAAAGTTCTTTGATATCCTCGCTAAGTGTGTCCGAAGTCAACGGCCCCGTCGCGATAATCACATACCTGCCCCCATCCTTTTGGGGAACAGGCACCTTTTCTACTTCTTCGCTGACCAAAGTAAGGTTGGGGCAAGTCTTTAACTTTTCCGTAATATACGCCGAGAATTTTTCCCGATCAACAGCAAGCGCCGCCCCTGCAGGCACTTTCGTAGCGTCCGCCACCTCGATCACCATCGACCCGAGCAAACGCATTTCCTCTTTCAACAATCCGCAAGCGTTTCCGTGGACGTCATTGCTTTTTAACGAGTTGGAACAGACAAGCTCCGCATACCCCTCGCTCTCGTGCGCAGGGGTAAATTTTTTCGGTTTCATTTCGATCAAAGTCGTCTTGATACCGTGACGAGCGAGATAATACGCCGCCTCGCTACCCGCAAGTCCGCCGCCGACAACCACTACTTCTTTTTCGTTCATGACCGATCAATCCTCAAAGCCTTCGGGGAAATACCCAACGTTTTCATCGTCGTAGTCAAAATAGATAGGTTCGTCGGGGAAAGGCGGCTCAAATCCGTCGTCCATCACGGGCGCTTTCTTGCCCTTTTCGGGTTTTTCCGCCTTAATCATATAAGAACAGTCTTTGCCGCTGCATTTGATATTCCCGCGCGCCGTCTTTACAAGGGGTTCGTTACATTCGGGGCACTTATCCCCCGTAGGAACGTCCCAGCTCATAAACTTGCAGTCGGGATACCCAAGACAGCTATAATATACCTTGCCGCGCTTGGATTTTCTCACCGTCATAGCAGAACCGCATTCTGGACATTTCCCTGCCAGCTTCGGTTCTTCGTCCGTAGGCATGGACATGGTCGAACGGCAGTCGGGATAACTAGGGCACGCCAAGAATCTACCGAATTTACCGCTCTTGTATACCATATTTTCCCCGCATTTCGGGCAACGTACCGCGGAGATTTCCTCTTTGCTTTCGCTGAGAATATTTTGACATTCTGGATAGTTGGAGCAAGCGAGATATTTCCCGAACTTGCCCATTCTGCGGAGCATAAAATGCCCGCACTTTCCGCAGACGGTATCCGTCAGTTGATCGCCGTACGCAGACGCTTTGCGGAGATTTTTTTCGAAAGCGGGATAGAAATCCCCGATGACGTTTCTCCAGTCCACGCCGCCGTCCTCAATATCGTCGAGTTTCGTTTCCATTCCTGCTGTAAAGCCGATATCCATAATATCCACAAAACAGTTGACGAGCATATCCACAACGTCATACGCGATCGGTGTGGGATACATATATTTTCCGTCTTTCTTGACGTATTTTTGCATAAGTTTGGAAATGATCGTCGCATACGTGGACGGTCTGCCGATCCCTTTTTCTTCCATTGTTTTTACGAGCGAAGCGTCCGTATAACGAAGAGGGGGCTTGGTGAATTTTTGTTCTTTTTGCATGGAAACAAGCCCTAAAACGTCCCCTTCTGCAACGGGGGGCAACAGCTTTGCCAAGCTGATTTCATCTTCGTCCTCTTTCTTTGCGCTAACGTCTTGATATACCGCCGTAAACCCTGCAAACAGCATCACTTTACCGCTTGCTTTGAAGATATAACCGCTGTTGTCAATCTCCATCTGCATGCTGTTGTATCTTGCCTCCGCCATCTGCGAAGCAAGGAAACGTTCGTACACCAGTCTATACAGCGAATAATGCTTTTTATCGAGCAGTTTTTTCGCCTTTTCAGGGGTCATGTTCAGATCGATCGGACGGATCGCCTCGTGCGCGTCCTGCGCGCCCTTTTTCGACGCGTAATAGTTGGGCTTTTCGGGTGCGTATTCTTCACCGTAAACTGTGCGTATACGATCTAACGCCTTAGCCTGTGCCTCTTTGGAAACGCGGACAGAGTCCGTTCTCATATAGGTGATAAAGGCGATATGATCGCCGTTTTCCGTGGCGATACCTTCGTAGAGGTGCTGCGCCAAGGTCATCGTTTCAGGCGCGGTAAAGCCGAGTTTCGTAGACGCGTCCTGTTGCAGGGAGCTGGTTGTAAACGGAGCGGGCGCATGCGCTTTCACTACCGCTTTTTTCGTCTTGGAAACGACGAATTTCCCATTCTCGATCGTAGACAAAACCTGCGCGGTTTCTTCCGCAGACGAGGGTTTGTATTTGCGCGTACCCTTCTTTTCCAGCATCGCCTTAAAGCTTGCGTACTGTTTGGGCAGATCCTGCAATTCCGCTGTCAAATTCCAGTATTCCTGCGGCTTGAACGCGGTGATTTCCCGTTCTCTTTCCACGACAAGACGAAGTGCAACCGACTGCACGCGGCCGCCCGAAAGGGTGCGCTTGCCGTTGCCGTTTTTATCCTCGATTTTATGGTTCAAAAGGGTGGAAAGCTTATACCCCACCAAACGGTCCAAAACGCGGCGCGCCTGCTGCGCGTCTACCAAGCTATAATTGATCTTACGGGGCTTTGTGAGCGCCGTTTCGATCGCGTTTTTGGACACTTCGTTAAACTCGATACGATTATCTCCGTTCTCATCCAGCCCCAACACCGTCTGCAAATGCCAAGCAATCGCCTCACCTTCGCGGTCAGGGTCGGTTGCAAGGTAAACGCGATCTGCTTTTTTCGTCGCGTCTACCAAACGGCGTATAACGTCCTCTTTCCCTTCGGAATTGACGTATTTCGGCTCGTAATTGTTCTTTACGTCCACGCCCAGCGTATGCACGGGCAAATCGCGGATATGACCCGCCGAAGCGTCCACACGGTATTGCCCTTTGAGGTATTTGGAAATGGTTTTCGCCTTGGAAGGCGACTCTACGATAATTAAATCCATACTATATTCCTTAATCGATTGATTTTTTGCTACTTTATAACGTATTCCCGATTATAACGGCGCATAACGGTTTCCGCCGAGCGATACCGCCAACCCCTTTACTTCCAAAGCCGATAAAACCGACCTTGCTTTAAATGCGGGAATACCCGATTTTGACGCCAACTCGCTGACGTGACCCTCCGACACATCCGTCAGAGCCTGCCACATACGGCGTTCTTCTTCCGTGAGTACAAGCGCTCGTTTTTTCTCTGTCAGCGATATCCCCAGCGCAACCGCAACGTCCGCTGCGTTTTCCGTCAAAACACCGCCCGATTTCAATAAAAGATTACACCCTGCGCCTGCGGCTGAGCCTGGAAAATAGGGTAATGCAAAAATCGGTTTCCCCTCTTTTTGCGCGTATTTTGCAGTGATCAACGCACCACTTTTTTCCGCCGCTCCCAACACCAGTACCCCTTCGCCAAGCGTCGCCAACAGCTTGTTTCTGTACTCGTACGAAAAAGCGCGCACCGCCGTTTCATACGGATAAGGAGATAACAGCAAGCCCCGTTTTTCCACCTCATGTAAAAGGGATATATTCCCCTGCGGCAGGGAAGAAAAACCGCCTGCCAGCACACAGATGATTTTACCGCCGCCTTGCAGCGCACCCTCGATCGCCGCGCTGTCGCCGCCGTCTGCCGTACCCGTCACGATCGCCATTGTTCCCGAAAGGTCTTTCGCGATCTGTGCGCCGAGTTTCAACGCCGCCGTCGGTGTTCTGCGCGAACCCACTATCGTCAGTTTCCGTTCCCGCAAAAGACGGATATCCCCTCTTGCGTACAGGATCGGGGGAGCGTCCGATAACCCTTTCCACTCCTTGGGATATTCTTCGGCGGAAATAGGAATCTCTATTGTATCGTTGCTTTCTTTGAGAAACAAATCAATTCTCCTTATTTTTAGCCAAGCGCAAGTAGAGCAATCAACAATGTTGTCTGCCATACGATACCAAAAATGTTGACAAAATGAAATACGGGTTTTCTAATCTTATGGCGCATCGTCCACATGGAAAGATATCCCCCGAACGCGCCTCCGAAAATAGATAAAGACAATAATAAGATTTCGCGAATCCTCCATCCGCCGTTGATCGCTCTAATTTTATCTACGGTATAAAATGCGAACGTCAATATACTGAAAAACGCCAAATATGCGCCGTACTGTTCCACCGTCATTCGATATCCCCCAATTCCGCGCCGTACGTGCGGTAAGAAATCGCCTCGTACAAATGCTCGGGTTCGATATTTTCCGATAAAGCAAGATCCGCGATCGTCCTTGCTACCTTTAAGATACGAGAACGCGCTCTCGCCGACAAATGCAAACTGTTAAACGCCTCTCTCAAAACGTCCTCCCCCTCTTTATCCAGACGGCAATACGCACGCGTTTCCTTTTCGCCCATTTCGGCGTTGGTGTTCACTAAACTCCCGTCAAAACGTTCTCTTTGTATCTTTCTCGCGCTGTCTGCGCGCGCCTTTACTTCCGCGCTGGATTCTTCCCTTACCTCGGATACAAGCGCGTCATATTCTACACCGTCCACCTCTACCTGAATATCAATTCTGTCCAGCAAAGGCCCCGAAATACGAGCACGGTATTTTCTGATATCGTTGGGGGTACAGGTACAACGGCGTTTCGCACTGCCGTAATTGCCACAAGGACAAGGGTTCATGCTCGCGCACAGCATAAAGGACGCGGGATAGGTCACCGTTCCTCCAGAACGGGAAATGGTGATGACCCCGTCTTCCAAAGGCTGTCTCAGCGCCTCTAAAGAGGAGCGCTTATACTCGGGCAATTCGTCCAAAAACAGAACGCCGCCATGCGCCAAAGAAATCTCCCCAGGGTGAACGGATCTGTTCCCGCCGCCGCAAAGGGAAACGGTCGTCGCCGTGTGGTGGGGGCTGCGGAAAGGACGTTCCGTCACAATCCCTGCCTCTCCTAAAGTGCCTGCGACGGAATGTATTTTCGTGATTTCTAACGCCTCTTCGAACGACATATCGGGAAGCACGGAGGGCAACGATCTTGCCAGCATGGTTTTCCCGCTGCCGGGAGGGCCTACGAAAAGGATATTATGTCCACCTGCCGCCGCCACTTCCAAGGCACGTTTTGCGATCTCCTGTCCCTTGACAAAGGAAAGATCGTAAGAGGCTTTTTTCTCCGCATTTTTCGCAGAAAACGCCCCTGCAGGTACGGGAATAAGCGGTTTTTCTCCCGAAAGGTGATCGACCACTTCTTTAAGGTTGTTCGCCGCGTAAACGGTTACGCCTTGGATAAAGCCCGCCTCTTTCTCGTTTTCCTTAGGGATAACAAAGGTGCGAAAACCCTTATCGCGCGCGGAAATGATCGAGGGCAATACCCCCGAAACGGGACGAAGATCCCCATTCAAAGCCAGCTCACCCAAAAATACGGTACCGCTGACGTCCGTTTGAAGCGCTCCGCTGCCGAGTAAAAGGCTGATTGCTACGGGCAAATCAAAGGAAGTTCCCTCTTTTTTTACGTATGCAGGTGCAAGATTAATGGTGATACGGTGCGCGGGAAATTCAAGCGCGCTGTTTTTCACGGCGCTCTTGACGCGCTCTTTCGATTCTTTCACCGCGGCATCAGGCAAACCTACCATCTCGTAAGAGGGCAAACCCTTGGATATGTCCGCTTCCACAGTCACGCATACCCCTTCTAAACCAGAAAGCGCGTAACTTTGCACCCTTGCAATCATTTTCTTCTCCTTCTAAACAATCCGTTGTATAAAAAGCTTATCCAAGAAAGGATCTTAAAAAACGAAAAATCCCTTCCTTATATATTGCTGTTTTCTATTGTAACCGAATTTACGAAAAAAGTAAACCGAATTGCAGGTATTTTTTTATAAAAAATGCCGAACGAACACAACCAAACAAAACACGCCATATCTTACAGGTTTTTGTTGCCATTGGAAAACGCAAGAAAGACGAGTGGTTCGTGAGGGCGCGTACATAACGTACATAACCGAACGAACGCGAAGTATTACGCAGCATTTTGTAGGCAAAAAAAATAGGACTGTCCTTGACTTTGGACAGGCCTACCCCTTTTCGGTTTATATCCGACTTAAATTTTTTCCTTAACTTTTGCAGCTTTACCAGTACGGCCGCGCAGATAATACAACTTAGCTCTTCTAACTTTACCCTTTCTCACAACGGTGATGTGTGCGATCTTCGGGGAATGAAGAGGATAGGTTTTTTCTACGCCTACGCCATAAGAAATGTGGCGTACGGTGAAAGTTTCGGAAATACCGCCGTTTCTCTTTGCGATAACGACACCTTCGAAGTTCTGGACTCTTTCCTTGCCGCCTTCGATGATCTTGTAACCGACCTTAACCGTGTCGCCTACGTTGAATGCGGGAACTTCGGATTTCATGCTTTCAGCGTTGATAGCTTCGATGATTCCTTTCATTTTAGACTTTACCTCCGTTATTTACGAAACGTTCATAACCCGCTGCGTGATTCCTCATCACGCCCGAATAAAAGGCAGCGGAACGCTCGAAGTCGACAACTATTATATACGATTTCAAAACCTTTGGCAAGCGTTTTTGCTTTCTTTTTTATATTTTTTTCTTAATTTTACAATTTTGATTGACAATGTCACGCAGTTGCTTTATAATAAGCGTGTTTGAAAAGTTTCAATATTTCACATACGGAGGTTTTTATGGACTTTCTTTTAGAAGGCTTTAAAGCCCTTGAATGGCAACAGGTTGTCATGTGGATTATCGGCGGATTATTGATCTATCTCGCCATTAAAAAAGACATGGAACCTGCACTTTTGTTACCGATGGGCTTTGGCGCGATTTTGGTCAACCTGCCCCTTTCTCCCGTAATCGGAAGCGGCACCAACGGCGAACATCTCGGGATCATCACTTCCCTCTTTAACGTGGGTATCGAGGCGAGCGAAGCTATGCCTTTGCTGCTTTTCATTGGTATCGGGTGTATGATTGATTTCGGACCTTTGCTTACCAACCCCAAACTGTTCATTTTAGGCGGCGCGGCGCAGCTGGGTATCTTCGTCACCATTATCTTGGCGGCAATGATCGGCTTCCCTTTGAACGACGCGGCTTCCATCGGTATTATCGGTGCGGCGGACGGCCCTACGGCAATCCTCGTTGCAATGCAGCTCGCGTCTAAATACGTCGGCCCGATCATGGTCGTTGCCTATTCGTATATGGCGCTCGTTCCCATCGTACAGCCCGCTGTTATCAAGCTTTGCACGACGAAGAAAGAACGTATGATCAAGATGAAATACAACGCAAAACAGATTCCTAAACTGATGCGTATTCTCTTTCCGATCATCGTTACGATCGTTTCGGGGATTATCGCCCCCGATTCCCTTTCCCTTGTCGGTATGTTGATGTTCGGTAACCTGCTCCGTGAATGCGGCGTATTGCAATCGCTCTCCGAAACGGCGCAAACGACTTTCTCCAACATCATCACCCTGCTTCTTGGTATCACAATCTCTTTCCAGATGCAGGCGGCGGCTTTCCTGTCGTTTGAAACGCTCATCATTATGGCGCTCGGGCTTTTCGCTTTCGTATTCGATACAATCGGCGGCGTAATGTGCGCAAAACTCATCAACGTATTCTCGAAAGAAAAGATCAATCCCATGCTGGGCGCGGCAGGTATCTCCGCATTCCCTATGGCTTCGCGCGTCGTTGCAAAAATGGCAACGAAAGAAGATCCTTCCAACCACTTGCTCATGCATGCGGTCGGCGCGAACGTTTCCGGTCAGATCGCTTCTGCAATCGTCGGGGGGCTTATCATCGGTATCCTCGGCCCGTTCTGCATTTTATAAGGAGGTATGAAATATGTTGAATTTTTTACTCGCTTTTGACAATCTTACCCCTATGAACTGGGACGTACTCAAACCCGCTCTCAATTTCCTTTGGCAGGGCTTGCTCGCGATCTTCGTTGTAATCGGCCTTATCATCATCAGCGTGAAACTGACGGCTTTGGCGATTGAAAAAACTACGGCGTGGAAGAAACAGCGCGAGGAAGAAAAAGAGGCGCAAAACACGGACGAAACTACAAATTCTTAGTCACTTAAGACCGACCGCAAAACGCGGTCGGTTTTTTCATTTTGCGTATAGAAATTTTTCGTTTTCGATTGACAAAATCCACCTTTCCCTTTATAATCTTAAGTACCATTTCACATCAACGAGGCTTTATGATAGATTTTCTCATTCGCATATTTATAGGCAGGGATAAAAACCCGAACGAGGTGAAAACCCGCGCAAAATACACCGCTCTTGCAGGCGGTACGGGTATTATCCTCAACGTCTTGCTCTTCATAGGAAAACTCACCTTGGGTATCTTGGCGGGTTCGGTCGCTATTATCGCGGACGCTTTCAATAACATCTCGGATGCGGGCTCGTCCGTGGTGACCTTGATCGGATCCCACCTTGCAAACAAACCCGTCGATAAAGAGCATCCCTTGGGTCACGGCAGATTAGAGTACGTGTCTGGGTTTATCGTCGATATGCTCATTATCTTAGTCGGGTTCGAGCTGTTGACCAGCTCCATTGACAAGATTATGAACCCCACTCTGCCCAACGTCGGCAACGTGACCTTGATTATCCTCGGTTGCGCAATTCTCGTCAAGGTTTGGCTGTTTTTCTTCTATCGAAAGATCGGCAACCGAATCCACTCCGCGCCAGTCAAAGCGTCGGCGTTCGACAGCTTGAGCGACTGTATCGCCACAGCTCTCGTACTCCTCTCCGCGATCGTTGCGAGAATCTGGAACGTCGGTATCGACGGCTGGGCAGGCGTTTTGGTTGCGGTATTCATTCTTTTTACGGGCATAAAAGCGGCTAAAGAAACGATCGATCTTTTGCTCGGCTCTCCGCCCGATCCTCAATTTATCGATGATATTTACGCCTTTTCCCGCAACTATCCGTCCGTTTTAGGAATCCATGACGTTATGGTGCACGATTACGGCCCTGGTAGACAGATCGTATCTTTCCATGCGGAGGTTTCGGCGGATTCGGATATCAACGTCGCGCACGAAGAAGTGGATAAAATGGAACGGGACATGAACGAAAAATTCGGCTGTATCGTCACGGTACACCTTGACCCGATCGTTATGAACGATCCTTTTGTCAACGAAATGCACGACGCCGCCGTCAACGCCGCGAAAACGGTACATGAGGATTTTACCATTCACGATTTCCGTATGACGGTGGGCGAAAGTACGTTCAACCTCATTTTCGACCTCGTTATCCCCACTGATTGCAAAATAGAGAAAAAGGACGCCGAACGCCTTGTCGCGGAAGAAATCTATAAAGATCATCCCAACTGTTTCTGCGTGATTCGCGCGGAAAACCCGTTCGTATAATCCCTTAAAAATAGAAAGAACAAGCTCGTGCAAAAGCTTGCTCTTTTTTTATTATGCATTCAAAATTTCTTCGCTGAGCGCCAAAATTTCACCGCTGTATTTCTTCTTGCGGTTGGCTAAGAATTTTTTATAAAGGAAATAATTCCCCGAAACAATTGCAATCCCGACGCACCCCACAACGATCCCCAAAGGCATCGCCATGGACCAGCCGCCGCCGATTACTTTCATCGCAAAACACATACCTGCCCCCAACGTAAGCGCGCCGACCGTACCCAAAGCATACGCAAAACTTCTCACGGGCGCTTTCACCTTTCTGTCCATCGCTACCAGTTGTTCTATCTTTGTCTTTTTCTTCTCCGTGTACTGATCGCGAATGGATAAAACTCTGCTTTCATTGTTCATATTTTTTCCTCCAAATGATTGTTTTTTTGATTTACAACCATAGTATACTGCATAAATATTGCAGAAGCGCTAAAAAAAAGTAAACGGTTGGTAAAGGGTTTGTTAAAGATTTGTAAAAACGAAAGAACAGACGGATTTTACGTCTGTTCTTTCTTCTCGTTTAAAATTTCCTCGCTGAGCTGTAAAATCTCCGCGCGGTATTTCTCTTTTTGCTTTTTCAAAATCTTTTTATACACGGGATAAGCGAACGCCAAAGGCACGATCCCAATCAGAGAAACCAAAGTCCCCCATATCAGCTGACCTGCTTCCAAAATCATTGCCATACCGCCGCCAAAAATCAGCGTCCCCACAATACCCAGCGTCAATGCCATGATCTGCGGAGGATTTTTCACCTTTCCGTCCAACATACGCAACCGAGTCATTTTATCCGTCTCTTTCTTCTCGGTCAGGTATTCTTTACGCAGGCTCTCTACCTCTTGCCTTTCCCGTTCGGTGGGTGCTGTGTAGCTGTAACTAAATTTGTTGTTATTGTATTCCGCCATTTTCTTCCTCTTTTACGTTCTGTAATCCCTTTTGTCCTTTGATAATCATGTGTATGCCTAACGCCAAAACTACCAGACATACGCCTGCGCCCGTCAAGGCGTTCGCAAGCCCAGTTGACATGCCCGCGCCAAATTCGTTAAACATTGCCGTCTGTAACGCCAAGACAGATACCGCAGCGTCTGCGACGTTTACGTTTCTCAGCGCCTCCACCGTATAATCCGTCTGCCACTTCGCACGGACAAAATTCACGATCGCCATCGTTATTTTCGTAAAGGTATAGGCGGCGGCAACGTAAATCATCAACCCAGGTCGATTGAACCCTGCATCCGCCTGCACCATCTGTAAAATCGCCGCCGACAGCGAAATAATTACGATAATCAATAGGATACCGCTGTTGCGGTATTTTTTAATTTCTACCGTTTCGTTGCGCTCACTGCTCGTCTTTTTTCTTCTGCCGTGATAAAGTAAAATTCCTCCGCGCATGCATGCAAGAATAATATAATATCCCGCCAACGCTCCGTACCATACGGGCAAATACCGCATCAACGCGATTACGCCGTTATACACCGCGTACGCCACGGTCAAAAGCATTGACCCCGTCGAAAATACCAACGTCCGAAATCCATAATTTTTCATCAGCTTGCCCGTCAAAGGATGGGCGCGCAATTTCTCTTTCACTCCCCGAATCGTACCAGGCAATATCTTAACTAAAGTATATATCGTATACCCAAGCGTGATCGCCGCGCAAGCGTAAGCCACGTAAGAAATAATCTCTAACACGGGCTTTCCAGGCGATATAACCAGCATCACCATCGCCCAAGCGATACAAACCACCGTCACAACGTACGTGACCGCCAACAGTACCTTACTCGGCGTTTTGAATTTTTCCCAGAGTTTCTTCCACATATCCTTTTTCCTTCTTTGAAATCTCTTTGAAAATTCTTATCTTTCGCGTTTCATTCTTTCAATATGACCGTAAACGTCGTACCTTTACCCTGCTCGCTTTCCACAGAAATTTCGCCACCCAAAAGGTCGATGACTTTCTTCACCAAGGCAAGCCCCAAACCGTTCCCCTCTTGCGCGTGCGAGGTATCCCCTTGATAGAACTTATCGAAGATCCGACTACCCGTTTTAGGAGAAATCCCACAGCCCGTGTCACGCACCTTGACCACGGCAAATTTCCCTTCTTTTTTCAAACTCACCTCGACCATGCCCCCCTCGTCCGTAAATTTTACGGCGTTGGAAAGCAGATTGTTCCACACGATCTCCAGGTACCCTGCAACCGAAAAAAAACTCACTTCGTCCAGATCGCACTGCACGTTTAAATTCTTCTCTTCAATCTTGTTTTCCAGACCGATCACCGCCAAAGAAATACTCTCGTCAAGGCGCACCTTCTCCTTTTCAGCAGGGATCTTATCGTTTTCCAGCTTGCTCAGCTTTAAGATATTCGAAACAAGGTCGCTCAAACGCTCTGCCGCCTTGATCAATATATCGGCATACTCTTTGCGCTGTTTCTCGTCCTTTTCTCTCTTTAGCAGCGTAGCGTAACTCTTGATAACGGCGAGGGGTGTTTTCAGCTCGTGAGAAACGTTAGAAATGAAATCCGTCTTGAGCATTTCCGATTTTCCCAGCGCCTCCGTCATAGTGTTCAGGTTTTCCATAATCCAGTCGTATTCGTCGTATTCGCGGTACCCATGTCTTTGTTGAAGGCGCACCGAGAAGTCCCCCGCTGCGATTTTTTCCGTTGCGGATAAGATTTGTTCGACTGGTTTATCCACCATTTGGCGACGACGGAATAGGTCGATCACCGTACATACGACGGAAAGAAACAAAATCGTCAAAAACATGACGAGCACCGTAATTCCCTTGTTGCCGTTCGTCCGTTTTACTATCAAGTCATAAAATAAAACTCCTATCGCAACAACAATGGATATGGTGATGAAAAACAATGCGCCGCCGAAAAAGGTAAACCCATTTTTCTTCCGTTTCATTTGAGTACCGCCTTATATCCCAGTCCGTGCACCGTAACAATCTCAAACCCATCGCAAGCCGAAGTTTTATCTCTCAGTTTTGCCATATACACGTCCACCGTGCGCGAAGTCGCGGAAGAATCATAATCCCAGAACTCGTCCATCAATGCCGAACGGGTAAACGTTTTTTTGGGATAGGAGAGGAATTTAAACAAGAGGTCGAACTCACGAACGGTGAGAGAGAGTTCTTCTCCGTCCACTGTGACCGTTCTCTCTTCGGCGTTCATGGTAAGATTCCCCACCGTCAACACCTTTTTCTCCTCAATCTTCATTCTTCTCAGTATTGCCGAGACCTTTAAAACGAACACGTCGATGTCAAAGGGTTTGACTACGTAATCGTCCACTCCCAACCGATATGCGTATAGCTTAGAGGGCTTATCGTCCTTTGCCGTCATGAACAAAATGGGGATCTGTTTATTGCGGGCGCGCACCTCTTCGGCGAATACAAACCCATCCATCTTCGGCATCATGATATCGCTGATGATTAAGGAATACGTCCCCTCCGCAAAGGCGTTCAGCCCCTCTTCACCGTCATAGC
This sequence comes from Clostridiales bacterium, assembly GCA_015069365.1. Lineage (GTDB taxonomy): Bacteria > Bacillota > Clostridia > Christensenellales > Borkfalkiaceae > Scatosoma. The sequence goes on along the minus strand of SVIT01000001.1, from coordinate 125,331 downwards.
AAGCGGTTGTTTCGTACCCCTCGCTCTTAAGACACGAACACACCAGTCCGTTGATTGCTCTGTCGTCTTCTACCACCAAAATTTTTGCCATATTATCCTCTCTCCGTGTTTTCTATAGTATACTATATCCCTGTATGCGTATAGTTTCAAATATGTAAAACTTTTGTAAAACCTGCAAAATAAACATCCCACGAGGGGATGTTTTCTTTTGTTAGCGGATAAAATTCGTCATAATTTTGCGTTCGCGCTCGGGAGCAAGACCTGCCTCTTTCCCCAACTGAATGCATTTGAGCAGCCATGCCATATTGTTCCCCAAAATGCGCATGGTCTGCAAACCTTCCTCGTCCTGTGCCGCCTCTTCTGCGGTGTTTCCGTGGATCTCGTTCCAGTAATTCGACCCGACGATCTGCATATTGTTGATGGTGAAATATTTGTTGATAACGTCGAACGTCGTGCTTGCGCCCGCACGTCTGCAGCTCACCACCGCTGCGGCAGGTTTGTAAGCAAGATTTTTACCGCCGCTATAGAATACTCTGTCCATAAAGCTGACCAAAGCACCCGCCGCCGACGCGTAATATACGGGCGAACCGAATACGTAACCGTCGAATTCCGCAGCTTTTTCTACAAACTCGTTCACGCCGTCTTCGATCACGCATTTTTTCGTCTTCTTGCATACCCAGCAACCTCTGCAGCCGCTTACCTGGTGCTTGCCTATCCAAAAAATCTCCGTTTCCACGCCGTTCGCATTCAATGCTTTCGCAACCTCGTTGAGCGCGGTGTACGTGCATCCTTTTTCGTGTTGACTTCCGTTGACGAGTAATACTTTCATATCAATTCTCCTTATTTTAATTCTATATCAAATTTGTTTTTGAGCCATGAAATATCGGTGACCCAACCCTCTACACGGTTGCGACGGAAATACTCTTCGTTCGCCTCGGAGAGCGCCGCATGAAAATCCATCTGCGCGCAGCCGTTCACTTTCATAAAATGCTCCATTGCTTCCATACCTCGCCCGATAAGCTGCGTACGGCTGATGTGTTTTACTTCGTGACAGTTATGACAAAGAGCAACGACGTCCTCTAACTTTTGCAACGCCTTTTTCTCGTCATAGCTCCATTTTTCATGCGCCTCTAAACGTTTCGTCCACCGACCGCAGATACTGCAACACCCGTTCGCGCGCGCATACGCGTCCCGACGGACTTTATCCCAGTCGCTGGGCTTTAATACCGAACGCAAGTTAGAATACCAACATTCTTCAGGTACCATTTCAAAGGTAAGTTTATACGTCTTTTTCATTCTTGTAATATCCCCATGCACTGCCGAAACGCCGTGGGCAAAGAAATAAATTCGTTGATTTCGTCCAAGGTATAGGCATCGAACGGCGCGCTGTCCGTGCGTATCCGTATGCAGGTCATCTCCCAACGAATATGCGTGAATATATGCCGATATTTACGGCGGTTTATTTCCTTAAACTCGTACATGCCCCACCCGTTTAATATGTTTTCGGGAGTTTCTCCCTCTATCGCCACGTGGGAGGGAAATTCGTTCAAGCCCCGCAAAACGCCCTGTTCTCTCCGCCGAATACAAATCCCCGACGGAGTCTCAATCACAAAGACGTACACCTCTTCTATGCGTTTTGGTTTCTTTATAGGCATCACGGGAAAATCCCCTTGCGTGCCCTTTTGATTCGCTCGGCATATTCCTTTTAAGGGACAAAGATGGCAATCGGGGGATTGCGGTTTACAGATCAACGCTCCCAACTCGAAAATGCTTTGGGTAAACGCGCTGCACTCTTCCCCGTTTTTTGGATAGACCGCCGAAAGCGTGCTTTCCAAATATTTCCGATATTTTGGATCGGAAATAGGGGTCGGGTTTTCCTCTAATCTGGACGCCACGCGGAATACGTTTCCATCCACAGCCGCCACGGGCTGACCGTACGCAATCGAGGCGATTGCGCCTGCAGTGTAACTTCCGATACCAGGGAGCGAAGTCAAGTCTTCATAGCTGCGCGGAAATTCTCCTGCGTACATGGAAACGATGATTTTCGCCGCCTTTTGCATATTGCGGACGCGGCTATAATATCCCAGCCCTTCCCACAATTTTAAGAGTTTTTCTTCCTCGCATTCCGCCAAATCCCACACCGTTGGCAATGTTTGCATGAAACGAAGATAATATTCCTTTACCGCCTCCACACGGGTCTGCTGTAACATAATCTCAGAAACCCATACGCGGTACGGAGTAGGATTTTCGCGCCAAGGAAGCGCGCGTTTATTCTCCCGATACCATGAAAGGAGGGGGGCAGGTATTTGATGAAAGTCGAATTTTTGCATATGTAAGGCTTATTCTTCCTTCTCTGCAGGCAACGCGTTGAGGAAAATAACGCTCTCCATCACGGTCGGCTCGTCTGGATAACGAATGGGAATGGGCAAGGACAAAGACGAATCGTCATGAACGTACGTTACGTCCGCCTTTCCCTCTTCGCGAGTGGTAACCAGACAGTTCCCCACGCCGAGGAATGCCCCAGGATAACCGCTGAAAATACTGCGCATAAGATCCGCACCACAAATAATCTGTACGTCGGGCTTTCTCATCAACAGCTCGAAAATTTCTCTATATTCTTCCAAATCGCCGTTCTTGTTACAATCGGGCAGTTCATCCAAGCCGTCCAACACCAAAATCAGCCGAGGATATCCCTTGCCCGTTTCGCGCATGCGAATCAGCTCTTTCAAGGTCACCACCGCCTCATTGACGTCCTCTTTCGTGCGGATATACGGAGTGGTGATATCTGCATTATGCAGACGCAACAGTTCTCCGTACTCGTTATGCGGTGACAGCACGAGGAAACAAGCCTCGTCCTTTTCATAAAGACAAGACAGGGTAATGAGCATACGGCGGATAAAGTTCGTTCTGCCTGCGCCCGTCACGCAAACGTTGCGCACGGTGAGCACTTTTTCACGTTTTTGCGCGAGAACAACATTCCCCGTCACGTCCTCACCGATGGGCACTCCCTTTCTAAGCTCCTCAAAGCGTTCGTTTTCCTTTGCTAATTTAGAAACCGACGTGATAAAATCTTCCGTACGCATATTCTGCCTCCTTGTTGCTTTGTTCAACTCGCCTTAACTTTTTTATTATACTATAATCCGCGCTGATTGTCAAGTATCCTGAAGAAAACGCTCCCGCGATATATCCCGATATATGGAAGAAACGCGCCCGAAACGGACGCGTTCCCACAAAAAAACTAAAAGAGAAGTTTGTGTAATCCTATTTATTCTTCCTCGAAAGACATCTCTTGTTTTTTCTTACTTGTATAAGGTAAAGTATGCGTCGTTATCAAAGACGATCTCTACCGTTTCCTCGTTTCCGTTAGAGTTCACAACCTTAAAGCGTACCGTGTCCCCTTTCTTGACGGAAATGAGCAAATCATTCAACTCATAACGGCGGGTAAACACGTGCCATTCGCCGTTGTTGATCTGCATTTCTTTGAACTGATCCCCCGCAGTAAGTTTTCCGTACGAGGACGCACCTGTCGTTGCCGCAGTCGCAATCTCAAACTTTTCGAATATCGAAAGAGTGCCTTGTTCATTATAATATGCCTTGGATTCGGTGATGGAAACCATAACGCCGAGGGTCGCCACTTTCACTTTCCCGCCGTTTGCAAGAATGTTGTCGCAAACGTATTTCACCTGCGTGATCGGGAGAGAGTACCCCATGTTATCCGTTTCCGAACCGATACTCTTTGCATTGACGATACCGACCAGTTTTCCACTTTTATCAAATAAGCCGCCGCCCGAGTTCCCGCCGTTAATCGCTGCGTCCGTACGCATAACACGGAAAGGCACTTCATCCACGTATCTATCCCCGTTTTCGTCACGGCCGTCCAACGCCGACATTGCGATATATTCGGAAGTGACGGAGATCATACCTTCCGTCACGGAAATCCCAGCCCCGTCGGGGTTACCGATCGCAAAGACCTTTTCCCCTACGACAATCTCGTTGGAATCCCCCATCTCCGCCGCCGTCAAAATGCTCTCTTTTAAGATATCGTTACCGCGTACTTCCAACAGCGCAATATCGTAATCCATCGATCCACCGATAAACGTTGCCTGAATACCCGTCCCCAGCGTATCTCCGTCCTCTGCGGAAAAGCCGTTAAGGCTGCCGTAAGGATACAGATAAATATTCTTGGAAATATCACCTGCGGCTGCAGTGCTGGTTCCTGCGTCGTAGACTACGTGATAGTTGGTCACAACAAGCGCATTCCCCGTTTCCTTGTCAATATTGAGCACAACGCCGCTACCAGCCGAACTGTAATATTCCGTCTGCGTGGGCTGCCACCAGCCGCCCCCCACGATCGTACGGGAGAAACCGCAGTAAATGCTAACGACCGAGGTCATGTTCTTCGCGATCAAATCCACATCGTTGTCCTCTTGGACTTCAAATTTTAATACTTCTCGACAGAAATCGAGGTACGTACCAGAAAAACCATCTTCCACTGCCGCTTGATACAAATCCTGCGCGGTAACGTCGCTCGCATCTTCACCGTCTGCGCCGCGAAGACTTTGAATCCATTCTTTTTCCGTACCGACAAAGCCGTTTCTAACTGCTATATCATACGCACTCTCAGCGCACGAAGCAAGGGAGCCCCCAAGAATCGCTACGCTCAGCACTGCCATAATGCTCTTCCAAATTCTTTTCATGTTAACTCCTTGTCAACAAATAATCATTGTCAAGATTATTATATTCTTCTTTTTTGTTTATCCTTTTAAGGGTTTTTGAAAATTATGTGATAATTACCGATAATTATTCAAACACTTCTAATTCATCCAAATTCAAAGAAAACGAAGGGATAAATTTCTCGAAGAAATAATCTACTTCGGGGATTTTTCTGCCGAGTAAATCCTTTTCAATACTCTTCTTTGCCTTGGAAAATTCTTTGTTGCCCGAACGCAGCTCTTCCAAACACTTGATATATGCCGCCATTCTGTCCGCCGCTTTCACAAGACGGTATTCCACACTCTCTTCGTCGGCAAGAATATACGGGGAAACCGAGCCCTGCAACTCTTCAGGCAACGTGCTGACGATTCTTTCGCAAGCCGTCTTTTCCAACTCTTTATATGCGCCGTGAATGTTGCGGTTATAATATTTGATGGGCGTGGGAAGATCCCCAGTCAGCACTTCGCTGGTCTCGTGATAGATCGCGTACAGCACTGTCTTCAATACGTCCGCTTTACCGCCGAATACCTCGTTGTGAATGCTCGCCAAGGCATGCGCGATGATCGCTACACACTGAGAATGCTCCATTACGTTCTCTTCGCGCACCGAACGCATCAACTGCCAACGCTTGATATATTTCATTCTGTCCATATAGGCATAGAAATCGTAACGCATATTTTTTTCCTCTTTTTTCTTATTTTTATCCGTTTGACTGTTGACAAACGGAAATTTTTTCAATATAATGTAAATACAAGTTCATAACGTATCGTCGTGGGTGCCTGCTACTGCAGGCTGAGATTATACCATTTGAATCGGCAGGGTAATCCCTGAGCGAGAGATCGAATTCCGTTACTTTTTTTCGCGTATTATTTTACGCTTTACGAAAGAAACACGCACCCACGTACTATGCAGTATTTGGGTGTTTTTATTTACGGCGGTACAAAAAGGAGGTTTTATGTTTCTCTATTCCCTTTTGGATAGCGTAACGTGGTATCCCATTCTGTTCGATACCCCCCTTAACGCTGTCCGTTCCGTCGCCATCTGGGTGACGCTAACCGCCGTCGTCGCATACCTGGTATGCCTCTCTGTACTCAAGACAGATAAAAGAAAACGGTTTTTGTCCATTTCTTTCCCGATTGTCACGGCATACGCATGCGCGCTCGGTATACTCTTTTTAACCCTCTCTTTTCACGAAGACGGGATTGAAACAATATTATTTATTCCTTTGCTCGCCTTGCTCATCTCGATCGCAAGTGTTTTAACAGTATTATGTTTCACCCGCAAAAAAACAATTGTGATTATAGGGGCGGCTCTTATTGCCACCGCGTTTATCGCCACCCTTATCTGCATGGGTATACATTTCTCCTCGGGCAAAGCCGCGGAAAACAATTGGCTGAAAAACGAGGACGTACAATCGGTTGCTTTGTACGTTTCAAGCGTCCTTTCCGTCGCCGTTTTAATCACGCTCGCTTGGTTCTTTGGAAGAAAGGAGCGCAACGGGTTCGATTCTAAATCCGTCACCTATGCGGCGATCTGTATCGCCATGAGCTTTGCTCTTTCTTTCATGCGTATCGTACGCTTGCCCCAAGGTGGTTCGATCACGCCTGCCTCCCTATTACCCCTCATGTTATACGCGTGTATGTTTGGAGTGAAAAAAGGCGTCTTTGCAGGATTTGTCTACGGCTTATTGCAGGCTTTCCAAGACCCCAGCGTATTACACCCTGCCCAGTTCCTTTTGGACTATCCCGTGGCATTCGCCTGGATCGGGCTTGCGGGAATTTTCGCACATTTGAAGCCCCTTAAAAAATATCCTCAGTTGCAATTTGCCCTTGGTGGAATTTTAAGCGGTCTTGGCAGGTTTGCTATGCACTTTTTATCGGGTGCATTCGCATTCGGTGTATTTGCCCCCGAGGGAACGCCCGTACTTTTGTACAGTTTTCTCTATCAAGCAGGTTACGTCCTGCCCGATCTTGCAATCGCCGTCGCCGTTGGAATCGCGCTTTTCAGCTCGAAAGCGTTTGTAAAAGAAATCCGCAAATTCCCCATTCTCCTTACAGAGAAAAAGGCGCACGTTTAATATACGGCGATCTGGTCGAATTTTTCCTTGTTGACGATAATTTTTCCGTTTTCAATATCCACTTTGACGATGACGTTGTTGACGGAAGGGAAAAGGATATCTTTCCCATCTTTTTCCAGAGTATATACGTCCGAGGAAAGGTTTACGATATGTTTGACGGTACCGAGGAATTCCCCCTCTTCCGTTTCACACGCAAGCCCTAAAATATCTACGATATAATGACGTCCCTCCTCCAACGGGGGGGCGTCTTCTCTATTCCCTTCCAGTTTTTTACCGCGGAACAATTCCGCCGCGTTTCTATCGGGGATCCCTCTCAGTCCCATATACGCCGCTCCGTCAGGACCTACGCGGAAAGAAAGGATTTTGTACGGCTTATCATCGATATACACCGTACCGAATTCCTTTACGTCCTCGGGATAATCGGTAAACGTCTTTACCTTCAATTCCCCGCGGATACCCTGCGGTTTTAACACTTCTCCGATCAAAAGACGATCCATGATTTTCTCCTTACTTTGGGCATTCATCAAATACCTGCCCCCGTCTTAAGCGAAAAAAAGGCTTTTAGTCAAAAGCCTTTTTCGCTACGTTTTCCTCAAAAGGCCTGCGCCTTATTCTGCATCGACGTCTTTCGTTTCGCCGCCGCGTTCACAGATCTCGATCACGTATTTTTTGCTGCTCGCAGGAGTAGCCGCGCGCACGATCGTACGCATTGCTTTCGCGATCTTACCTTGTTTGCCGATTACCTTTCCCATGTCAGAGGGGGAAAGCACAACGGAAACCTCGATCACGTGATCTTTTTCATTCACGATATATTCTACGTTTTCCTTGTCTTCCGCAAACTGTCCAACAATGTACTTGATTAAATCCAGCATATATCTATGCCTCCTTTTTGAATTGAAAGAATAAGCCGTTTCGGCTTAGCAAAAACCGCGCGTTTCTATCGAAACACGCATTTTTACCGCCCTTTAAGCTTATTTGGATTTCTTCGTCTTGGTCTTGGAAGCGCTGAGCTTCGTGCTCTTTTCCATTGCGCCAGTCTTAACGAGAAGGCTCTTTACCGTTTCGGTGGGCTGAACGCCTTTTGCGAGCCAACCCTTTGCCTTTTCTACGTCGATCGTCAATTCAACGGGATCGCAGGTAGGTCTGTAGTGACCAACGCAGTCAATGTATTCGCCGGTAGCAGCCTTTCTGCTGTCAACAACTACAACACGGTAGATAGGGTTCTTCTTGTCGCCCATTCTGAAAAGTCTCATTTTAACCATAATAAATACCTCCAAAGTATCTTAAAAATTTTTTCTTATTTTTTTACGGCTTACACCGTTGTTTTTCGTTTGTTAGAAAGGCATACGGAACTTACCCTTTCCGCCCTTCAGCTGTTTCATCAGCATTTTCGTTTGATCAAACTGTTTTAACAGTTGATTGATTTCTTGTACCGTCGTACCCGATCCCGCTGCAATACGGCGTTTTCTCTTGCTGTCAATGATTGAGGGATTGTCGCGTTCTTGCTTGGTCATCGAAAGAATGATCGCCTTTGTACGCTCTATTTTCTTTTCGTCGATATCCCCTTCGTTTACCTTCAGTTTCCCTGCGCCGGGCAACATAGAAAGCATCGCAGAGGCACCGCCCATCTTCTTCATCATCGAAAACTGTTCCAGGTAATCGGTGAGGGTGAACGTGTTTGCCAGCATTTTTTGCTGCATTTTCTTCGCGTCCTCTTCCGTAATCGCCTGTTGCGCCTTTTCAATCAAGGACAAAACGTCCCCCATACCGAGGATTCTCGACGCCATACGGTCGGGATAGAACGGCTCGAGATCGCCCATTTTCTCTCCCACGCCGATGAACTTAATCGGCTTGCCCGTAACGGCTTTAATCGAAAGACATGCACCGCCGCGCGTATCGCCATCCAGTTTCGTGAGGATAACCCCCGTAACGTCCAGACGCGCATTGAACGTCTCTGCAACGTTCACCGCCTCTTGACCAGTCATCGCGTCGACGACGAGCAACGTTTCCGTCACCTCTACCTCTTTCTTGATGTTTTCCAACTCCTGCATCAAGGTATCGTCAATCTGCAAACGGCCTGCCGTATCCAAAATGACGGTATCGTAGTTCATAGATCTTGCATATTCAATCGCCTGACGAGCGGTCTTTACAGGGCTCTGCGTACCCTTTTCAAAGACCTCGACCTGCGCGTTTTTACCAACGACCTGCAACTGCGTAATCGCTGCGGGACGATAAATATCCCCCGCCACAAGCAACGGACGTTTGCCCTGCTTTTTCAACAGCATTGCAAGCTTTCCGCAAAGAGTGGTCTTACCTGCACCCTGCAAACCGCACATCATAATCACGGTCGGGAGCTTGGGCGAAACCTCTAATTTCGCATTCTTCGCACCCATGAGCGCGATCAATTCTTCATTGACGATCTTGATTACCTGCTGCGCGGGATTGAGCGAGGACAAGATTTCCTGCCCGACCGCCTTTTCCGAAACGTCTGCGATAAACTGTTTTGCAACCTTGAGGTTGACGTCCGCCTCTAGAAGCGCTACGCGCACTTCGCGCATCGCCGTGCGGATTTCTAACTCCGTCAGCTTACCCCTTTTCGTCAATTTGAAAAATATATGATTTAATCTTTCCGATAATGAACCGAATAAAGCCATTTAACTCTCCTTATTCCTCTTCGCGGAATACTCGTCCGACAATCTCGCCGCCGTCCGTCTTTTCCGTTTCCGCGCCGAATCTTCTATGCACGCCGTCCAGCTTTTCTTTCAACTCTGCCAGCATGGGAAAATTCTCTTTTTCTCTTTCGATAAACCGCGACGTCTCCGTCATATATGCGGAATATTCTAAAGACAGTTCGTCTAAAGCCTTTAAAAAGCAGAGCTTTTCTTCATATTTTTCCAGCTGTTTTCTGCATTTTTGCAAGCAGTCGGAAATGCTTTGACGGGATACCCCTTTCTGTTCCGCGATTTCGCCGAGCGAAAGGTCGTAATTGAAATACAGGTCGGTGACCTCTTTCTGCGTTGCCGTCAACAGCGGCGAATACAGATCCCAGAGGCGAAGAAAATGCAAATCGTCTTTCATTTTTCTTCCTCCTACCTAATTTCCGTAGTCTATTATATACGATTAAAAAATAAGTGTCAAGCATTTTTACTTGACACTCGACATTTTTTCTAAAATAATTGTAGCAAATCTACCAAGATTGCAAACCCAAAGAGGAAAATGATTCCAATAAAGTGTATCATTGCTTCCACGTTGCGGTTGACGGGCTTTTTGCGGATCCATTCTATGATACAGAAAATGACCTTACAACCGTCGAGCGCAGGGATCGGCAACAGATTAAACACGGCAAGGTTGACCCCGATAAACGCCGCAATATTGAGGAAAGACATCAATCCGCTGGACGCCGCCTGCGAAGTGACTTGTATCGTGGTGATCGGTCCGCCCATCGAATCCAGCCCGAGTTTCCCCGTCAACAATTCTCCCAAAGAGCGCAGTACCGTACCGCCGATCTTAACCGAATACGCCAATGAATGTCCGATTGTGGGGAAAAATCCCTCTCTCTCCGTCACGGCGTACATGGAATTAACCCCCATCGCGGTGAGCAGCGTATTCGTATCCGACATATTGACGATATTCGCGTCCACGCGCAAAATCATATCTACCGTAATCTCTTCCCCGCCACGAAGAACGAGTACAGGCACCACGTCACCCTGCTTTCTTCCGTTTAAAATGTCCATATAATCGGTGATCATGTAGACGTTTTTTCCGTCGACTTTTTTGATGACGTCACCGACGAGCAACCCCTCGTCCATCTCCTGCAATATCGCCGTTTCTTCCGTACCAAGGGGCATCTTTTCCACCACCTTATACATCGGTCTTCCCACGCAGGCAAACATCAGGATAATCAAAAAAAGCGCAAGAATATAATTCATGGTCGCGCCTGCGATTAAGACGATAATCCTCTTCCAAGGCGCTTGGTCGGTGAATTGTTCCCCTTTCGGTTCGGGATACTCGTTTTCTTTTTTTACCTCGCATCTATCCTTGCTGTTTTCCTCTTTCGTCTCGTACCTGCCCCCGTCATTTTCCTCTTTTTCGAGGGATTGAGGAGAGAATTCTTCAAAGAGGGGCGACTGCACCGTTTCTTTCTTTTGCTCCTCTTCCAGACCGTCCTCACCGTCAAAAGCGCAATAGCCGCCCAAAGGAATCACACGGATCGCGAACAGTTCGCCCGTTTTTTTACTACGTCTTTTAAAGATTGCAGGACCGAACCCGATGGAAAATTCGTTGATCTTAAAATTGAGAATTTTACCTGCTACGTAATGTCCAAACTCGTGCACGGTGATCATCGCAAGCAAAATCAGTACCGCCAGCAAAACGCCGCCGATACTCTTCATCACACTCGCAAATGATAACAAATTACCTATCATATTCTATTTCCTTTTTTTGTTTACTGTTAAGGGGTGTTTCGCCTAACGGCGATTGTACCGCTTGTGCGGTGATTGCGCAACCTTTGGTTGCTTTTTAGGGTACCCTTTTGCGCTTCGCGTAACCGCTGACGCGGTAGTAGCGCAACCTTTGGTTGCTTTTTGGGGGGCTAGTATGCGAGGGGCTCTCTGCCCCTCAACCTCCCTGACAAGGGACCACGTCCCTTGACCCTTTGCAAGGATGTGCGTTCGCCTATGGCGATTGTACCGCTTGTGCGGTAGTAACGCAACCTTTGGTTGCTTTTAGAGGGTACCTTTTTGCGCTTCCGCGCAACCGCTGACGCGGGGTCGTAAAGGCTCTGCCTTTACAATCCGCAAGGGACCACGTCCCTTGACCCTTTGCAAAGGTGTACGTTTGCCTATAGCGATTGTACCGCTAACGCGGTAGTAACGCAACCTTTGGTTGCTCTTTAGGGTACCTTTTTGCGCTTCCGCGCAACCGCTGACGCGGGGTCGTAAAGGCTCTGCCTTTACAATCCGCAAGGGACCACGTCCCTTGACCCTTGGTCATGGGGCTTAGCGGTCAATGAGCTCTCGCGCCAGCGCGCGCGCACGCGCGTCTGTTTCTTTTAATACCGCATAAGAATCTGCTTTCATGCGCTCCGTCTTTTCCAAAACCTCTTCCATAGTCTTGGCAATCTCCAAGAAAGATATCCGCCCGTCTAAAAACGCATGAACGGCAATTTCTCCCGCTCCGTTCAATGCACAAGGATAGTTATCCCCCAACTCCAACGCTCGTAAAGCAAGATCGTAACAAGGGAAACGTTTTCTCTCTAAAGGTAAAAACCGAATAGCACCCAGCGTTTCAAAATCCAACGGTTGCAGACCGCAATCGAAACGTTCGGGATAAGTAAGCGCAAGCTGAATAGGCAACTCCATCGTGGGATAGCTCATCTGTGCCAAAATCCCACCGTCCTCGAACTCCACCATCGAATGAATGATACTTTCTGGTTGAACGATCGTATGAATCTTCTCCAACGGCGCGTCGTATAACCACCTCGCCTCGATCACTTCAAAGCCTTTGTTGAGCAAAGTCGCACTGTCAATCGTGATCTTCGCCCCCATCTGCCATGTGGGGTGTTTCAATGCCGACGCAGGCGTGACCAAGCGCAGCTGCTCTTCACTGTAATGATAAAAAGGCCCGCCGCTCGCGGTGATAATCAATCTTCTAAACGGTGCGTCTGCACGAAATGAAAGCGCCTGCCACAATGCCGAATGTTCACTGTCAACGGGCATTAGACTCGTACCTGCCCCCTTGATTTTGCCCATAACAAGCTCGCCGCCGCATACCAACGTTTCCTTGTTGGCAAGGGCGATGTCCTTCTTTAACTCGATCGCCTTAAGGCTGTATTTCAGCCCCGCAAAACCCGTCGCCGCGACAAATGCAACGTCACCGTATGCGATCGCTTCCTCTGCCGCTTTTTCTCCATAGCCAAATTTTACTCCCTGCGGAATATCCTTTGCTATCGCACGCCCTGCCTCCTCATTAGCGAGAGCGGCATATTCGGGCATGAACTCACGCACCTGCTCTAAAAACAACTCGGAAAACGCATTCGCCACGATACTTTTAATCTTGAATTTTTCAGGGTGACGGCGCACAACCGAACAGACTTGTCTGCCGATAGAACCCGTCGAACCGATTAAAGCAATCGTTTTCATAGATACACCTTATACGATCAAAGAAATAATCGCAAACGCCAAATATACAACGACCGTGGAATAGAATGCACTGTCCAAGCGGTCGAGCGCACCGCCGTGCCCAGGCATGATATTGCCCATGTCCTTAAGACCGAGTTTGCGTTTTATACAGCTTTCCACCAAATCCCCAAACATCGTTGCTACGGACGCTACGAGCCCGATGAGTAAATATACGGGGAGCCAAATATACATCTGCGCGTAAGATCCCGCAAGCGCGTTGTAGATAAAGTACAACGCCGCCGCACCCAAAAGTCCGCCGACCAAACCGCCGATACCGCCGATCACCGTCTTTTTCGGGCTGAGAGTAGGCGCCATCTTTTTAGGGAAACGTTTGCCCATCGAACAACCGAATACGTACGCGATTGAATCGGAACAAGGGGAAACGACGAACACGAACAAGATAAGGATACGGGAATCAAACCCGAACGCTTGCAATTCTAACGGCGCAACTGCATGATTCATCAGCGCCATCACCGTCAAAAATACGGTGGGATAAACCGCCGATAAAAAGCTGAGCCCCAACCCTTCCAAAGAGGTTTCCTCGTGACGGATTACGAGCAATGCCAAAAGCGCCACCGCCAACGCAAAGAAACAAACCGCCAATGCGGAAAAACCGATTCCGTAGAACTGCTGTATCACAACCGATGCAGGGATAGTGATCGCCGTGAATGCATACACAAGCGCGCGTTCCGCTTTCGTCGTCTTCTCTTTCACCGCGCGGAGCATTTCAAACGTCCCGATCAAAGCAAACGCATACAGCAATCCGTCAAAATAAAAATCTCCATACGGTAAAAATATTTTCAGACAGAAAAACGCCGCCAACAAAAGGACGTAACACGTCCCCGATATCAATCGTATTTTCATAATTTCTCCTTAGCCAAAATGTAAGGGGCAATACGCTGCCGACATCGGTGAACGCATACCTGCCCCCTTCGTTTGTTTATAATTGTTCGTCCGTTTTCCCAAAACGCCGCGTGCGAAGGGAAAAATCAACGATTGCTTTATCCAGATCCTTATCGGAAAACGCAGGAAACATTTTTTTGGAAAAATACAGTTCTGCATACGCCGCTTGATACAAGAGAAAATTAGACAAACGCACCTCTTTCCCCGTCCGAATAATCAAATCGGGGTCGGGTACGTCTTTGGTATACAGCAGAGAGGAAAAGCTTTTCTCCGTCACCTTTTCCCCCCTTTCCACAGCGCTATTTACCGCGCGAATGATTTCATCTCTTGCCCCATAACACACGGCAATATTGATGCTTTTTTTCTCGTATTGACTTGTCTCTGCCTCGGTATCACGCAAGATCTTTTGTACGTCTTCGGGTAATAATGCTATATTCCCAACCGAACGGACACGTACACCCCTTTGGCAAATGGGCATTAAATATTCACGATAATTTTTGCGAATTAGATCGAATAAAGCCTCCAGCTCATCTTTCGGGCGTTGCAGATTCTCCGTGGACAATGCATACACGGTAATATGTTCCACCCCTAAATCGAACGCGTGCTCCATAAGGCTAACCATTCGTTCCATGCCGAATTTGTGTCCAACCGAGCGGGGCAACATTCGCTTTTTTGCCCAACGCCCATTTCCATCCATGATAATAGCGATATGTTTGGGGATCGTAACCCCTTGCATTATCTTATTCCTTTGCATGGTTTAAATAGACATCAATTCTTTTTCTTTTGCGGAAATAATTGCTTCCAATTTCGTCATGTAACTGGAAACCGTCTTTTCTACGTCTGCTTCGCAGCCGCTTGCCTCGTCTTCAGAAATTTCTTTTGCCGTCTTCATCTTCTTGATGATATCCATCGCTTCACGGCGGTGGTTACGGATAGCAACCTTGGATTCTTCCCCCATCTTCTTTGCCTGTTTTACCAGTTCTCTTCTTCTTTCTTCCGTCATGTCGGGGAATACAAGACGAATTACGTTACCATCGTTGGAGGGGGTCAAACCGATGTTCGATTGCAAAATTGCCTTTTCAACAGCCTTCAACAAAGACTTGTCCCAAAGGCTGATCTGCAGACATTTTGCATCCAAAGCAGATACGTTGCCCAGCTCGATCAGCTTGCTCATACCGCCGTAAGCCTCTACCTCTAATCTGTCAAGAATACGGGGGTTCGCTCTGCCCGTACGGATCGCGCCGTAATCTCTATCCAAAGCGGTGATGGTATTCTCCGCCTTTTCTTCCAGTTCAAACATCATTTCTTCAATCTTTTCATTTTCAATCATATCAGTATTCTCCTTACCGTTTTTTCTTTAAACTTCAATTATCGTACCCAAACTCTCGCCACAGACAGCACGAACGAGCGAATTTTCCTCGTTAAGCCCAAAAGCAAGGGTCGGTACGTCGTTTTCCATACACATCGTCGCCGCAGTGAAGTCAATCACTTTTAAATTACGGTTGATAATATCCGAATATTTCAACACGTCGTATTTCTTTGCGTTGGGGTTGGTTTTGGGATCGGAATCATAAATCCCGTCCACGTTCTTTGCCATCAGCAAAATATCCGCGTCAATCTCGCACGCACGCAGCGCCGCCGCCGTATCCGTCGAGCAATAAGGATGCCCCGTACCGCAGGCGAAGATAACCACTCTACCCATCTCAAAATGGCGCAACGCTTTGCGCAGGATCAAAGGCTCTGCAACAGAGATCATGTTCAGCGCCGTCTGCACGCGCACGGGCACACCGTGCTGTTCAATCGCGTCCATCATCGCTAGCGAGTTCATAACCGTCGCCAACATCCCCATATGATCGGCAGTCGTTCTGTCCATCTTCGTACCTTGGCGGCCTCTCCAAAAGTTGCCGCCGCCGATTACCAAACCAACCTCGACACCCATGTTGTGTATCTCAACGATCTGTTTTACGACCGGTTCAATCACTTCGTGATTCAAACCGAACCTCTGATCGCCCGCCAACGCTTCGCCCGAAAGCTTCAATAATACTCTTTTGTATTTAGGCTGCATGACCTTTTCCTCCTTTGCGCCCCTTTATCCGAACCATTATAACACATTTTAGCGCAGAAAGCTATACTATTTACAAAAAAATCCACTCTTTTTTATAACTTTTTTTGTCGAGTATCCTCTTTTAGCCCTTTCTCAGCGTTTTACCAATCCTGCTTTTTTAAGGATTTATCCTTAACGTCGTCATAGTAGGCAAAATATCTCTCCTTAAACGCCTCTTTCGTCAAGGGCAACGGCTCGCCGTTCGATTGCATTTCATATAACAGTTCCTGCAATTCTTCGGGAGAGAAATCCCCAAGCTCCGTTTCCTCGCCATACGTTTGCAACAGTTTTAATATATCCAACTCTGACATAATTTCTCCCTTATAGCTCAATTTTTATATATTCGCCGCGGAAAGGGACAGTCACGTACGTAAACCCGATTTTCTTCAGCATTTCCATTACCTCTTCCCGCTTATCGCCGATACGTTCAGTCAAATGTGCGTCCGAGCCAAAGGATATTTTTCTCCCCCCTAACTCGTAATATCTTCTAAGGATAGGTTCGGCGGGCAAAGTACGGTTCTCCAACGTCTTGTTTTGCGTATTCACCTCTAAGATCTTTCCCTTTTTAATAATTGTCTTTAAAAGCTCGTCAATCTCCTTGCCGAACTCTTTCAAATCAAACGCTCTGTTCTCAAACGGTACGTATCTTGCAACGTAGCCAACGTGACCTACAATGTCATACGGATACGGAACGTCCAAACTTCGCCGAACCAAAGCAAGATAGCTTCTAAATATTTCGGCTTTTGTCATTCCGCCGAATGAGTAACGAGCAAAATCCTTACCGTCCACCCCATGTACGCTATTGATCACGAAATCGGGACGGTATTTTTCATACGTTTCCAAATACTGCCTTTGCACGTCGGGATTGTCAGAATATCCAAACTCCGCCCCCACGGCAACGTTCATGACTCCCTCGTAATCCTCTTGAAGATGACGCAACTCGTGAAAATAGCTCTCCTCATCACCGTTGACCAGCGCCAAACGCTCCTCCTCGGTCATTTGTGTATAGTCGTAATCGTAGTCAAAATGCTCGCTCACACCATAAAAAGCAATCCCCTGCCTTTGCGCCGACTCCAACATTTTCGCAGGCGAATCCTTACCGTCGTGAGAAAAGGTCGTATGCGTGTGCATATCCGTCAACATTTTTTTCATATCTGCCTCTATATAAAATTCTTTCGCCTAACATTATAGCATATCGCAAAAAAATTTGCAAGCTAAGCGGCTCGCTATATTGTAAAACTCGGTAAATTTCGGTTTTCTTTCCAAAACCGCCCAAAAATGAGAATTTAGCCACTCGACGCATACATGCCCTGCCCATTTTTACCTTTTTTGCCTATTTTCCCCTATTGACAACAACATATTTTTTGCGATAAAATACCTCCAACCTGCCGAAAGCACGTTCTTTTGTCAGGAAGGCGTTTTTGCCCCGTCGCTCCCTCGCACCTCCATCGGGGTAAAAACGTATTATTGAAAAGTGAGGTAGAATATGAAAAAAACAAAAACCTTGGCAGCATTTTTGCTGTCGCTAACCCTATTGACTCCCCTATTTGCTTGTAGCAAGGAAAGCCTGGATCTTCCCTCCTCCGACATTTCCTCCTCAGAAGAATTTTCCGCTGACAGCAGTAGCTCTCTAGACAGCTCCTCGGAAACCGAAGAAGAAGAAGAGGACGAACCAACCGTTCCTACACCTACGCCCACACCTACGCCTACTCCTACACCTACTCCTACACCTACTCCCCCCGTTTCCAAGCCGACCGTTCCTTCCACACCCGCACCCGAAACACCGACCGTTTCCTCCAAGGCGCAGTACATACGTTGCACGGGCAGCAGCGTAAATATTCGTTCAGGCGCAGGCACGTCCTATTCCGTCCTCGGCAGCGCGGAAAAGGGAACGAATTATATCGTTTTAGGACAAAGCGGCAACTGGTACAAAACCTATTATAAGAACCAAACGGCGTACGTATACGCGTCCTATGCTTCTGTCTTCACCATTGAAAAATCCAAGGATGACGAAACGGAAGACGTAATTGCAGAGGGCTATAAACTGCTGGGCGTGCCCTACGTGTACGGCGCAGTGCGTTTTCATAACGGCAAGGGAAAACTGCTGGCAGGGTTTTCCGCACAAAAATTCGACTGTTCTTCTTTGATACAGTATATCTTCTACAAGGGCGCAGGGGTGAAACTCGACGTTACCACGAGAACACAGATAAAGCAAGGAAAATACGTCGCACCGAAAGATTTACAACGCGGAGACTGTATCTTCTTCACGAATGAAGACCGCGTAAACAACACGGGGATAGAACGGGTTGGCCACGTCGCTTTATACCTTGGGGATAATTACATCTTACACACCGCGTCCGATTATGCGAGAATCGAACAAATCTCTCAAAAACGTTGGTCGTATTATATCGAAGCAAGACGGTTTTTATAATCTAAAATTTGTAAAAAATACCCCCTCGAATCCGAGAGGGTATTTCTTATTTGTGATTTTAAAGAATACTATTCCAAGACGCTTTATTTCCGTTCGGGCACCGCCGCGCAAACAAGGAAGATAACCTCTTTTGCGCCTGCCGCCAACAACCGCGCGGCACATTCACTCCCCGTTGCACCCGTTGTCAAAATATCGTCAATCAATAAGATTGTACGTCCTCGGCATTCCTTTCGCTTGGCTACGTGATATGCACCCGCAACGTTTTCTACACGTTCGTTGCGTCCCATATGCTTTTGTTGAGATGTTTCCCGACGTTTGATCAAGATTCCCGTGTCCACTTTCGCCGCATAGTCTCTTGCACGCAATCGTCGACAAAGGGCCTCTGCCAACAACTCCGCTTGATTGTATCCCCTCCCCCGTTTTCTCGCTTTCGTCAAAGGCACGGGAACAATCAACAATGTCTCCTCTTTTTCTAAAAGGAAATCCTCCGCTTGAGGATATTTCGCAAGAAATTCATCCGCAACTTTTTCCGCAAAATAGTACGCAAGAACGGGCGTACCCGTCTTAATGCGATTGATAAAACCCGCCGTCTCTCCTCGATATACAAAAGGAGTGATCGCGCGGGTAAATTTCGGAAGCTCCTGTTTACAATTTAGACAAACTCCGTCCGATATCGTTTTTCTTCCGCATTTTGGACACACTTTTCCGTCGTTTCTTTCCAACGCTTGCTCACATACGCTGCACAACCGCGTTTGGGGGTAATCGAACAGTTCCGCACCGCATCCGTCACAGGTAAAACCATGGTCGGCAGCATACTCTCGTATGCGCCCATGCATGCGTGAAAACAGTTCTTTTATACCGTTCATCTCGTACCTGTACCCCTTATTCCTCTGTTTTTGAGGTTTTTTCTTTCGCTTCTTGTTTGCGTTGATACTTTACCAAAGCATACGCACCGACAGCACCGAGCGCGAACAATACCACACCGAGTATCACTTCCAAAATCCATGCGCCGCCGTTTGCCCAGCCGATATAGGTCATGATGATATCACCGTTACAGAACATGGATAAAATCGACCCCAAAGACAGCCCCACAATCAACGAATAGGTAGTACGTCGTGCCTTGGAAAAACAGTAGGTCAATACTTTAGAAAAAGCGACCAGCCCCAATAAAAACCCGATAACCAAAGCAAGATATATCCCAAATATAGCGGGATTACTTTTCCAGTAGGTAAGGCTAACACTCTTCAACAGCCCTTGGAACCAACCCACCGCCATTAAAAAGGCACTAGCACTCAATCCAGGCACAATCTGCGTCAATCCGACTACAAATCCAAACAACACCGCCAACAATATATGCGTAATTTCAATATCTGCAAATTTTTGTACGCCTACGGAGCCATTTGGCATACCGATCGACAGCCATGCCGATACACATCCGATTGCCACGGGAAGAAAAACCCCTACCGCAAATAATACAATACGTTTCAGCGTCCACTCACCCTCTCTCACCTCGTCGTACACGGCAGGAAACGCACCCGTCATCAATCCTGAAAAAAGACAAACAAATGCAAACGGTAACAATTCTACCAACTCTTTCACGCCAATAAAACCCAATCCCAAACCAAGGACAGCACCAATTCCTATCGGCAAAAGAAAGATAAAACAACGTTTGAACTGTTTAAACAGATTGCTGATTGCACATAAAAACTGATCATACAATCGAAATATAATCGCCACCGTCGAACCGCTGATTCCAGGAACGATTACCGCAAGCCCGATAAAAAAGCCTAATACGACACTTTTACACCAGCTTTTTTTATTGTATTTGATTAAGGCGATCTCCAGATCATCTCTCTCCATGCTTACTCTCCTTTTCAAGCTTATCCATGTCTTACAACGACCATGTCTACACCAAGGTCTTCCCCCTCAACGAGCCGTTTTGGTTTTTTCCCTTGCGCTAAAAACATCCACAAAATGACCGCCAACGCGACCATGCCCCCACTCAATCCACCCAAAACGTCCATAACAACGTCGGTAATATCCGCAACACGACCTGCCATAAACCCTTGCAACACCTCATCAATACACGCCACAGCAAGCAATATAATCAAGGGAATAAACAGACCTTTCTTTTTATGAGTAAAACAAAAATATGTGCAAACCAACAAAACGCCAAGCACCGCAAATTCGGAAAAGTGTGCCATTCTCCGTACAAAAGCATGCATCTTTTTATACCCCAAGCCTTTCGTGGTGGCGATCTTAGAATCGGGCGCGATAGAACCAACGCAGTCTTGGATCGTGTCCACCACACTCGAACTTTGTTTCGAAGATACCTCGCCCGTCTTTAAGGAGTTTGAAAATATATACGCTATTACCAGCAAACATAACGCAATAAACAGCACGCGCAATATGTATATTCCTATTTGTCCTTTCTTTTGCAACATATTTCTATTATACGCTAAAAAAACGTTCGGGTCAATATCTTGACGGACTTTTTTTGTTTTTTACTTAATTTTTTTTCCCGAATACTACCTAAAAACCGTGAAAAAACGTCAATTTTTTCTCTGTTTCAGCATATATACTTATACAAAAACACATAAGGTTTGGATAAATATGAACTATGTAAAAAAAATGTGTATCTTGCGCCAAATACGCCAGGGATTTTCAGGAGACGGGAAATCTCTATCGGGATTAATTAAACTCGAACAATACGGAAAAAACCTCGCTGTGGAAATCTCCGTTATCAACTTCGCCCCGCTCGCCTCAGGGGAATATTACTGCCTGCTTTCCGACGGAAAAGGGAAGACAGAAATGCTCGCTCTTCGCGGAAAGAGTCTTTTTAACCTGCTCACCGACCTGGACGTTTCAGGCGGTTTTTGCGGGATTATTTGCTACGTAAAAAACGAAGTCGTCCCCATTGCTTACGGGATCAATGGAAACAAATCTTATGACTGGAAAACGATACTCAACGCAACCCTGCCCCCCGTCTTTCCCTCAATCAAGCAGGAAACAGCCAGCGGAGAAATTGCAGGGAGCGTCGGGCTTTCTCGCCAAGAAAAATCCTCTCAGCCAATCTATGAAACTCCGCCCGAACCGTTCCCTGAGCCCCTTCCCATTCAACAGCCGCCCAAAAAGCCTGAAGAGCCGATCACTCCTCCGCCGCCCCCTGCTCCCCTGCCCCCTCGAGAGGATATCGACCCCCCCGCCACCGAGACGGAAATACGCATGAAAAAAGCCCCCTATAACGACGAGAGCGTCGCCGACGAGAATTATTACGAGGAGATAAAGAATGGACGCTGTTTGCCTGAAAAAACTAGCCAAAATGCACACGCTGAAAGCACAGCTAAAGAGCAAGGAAAAAAAGCGCGGCCATGCGCTGAGGAAGATGTCGATGCTCCGCGCGTACGCCAATCGGTTAAAACCGATCCCGACGGATACTACCTTGCCGTAAAAGAGGAAATCGACGGATTATTCCGCCGATATCCCCGCGATCGTAAACTATCGGGGGCGTTTTCCTGCAGTGAATGGGTACGCGTAAAAGGGACCTCTAAAAAACCTGAATATTTAGTAGGCGTTTTACGCACGGACGGACGTGTTCAACACATCTGTTACGCCTTATGGGCGGAAGATAAGGACAATCCCCCTGCGGAGATCAAAAACGTCTGCTCTTTCGTCCCCATTTCTCCATACGAAACGGGAGGATATTTCGTCATTTTCCAAAGCGCCGCTACGGGCGAATGCGTCCGCCCCGAACGCGCATAATTGAAAAAAAGGATATGTCATATCGGCATATCCTTTTAATTATCAACTGTCAAATGTATAATAATATAACAAGTTATTATCCTCATCAAAAGCAGCGAATATCCAGTTTTGCGGACCCGTATCCTCAAAATACCAGTACCCGTTTGTTATTTCAGGAATCGCTTTCCCCTCGGATTTCGGCGTATCAAACATACCGCCCCATTCGTAATAATATTCATACGCCGTCTCCGTCAACGGATACCGTTGCCATTTGCTTTTTACGTTCACCTCAAAACCGTCCTCTACGGAGAACACGATCAACGAAGTTCCATCACCGTGAAAACCGCCGTGCGTATCCCATTCCTCAATCACTTCCGCCGAAGAAAGGGACAATCCCAGCGCAGTTTCCGCTTCTTTTGTCAAGGCATTCCCCCAACAACCGCTGAAACAAAAGCTCGTAACTAATAAGAATATAACGAGAATTATTTTCCTCATAACGAATCCTCCTTTTCGTTACAGTCTTGAATATAAAAACATTATAGCACTTTAAAAAAGGAAATTCAATAAAAAAATAAAATTTTTTCTAAAGTGGGATAAAATAAGTTGACAAATGGGAAACATTCAGCTATAATTAATCACGTTAATGCGGTCGTGGCGGAACTGGCAGACGCGCAAGACTAAGGATCTTGTGGGTAACTCCATGCAGGTTCAATTCCTGTCGACCGCACCACAAAAAAGGAAATCTCATTCGAGGTTTCCTTTTTTGTTTATTTTGTTTTCTTCGACGGGAATTGAGAATGAAGAACCGCGAACGGGAGTAAAAGCAAAGAAATCCCAACTTGAGTAAAATCAAGTTGGGATTTCTCCATATAACGTCATAGCAAATTAATTCTGGAAATCGTCTTCGCGTTTTTTCTTTGCCAATAAACAGCCAAAAATACTCAAAAGTCCAATCGAACCAAACGATACACCCGTGATCGTACTTCCGCAACCCATCCATGGAACGAGCAAAGCAGGAATCTCCTCTTCATCCAGTTTTTCGCCGCAATCAATACATTCCTTATGCCGTTTACCAACCACGCCTTCTTGTGCTTCTTTATCGATTATCCATTCGCCTGCGGTATGTCCTTTGGCTTCTATCGTAGAAAGAGTTTCTTCGTGACTGCAATCTTTACAAACGCGATAAGTATATCCCTCTTCCGTACACGTCGCCTCTACCGTCTGAACCTCACCGTAGCTATGACCCGTCGTAGAAATCTCTTCATACGTCGTGTAATTACATCTCGTACAGGTCTCGTAATCGACCAATATTGACTGTTCACGTGTCTCAAAATATCAGCGTCAACAAAGTTGTCTGCGTCTAAAATCATAAACATATCATATTTATTATAAAAGCGGTCTTCCGCCTCTAAGGTTTGAATACCCCAGTTCAATGCGTGCGGCTTTCCCCTTTTGGCTGGGTCATCGACATTTCTTTCTAATACGTAAAAATTTTTCATCCCCGCTTTTTCAATCGCTGTCCTCGCCTTTTCAGCCGTTTGGTCACTGCAATTATCAGCCAAGAAATAAATATCAAACAGCTCGGGATTATATTGAATCTTTGTGTAATTTTCCACCGTTGCAGCTACAACGGATTCTTCATTGTGGCAAGGAACAAAGATGCAAAATTTCGATTGATCCTCAATGATAGGATATTTTTGTTTCCGCATAAACAACCCGATTACCCCTAAAAATGCATAATAAACTGCATAGAATAAGGTGATCGCAAGACAAACAAAATAGATATCCAACAAAACGTCTTTCATGATCGGTTTTCTCCTTTGTATAGGTAATTACCTGCTAATTTGAGGCTCGGCACGCCAACCTGTTTTCTATTATAACACCCCCCTGATTTGGTTTGCAAATATATTTCGTCACTAAATGTTATGACATCTGTCACGACTTATTATGACACAAATACCCATAATACGTCACACAGTATTCCTCAAGGAAAACCTTTTCATATGCATATGAGTATGGGTTCCGTACGGTGAGTAGAAAGCTCAACGGTGACTGAAAGTGGTGCGTCAAATAAATAAGCACCCATATGGGTGCTTTTTTGTTTGACTTATTAGCACATATACGACAAAAATTGATGGCCGACACATTTTTCGAGAGCAAAACACTCTCCCTTGCAATGTTTGGAGAACAGATTATTCAACAATCTTCTGTAGAAAAATACCTAAAAAAGCAAAGAGCTCCCAACTTGAGTGAAATCAAGTTGGGGGCTCTTCATATAACGTCATAATAAATCAATTCTGGAAATCGTCTTCCCTTTTTTTCTTTGCCAATAAACAACCAAAAACACTCAAAAGTCCAATCGAACCAAACGATACACCCGTGATCGTACTTCCGCAGCCTTTGCCCTTAGCAGGAATCGTTTCGGTCACTTTGTCTCCGCAAGTTTCGCAAATCTTTTCACGTGAACCTTCCTCTTTCTTCGTCGCTTCCTCGGTAACCGTCCATTCGCCATAAGCATGCGCGTGCGCTTTTACCGTCCAGCTTCCGTCCGTTGCCTCCACTGCATTTTCAAGGTTTTTCAAGGTGTATACACCATTCTCAAAATAGGACTCCATTGCTACGTACAGTTTCCCATCGTGCGTCACTCCGTTTTCCGCGCCTGCGAGCGTCAATTCGCCCTCGCCCGATACCGTTATCGTACCGCCTTTTTTCATCGAGTAAACGTTATACGTGTCACCGTATTCTTCGTCCTCGCGCTCTTCAACAGACCAAGCCCTCGCGTCGATCGCGCTTGCCATACGGTATGCCGCATACGCGTTCGAAAGCTCGTTCGCTTCCACTATGTTTTTACTGCCGTCAGCCAAGACGATATCCAGATCAGCCAAACTCCAAATCTGCGCGAACAGTAAGCTGTTCTCTTGCGCTGCAAGATACAAGCCGTTTAAGGTAAGGACGTATTTTACAAATTCCCCTTCCTCGTCAAATACAGCCTCTAACTTCGCATTCCAGTTTTCAGGCTCTTCTCTGTAAACTTCGCCAACCTCGCCGTACGCGCCGTTGACGTAATATTCCCCATCCGCCATCGCCAAACCGCCGACGTATACTTCATTCCCGCCGATAAATACGTATTTAGGCGTATCCTCTTCCATGTCCTCTTCGAAGCGGATATCCGAACCGAAATCGTCATCCAGCTCCTCGTCGCCGTAGGTCATACTGGACGCAGGATATACCTCGTTCTTCGTATCCAAATCCCCGTCGACACAATAGGTGCCTGCCCACATCTCCAGCGTACCGCTGACGATTTCCGCATCGTCCCCATCCACGATGAGCGCATAGCTGTGCTTGTTATAGGGAACGGTTTCTCCGTCCTCTTCCATTTCATAGGATTCAGGCGCGATCAAAACCGTACGTCCGCCTTCCAGATACAGTAATTCATCGCTCGTATCCATCTCCAAATACATTGCCGCTGTCGTTCCGTACCAGAAATCCTCTTCCAGTGGCATACGGCTTGCTTCGCCACTGATTACAAGCGTTTCGCAATCAATAAGAAGAATACCGAATTCCCCGTAGACATCTTCCTCGGCGTTAAGTCTCAAACCTGCGGTTTCCATATGACCCGCACCGCTTATGAACGTCAGTTTGCAATCGGTTGCATACAACACTTCTTCGATATACGATTGGTAGCTTTCTTCCTTGATAGAAATTTTAAAGCCTGCGGATATTACCCCGTCACCTGCAACCGTCGTTACGTTCGTATCGTCCAAGGTAATTAATCTATACTTTTCCGACTCGTCAAAATCCGCGTTTATGCTAAGGGCAACATTCTCCCACGTAGCGTAATCTTCCAACGTTTCCTCGTCCCAATCAGCTGCGATTTTATTTTCAGAGTGAATGGTGCTCTTTCTCACGTACATTGCCTCTTTACTGGAGTTGTAATCGTTGTAGATATTGTACTCTACCGCAATACCCCTCGCAATTATACCCGCGCCGTAGTACGTGTACACCTTACTGTTTTTTACGTACAAACCGTACGCGTCCGCGGTATCGTCTTCCGCTTCTTCTTCCAACTCTGCGTATATGCCGTGCTGAAGTTGCGCGATCGTCTTACTCGTATCCACAATCACCGTAGAATTGTCGATAAGGATTGCCGCGCCGCCGTCTTCATATGGTGCATAGTCCACGCGAATACCTTGTATAATAACGTTTTCGCCGCTCATCTCCACGTTCACTCTTGAATTGTATATCTTCAAGCCATAGTCCGTATATCCTTCCGCGTTTACAGTGATACCGCTAGCACCGCCGCTCATCGCAATATCCACCGTCGAGTTTTCAATCAGCAAACCGCCGTCGTACCCCTCGTTAATAGCCAAACCTGTAAGCATATCACTGCCAATAAGTTCAACGGAAAGAGTGCTTCCGATAACTTCTATAGATCTGTCTGCCTCCATGGCGTATGCATAATAGGCATCTTTTATGGAAACGTTCACGTTCGTATGGTTAAACTCAAGTTCTACACCGGCAAAACCAATTGCTATAACACCCGTCTCCTCTTCCGTTTCTTCTTCTGATTTAGGGGTCAACCGCGTTATTTCCACCTTGAACTCCGATTGCCAAGCGTACAAATATTCCTCTGCATAAACGCCTTGTGCCATGCCAGCGTTGCTCGCAACGGAAACGTTTACCACCGAGCGATACGCAGATAAATTTTCCGTTTCAATCGCCCCGCCCTCACTCGTTTCATTCTTCATGTCTACGTTTAAGGTGGACGACTCCAACGTGAACGCGCTTGCCGCAATGCCTGCCGCACTCGTCTCTACGCTAACCGTCGAATCATCTACGAATAACTGATTCTGCGCGTCAATCGCATAGCCGATTGCATTGAACTTCACGTTCAAGACAGCCTCGGTAATTTGAAGTACTCTGCCCTTAAGCGCAAGCACCTCCACGTCTTCCGCAGCGTTGACTGTCACGTTCATCGTTCCGTTCTTTTCCTCGCTCACGATTGCATTATCACCGAGCATATCGATCGCTATGCAGGTTTCGTCATAGGTTGCCGCGATATTGTTTTCGCCGCTTACGCTGATCCCAACATCATCCGCCAAAATCAACGCGCTGCCACTCGTTACGGAAAGATCTAAGCCGTTCACCGCCAACGTAATGATCGGCTTGCCGTCCGCCGCCGCTTCCCACGTCAAGTGCGCGTGATAGGTTGCAGGCGCTTCGCTATGTACCGTACCAACCCCGCCGTTTTCGCCGTTTACGTAATACGCATTGCCGCGCAAAGACATTTCCAACCCGCCGATCGTCACCAACGTTTTATCCCCAAACGCTGTCAAGTCCTCTGAAACTTCGTTATAGGTATAACCGCAATCGCAGGTATACACGTAGTAACCGTCAACTACGTCCGTAGGATATACTGGTTCCGACTCAAACGAGCAATCTTCCGTCCAAACCGCGTCGCAACCCTCGATATTACAAACATATTCGTGCGTTGCATCCTCTGCCGTGCCTACTTTCGTATAGGTGACGCTGCCAAGATGGTCGCAATACGCTTCCGTTTCCGTATAACCGCAAGCACATTCATAGGTATAATATCCCATCTCCGTTTCCGTTGCAGGCTGTTCGTCTATCAGGGTACGATCACAATTCTCCGTCCACGTTTCGCCGCAACCCTCGATATTACAAACATATTCGTGCGTTGCATCCTCTGCCGTGCCTACTTTCGTATAAGTGACGCCGCCAAGATGGTCGCAATACGCTTCTGTTTCCGTATAACCGCAAACACACTCATAGATATAATATCCCATCTCCGTTTCCGTTGCAGGCTGATTGTCTGTATATTCCGTAATGCAGCTGTCCATGCCTTCGTAACCGCAAATTCTGCACGTCGCTTGATGTTCGTCATAACCGTTTTCGTTCGTATGCGTACCCGAAACCGCTTCGTAGTCATGTCCCTCGTACGACATATACGCCCCGCAGATGTCGCACGGATACCAATGCGCCGTTTCATCCATGGAGAAAACGTCCCCGCTGTGGCTATGTTCCCCCTCGCTGCCCGCCTCAATCATGCCACAGTCGCATTCTTTCCAATGTGAATCTGCGTTATAATGCCCTATATAGCTGTGTTCATGAGCAAGTACTGTAAACGGACCATATATATCGTGTTTTGCTAAGTCCTTTTCATACGTGCCGTCTTCATATTGCAGCATATAACCGTCTGCCAACACGTCACCCAGCGCGTAATCTTCACCACTCCCCAAATCCCACGTCCTACTCAGCGGATCGCCGATCACAGAAATATCTGTTACAGTACACTGCACGTCTTCGGCTTTTTGTATATTAGTCCATAACGCCTCGTAAACGCCGCCTTGCAAAGAAATCTGCGCGCTCGTCGTACTACTATAGGTGGAAAGATCAAACTCGCCGTAATGCTGACCGCCGGTTGTGACAAATTTTCCGTATGTATTCACATAGATTGACAATTCATAGCTGTTACAGTTCAACGTGATATTTACTTCCGAAGTGACTTCTCCCCACTCGTTAAGCATAAACGAACAGTTCTCCAACAACCCCGTTTGATACGTGCTACTATCCATCAAATGGAGAGTCGTTTCCACACGGTGCGTTGCCTCCGCCATAACGTTTCCGTTCAAATCAATCGTAAGCTCTTCCAGCGTCTGCGTCATGGATCCCCCTTTCCCGTCCGCATACAACGTCAGCGTTGCGGGAATCGTATCATCCACCCAGCTAAAGCTTTGCGGGCCAAAAAGGCTGGCTGTATATATCGCATTGTTAATCGACCCAACGTCGGTAATATACACCGTCGGCTGTCCCTCCTGCTCGTAGGTCGCAACGTATTGCTGTTTTACCGAAGTGATTTGATCTGCTGTAACTGAGCTGGCGTCCTCTACCTTGGTTTCACCGATATAATACGCCGCGCTCACGTCCAAGAAATCCGCAAAGGTTTTCGCCTTTCCCGTATAATCGGCAAAATCGAAACCGCCGTATTGTCCGTCTACTGCGGGGAACTGTGCATTTTTCAATACAAGTTCAGACCCTTCGTTCAATAAAACGTCGTTCTCTGCATAAAAGCTACCGCCTGCAACGATTGCCGTTGCATTTTCATAAAGATACAGCGGATAGTCCCCGTAAAAATGCCCGCCTTTCACGGTAAGCGTAGCGTCCGTGTTTACTTCCAAGTTCTTCTCAACGCTGCCCGTGCCCTCTTGAGAGCTGTCTTTCACAGTGTCCGTGCCAGTAAATAACAAAGCTCCCCCCGTTACTTTTTTACCGTTCAAATCCACGGTCGTACGCTCGTTGGGCATCGTAGATAAGCTCCTTGTCAACGCAACGTCCGTAAGCAGAGTTACCGTCGCGTATCTCGCTGCGTCCAATTGAAGGGATTCAAACGCCTTCTCCAACGTCGCATATTCCGTCGTAGTACCGTTTACGGTGACGGACGCTTGGTTTGCCTCCACCGTTTCGTCTGCCTTTACGCGTAAAGCCCCCGTAACGCCAAACACCGAACCAACCATTGCTATACCCGCCAAAATTGCTATCATTTTTTTCATCTTTTTATTCTCCTAATCCTCTATTTACGTTGTGAGGTTACACTTTGGATTTTAAATAACTCAACATCGACTCGATAACGCTTTTCGCGATTTTTACAAAATCGAACTGTGATACAAATTGAATTGCCTCCGCAATTTTTTCATCGGGAACACGGTACACAAGGAATGTGGTTTCCAAAAACCGCGCCACCTTGCGCTCCATCGTAAAATACATATCGCAGGGCACGGAAAGGAAATTCCGCATAATTCCTGCGGATGCAATTTCCAGCTCGAAAAAGTCCTTTCTCTCCAAATGAGACAGACTCGCCCCGAAAATATCCTGCAGTTTCCTTGTTATCGTATGAAAGATGACCTGCGCGGAGTGCGGCAACGAATAGGAAACGTTGTACATTTCACGAATATGCTCGCTGCTTTCCGCCATATACAGCTGTAAAGTGGTTTCCGCCGCGTAAAAGAGCACTTTATCTTCCGTCTTCCCTTCCAGCATTTTCTTCGTCGCGCTGAACTGCCCTTCCAGTACGTACGCCACCAGCTCGCACAAGATTTGTTCCTTGTTCCCAAACGCGAAAGTCAGCGAACCTACGTTTACCCCTGCCGCCTTTGCGATTTCGCGCACCGTCGAAGCCTGATATCCCTGCGATAAAAACATCTCCGCCGCCGCATGCAACACCTTCGATTTTACGTCCCCTGCCATAACTTTATCCCTCTTGCTCCACACGTTTGTATTACTCGTTCTATAACGTGTTATATTTTTTGTTATAGTATAACAGCCGATTCCCCGTCTGTCAATAGCTTTTTGAAAAATTTTTCCATCTTTTTTGGATTTTTTTTATCGTTTTTGCTTACGCTCCGCCTCAAAACAGTTATTCCTAATTAAAAATTTTCTAAAATACTTTCATTCAGAAAAAAAATATGTTATAATGACTATATTCATACAAACGGCCGCCCTCTTTTCGGGCGGATAAAGAAGGTGCTTCATGCAAGTCATATCCGTAAAAACTGCAAAAGAAAAACGCTTGTTTAAAAAATTTAGAAAGGATTTGTACCGCAACGATCCCTATTACGTTTCCACCGTTGAATTTACGTTGGATATGTTGCTGTATAAGGAAACTGCGTTCGCCAAGAATATCCATATTTTCCCTGTAATGGGGATAGAAGAGGATAAAATCCTCATCACCGCTTTGCTGATTCATAATCCTAAAGACGATTTTTTACAGCTTTCCTTTTTCGAAGCGTTGGAAAATATTGACGAGCAAGTTGATATTTTTATGGACTATGTAAAAGACTTTGCGAAAAGCTTAGGTTTGCATAGAATTATCATCGGTCTCAACGGGCATTTGAGTTACGGCGTCGGGCTTAGCGTGGATATGAGCTCCCCGAACACCTTTGACTCAACCTATTCAAAATTATATTATGCGCGCTATTTTGACAAATACCAAAAGCACGAGCTTGTCGCTTTTAGCAACAATCCCTCTGCTGTGTTTCCGTCCTTAATCGAACGGGATTCCAACGTTACTATACGGAAAATTGACCTCAAAAATTTCGATGCGGAAATGGAAAAATTTCGGGATATTTGCAACGAAACGATCGGTACGACTTTCCTTTTTTCCCAAACGGACAAAGGGCATTTTTACGATTTGTTAGAGCCCATGCTCTTCTTCTTAAAGCCTGAAAATATTTTATTCGCAGAACATAACGGCGAAGTGGTCGGTTTTGTTTTTTGGCACCCCGATTATAACGAAGTATTGAAAAAGGGCAGACAAAACAGCCTGCTTTCTATCGCAATTAGATATACCTTGTTTAAAAAGAAAATTAAAAAAGTGAAACTCAATTCTATCGGCGTTAAAAAAGAGTATCAGGGGTTTGTCACGATAAAGCTTTTAAGAGAAGTCGGCAAGTTGGTCAAAAATTATGATACGATAGAAACGAATTTCGTTTGGTGCAACAATAAAAAATCAATGGCGATTAACAAGCGGTTATTGAAACACGTTGAAAGAAGATTCGTTGTGTACGAGGTAAACGTATGATACAGGTAGACAAATATTCCACAATTCATGAGGTCCCCGACACCTGGGATAGCCTTATAGGCGACAACCTCTACCTTTCAAAGAAGTTTTTGTCCTTCATGGAAAGCGTTGATCAATGCGGGCAAACCTATTATATGCTGTATGACGACGGAGTTTTAGACAGCGTCTTTATGACCTACGTCAGAAAAAAATACAACCTTGCCATGTTCACCAAATTCAATCTGTATCAGAAAATGACCATGGTTTACGTCCCCTTGTCGGTGACAAGACCAGGCATTGCATACAACAAACGCTTGGACGCGGTGATGGATTATATTAAAACGATAAAAGGCCCGAAAATGATCTTGAACATTGAGGACGTCGAGCCCCGCGGTTATGCCAAAGGGTTAACCTGCCCCAAATGTATATGGACAAATCAATTTGATTCCTTTGAGGGGTATTTGAACAGCTTAAGGAGCAATTATAGATACCGCTATACCAAATGTCTGAAAAAATCCAGTCCTCTCAAGATTGAATATTTAAAAGACAATAAAGAGTTTACGGAAGAAATGTACAACTGCTATTTGCAGGTGTATAACAAGTCAAAAATACGCGTTGAAAAGCTCCCCATCGAGTTTTTCAGAGGGGAATTTTTCAAGATTTTTGTCTTAAAAAAGGATGAAACCGTCGTCGGTTTTGGACAGATGGTAGAAAACGGCGGAGAACTCATCTTCGAGTTTGTCGGCGTAGATTACAAATATAATAACGCCTACGATACCTACCATAGAATCTTGCTTGAAATTGTAAAATACAGCATAGAACACGGGTTTAAAACGATTGATTTCGGGCAAACCGCGGACGAATCGAAATTGAAGCTCGGTTCAAAATACACCATGCTGTATGCGTATTTGCACCATTCTAACAAACTGGTAAATTCGATCAATAAAAAGCTGGCAAAATATATAGAATATCAGCCGATTACAACCGATTATAAAGTGTTTAAGGAGGACGTATGAAAGTATTATTAGTAAGACCGAATACCCCCAAGCAATCCATTAACTTGCAAAGCTTTATGATCTGCGAGCCGTTAGAACTCGAATACGTAGCGTCAAGCCTTTTAGAACACAATCACGAAGTGGATTTGGTGGATATGCTGTTGGAAAAAAAGCCGCTTACGTATTTCTTGAAACAAAAAGACTACGATATGGTTTGCCTCACCGCTTACATAACGACGGTAGGCGTCGTCAAAGAGTATGCAAAAATCATAAAGGAGTATAATCAAAAGATTATCACCTGCGTGGGCGGTGTACATGCAGAGGTTGTCCCTACTGATTTTACGGATAAAAATATTGATTACGTATTATGGGCGAACGGCGTTGAAACGTTAATTTCTATCGCGGAGCATTACCCAAAAATCGACGTTCATCTCATACCTGGTATATACGTACAAGGAAAAAACAAGCCAACGGCGGTAAACGGAAGTCTCCCCTTTCCAAACAGGAAAATAACCGCCAAATACAGAAATCACTACAACTATATCTACCACAATAACTGCGCCACCATAAAAACGTCTTTCGGCTGTCCCTACAAATGCAAGTTCTGCTTTTGCACGCAAATATGCGAATACAGCGCAAGAAAGATTGACAGCGTATTAGATGAGCTGGAAACGATCGAAGAAGAGAACGTTTTTATCGTCGACGACAATTTTTTAATTTCAAGAGAGAGAATCCTCAAATTCGTCGACGGCTTGGAAAAGAGAAATATAAAAAAGCATTATATCGCTTTTGGCAGAGCTGACTTTATCGCGGAAAATGAAGACTTGATTGTTTTACTGCACGAACACGGCTTTGACGCTTTCTTTGTAGGGATTGAGTCTTTCAAAGACTCCGAGCTGTCCGACTACACAAAAAAATCGAGTGTAGAAATCAACGTAAAAGCGGTAAATATCTTGGAGAAAAACGGGCTTCAGTGTTACAGCGGTTTGATCGTCGGCGAGGACTGGGTCAAGAAAGATTTTGACACGCTGATCAAACACCTGAACACATTTGATCACCCGCTTGTAAACATTCAGCCGATTACCCCTATGCCAGGCACTCCTTTGTTCGATGAATACAATCACGAAATTGTCGTTCCAAGGGAAAAATATGCCTGGTGGGATATGGCGCACGTGGTATTCAAGCCCTTGAATATGTCCAAAAGATTATATTATTATCACATCGTCAGGGCATATTTGAAAACGTCTGCGAATAAAAAACAGAGAAAGTTCATCAAAGAGCGTTACGGTAAAAAAGTGTATAACCGAGTGAAAAAAGGCGCGGCGAAAATCTTTTTTCAATACGTAAGGCTAATGATATTTTCAAGATAGGAGTTTTTTATGAATAAGAAAATATTATTTATTCAACCCACCATCTATGACGATAAAGGAAAACTGTTAAAGAAAAACAAGCTGTATTTTGTAGGACTGGCTTATCCCCTTTTGTCCTCCCTTTTACCCGATGGTTGGACAAGTGAAATATGTTTGGAAGTCATTGAAGACATTCCTTGGGACACCGATTGCGACGTGATCGGGATCGGGGGCGTGGGCCATGCGGCGAAAAGAGCGAAAGATATCGCGGTTGAATTTAAAAAACGCGGAAAAATCGTTTTCATGGGCGGGCCTATGGTCAGTTTGATCCCCGACGTGGCAATAGAATATTGCGACAGCGTTATGATCGGGGATTCGGAAGAAACGATTGCACAGCTGTGCCATGATATTGAAAATAATACATTGCAGAAATTTTACGAGAAGAAACTGACTTCCCTTTCCTTCCCCCTGCCGAAATACGAACTCGTTTTAAATAAAAAAATCGGGCACTTCCTCCCCGTTCAAGCAGGCAGAGGCTGTCCGAATACTTGCAAGTTTTGCACGATCGCTTGTTTGTTTAAAGGCCGATACATCAGAAGAAACATCGACGAAGTAATGCGGGATATCAAACACGTAAAAGCGCTTGGGTTTAAAGAATTTTTACTGGTAGACGATAATATCGTATCCGATCCTGCGTATATGTTGGAGCTTTGCAGACAAATCAAACCTCTTAAAATGCGTTGGATGACCCAGTGCGCCATTCAAATAGCGGATAATGACGAGCTATTGAAAGCCGTTGCAGACAGCGGCTGTTACGTACTGAGTTTTGGGTTTGAAAGCATTGTCAAGGACGCTATGAAAGAAATCAACAAAACTTGGGCAGATCCTGACGATTATCTCCGCGTAATCAAAAAGGTGAACGACGCAGGTATAGAGGTTGCCAGCGAAATGATCATCGGGATTGATACGGATACGAAAGAATCTTTAGATCAAACGATTGAGTTTATCAAGAAAAGCAATATCATTGCGCCTAAATTCTATTGCTATACCCCCATACCAGGTACGGTATTAAACAAAGAAATGAACGCGTTGGGAAGAATTGCCGACCAAAATATTTTAGAATACTGTCCCTCAAAATCGGTCTTAAATACTCCTCATTTTACCGCTGACGAAGTAACCGAGCAATACTGGCGGGTATACAAAGAACTGTATTCTATCAAGAATATCCTCAGAAGAACCATTTTTAACAAGCGCATGTTAAAACATCCGTTTAGAACCCTTTTCTTCTTCGGTATCAATATGGTATACCGCAGCAATATAAAGAGAAAAGTAGCGCCGAATATTTTTTAACGAAAAATTTAAAGCAAGCAAAAACGACGGTTTTACACCGTCGTTTTTTAATTCAACGCATACCTGCCCCTATCGTTTTGCTTTTATTGTTATTTTTCCTCATTCTTCGCAAAACGTTTTTCGTCACCGCTTTTTAAGGTGATGATGACTTTGGGCAATACAGCCACCGACGTGAGGTCAACCTTCACTCTGTCCAGACTGTATCTGGTCGTAGGATAGATAACGGACGCTTCGCCGTTATGATCGAGGCTCTTGTCTGTGATCCAGCAATTGCTGATACATCTGTCCCCCATACCGCCAAGGCACTTGTAATAATCGCTCCCTGCGATACTGTTGTGTCTGTCAACGAAAATTCTGTCCTCTTCTCTATCCATCAAAAAGACCTTGTCGTCCGAACCATTCTCAAAACGGCACAGAACTTTCTTCTCGTAGGACTCAAAAGCATTGTCATAAAATTCATGGTTTAACCAAGAATGCATACTGCAACATTCCCAACCGTTGTCCATTTCAATATTGTTATATTCTTGACTGTCGATACCGCGATCGGAAATCAGTACCGCAACCGACGTGTCGGTATTGATCTTTTCAACGTCCCAAATCAGAGGATCGAATTTGAAACAGTAGATGGTTCTAAGCACGTAGCCGTGTTCCTTTTGCAAAATCCCCTTTTCTTTGGATTCTCTTACCGAACATTTCTCACGGAATCTCGTGAAATAAACGGCACGATATTTTTCCCCGTTGACGTCTTCGTCACGATACCACGTATACGGTTCGCCGTTATGGTTTCTAAAGAGAATATTCCACCCACGTGCGTCCGTTTTGTCAGGTCTTTCATACTGATTAAAATGTTGGGTAACCGCCAAGGATTTTTCCAAATTCTGAGGATAATGCCCAAACGCCAAATGATGTTCGTCTAAAATCGTATAGACTTGTTCTATCGGATCAGGGTCCCCTTTGGGACCTTTCGTGAAAGGATCCCCTATAACTGGGCCTTTGGTTTCTTTCGGTTCTTTTTTCTTATTGATGATAATATTATTCCAACGGGCAACGAACTGTTCGTATCCGTCAGGATCGCTAGTGCTAAACGAACTATTTTTATCCACCGTACCGCTGGGGACTTTGATCGCGATATTCACGTTGTGGAAAACGAACCCAAGGTTTTTCCCAGGGATGCCATTTGCACCGTCATATTTGTGGCCGTTGTGATAATACCACGTATACAAGTCTCTCAAACGGGTACTGGGGTTATCGCCAACCAAAACCAACATACATTTCGAGTGATGTAACGCATACAACAGTTTCGCCTCATACTGCAGGTCAGAGTCGAAAAGATTTTTATCGGGGGGCATGAAAACGGGCATCTTCGGCAAATTATTTTTCACCTGAGTAGCAATCCTTTCCCAAGATCCTGCGTTTCTGCCTTCGTCTTCAAACGCAATAAAGACGCCGTATTCAAAATCTTTCTTCTTGCTCTGGGCGTTTTCGTCGTAATAATCCTTCAGAGTGTCTATATGCTCCTGGATATGCAACAGTTTGTCCTTCTCCGCCTTGACATCGCTTGCAGGAATTCCGCCTTGACGTTCTAAGCACCTCTTTGCATTGATAAAGTTAACGTCATCCACAAAATACATCTCGTTGTATTCCCAACAACTCAGTTTCGGCGTTCCCATTCTCTTAGCATCGGTACTGTCAAAGATGGTACGCACGCCAAAACGAGCCAACGCCAAACCTAAAAAGGCGTCGGGGGACGGAGTCATCCCCTTCCTTTCGCTTTCTTCAATTTCCATTGTTAAGACGTTGATTGCGTCCGAAAATCTCCCCTCTTCCAAGGCGCTATACCCTCTGGTCAAACGGGAAGCGTTGGGGTTTAAAAACTCGTTATTAGATTGACAGTACGTGCAGGTGATGACTGCGTCACGGTTCTGCGATGCTTTATTAATTTGTTCTGAGGTAAACCATGCGCCGCAGACTTGGCAAGCATAAATCATTTTATATTCTCCAAATATTTATTTAACTTCTTTTCGCGGGATGGCAAATCGCCATCCCGACATTTTTAATCCATATACACAACGCTGGCGTTCGGGAACATCGTCTCGTATTGCGACAAAGAACGGTGCAATACAACCATCGAAAGGTTGCTCCCCTCCGCGAACGTATTCTTACGTACCTTTTCCAAGGGACAAGTAATTGCAAGCTCGTCTATTCTATCCGCGCTCCGCAAGAAATGGTTGGCAAGTTTTTTCGCGTCCGTAATGGTAAGCGAACGAAGCTGGTAGCTATCCGTAATATACGAAATATTGAAAGCAAAGCTTCTATTCCAGCCAACAAACGGAACGGTCAACGACTCGATCATACATTCTTCAAACGCGTGTATCCCTAATTTTTTGAGGGATTTAGGCAATACGACGGTGGATAAGTTGCCGTTACTTGCGAACGCTTCCGACCCGATTTTTTCTATACCCTCCTGCAATTTGAGAACGTCCAAAGAACAATTGTAGAATGCCTTGCTGTCAATCTTCTTTAAGCCGCTGCCAAACGTTGCGCTAGAAAGACTGTTGCAATCTCTAAAAGCATTTTTACGAATGCGTGTTACAGAATCGGGAATCGTCACCGCCTGCAAATTGCTGCATTCTCTAAATGCGTTTTGAGGAATTTCCGCCAAATTGTTGGAAAGAATCAGATTGGAGAGCGAGGAGCAACCGTACGCCACGCCCGTACCGATCTTTTCCACACTGTCCGTCATCGCCAACGACTCTAACGCTGTACAATCTTTAAACGCGTTTTTCTTGACTTCTTTTATAGAGGAAGGCAAGTACATGTTCTTCAGAGCGCTACAGCCCTCTGCCATCCTCACGGGTACGGTTTCGACGGTTTCCGGCAAGGTCAATGCGACCATGCTGTCGCAGCCTTTGAATACCGCTTTGCCAAGCTCGGAAACGGCAGTAGACCGCAAGTTCATCTCCGTCAAGTGTTCACACTTGGCAAATGCCTTTTTCCCGATCGTGTTAAGGGTACTAGGCAATGAAATCTGTTGCAAGTTAAAGCCCTTGAACGCTTTTGACTTAATCTCCTCGATCCCTTCGCCCAAAACGATCTTCTGAACGTTTTTCGCGCCGTTAAACGTGCCCGTTTTTACAACGTCTAAATCGGTTACTTCTAAATACGTCAGCTGTTTACCCGAACCGAACAGATATCCAAAACCGTTGAATGCACTGCCTCTCTTCTTACCCAAGAACGGCGTTTTCACAACGTCCAAGCTTTCCGCATTAGCAAACGCTTTTCTGCCGATCTTCTGCACTGAGGAAGAAATCGTGAGTGAGGTCATCTTTCCGCAGTCATAGAACGCTTTGGATTTGATTTCTTCCGTGCTGTTCGGGATAGAAACTTCTCGAAGCGCCGTATTTGCAAATGCCTTTTCACCAATTGTTTTTGTATTTTGCCCCATTTGCACGTGCTGCAAAGAGGTACAATCTTCCGCCAGTTTCTTAGGAATGTCCAGCATCGAATCGGGCAAAATCAGCGTTTCCAACGCATAACATTCTTTGAATACCGACTGTCCAACGCTGACGTTGCGTTCTTCGAATAAATCAACGAACTTCAAATATCCGCAAGCCCTGAATGCGCTGTCGCCGATCCGTTGCAAGCCGCCACTAAAGTTGACGTCTTGCAGACCGCTTTCCATGAACGCCTCTTTCTCAATTTCCGTCAACGTCACGGGGAAAGTGATGTTCGACAAGCTGCTGCATCCGTAGAATGCCTGCTTTCCGATATACTGCAAATCGTTGATCGAGCCAATATTCTTCAACTGATAACAGCCTTTAAACGCACCTTCTTCAATACGTTGTACGTTATCAAAATTGATAGTTTCTAATGCGCGGCAGTTCTTGAACGCGCCTTTTTCAATCTGCGTAATATGTTCGCTGCCGATCACGCTCGTCAAATGGTGACAATCCTTAAACGTATTCTTCTTAATCGTTTGGATCGTGGAAGGCAATACGATGGATTGTAAACCACTTGCGTCCGCAAACGCCGATTTGGCAATCTCCGTAACCCCTTCGCCGAATACGATATGATCTACGATCGAACAAGATTTGAATGCGCCGCTGTGAATAACGGACATATCCGTCAGTTCTACCGTGAGACGCCCCTCTTCTTTACGGCTTGCTATCGTGTAATTCAACGAATACCACTTGCTCTTATCCCTCGTCTTTCCGATGAACGGCATACTTAAGCTCTCCAAAGAATTACAATCTTCAAAGACTCGTCTGCCCATCTTCTGTACGCTGGTCGGAATGGTTGCCTCTTTCAAACTGTCGCAATCTTCAAAGGCTTTTTTTCCAATCTCCGTTAAGTTGTTACTCAGGCGAATTGCACTGAGACGTTCGCAACCGCTGAACGCTTGTTTTTCGATCAACGTAACGTTTTCCAAGCCCTGAATCTCAATTAATTCCGAACAATCTTTGAATGCGCGAGACGAAATATTCCCCACGTTTGCCATTTCAACGTACTGTAAACCGCTATCCTTAAAGGTGTCGGGTGAAATCGAAGTGATTCCTGCAGGAAGAGTGATTGTTTGTAAATTAGAACAGCTTTCAAACGCGCCCTCACCGATATACTGCAAATCATCTATATCGCCAAGATCGTTCAGCATTCTACAACCTGCAAATGCACCGTTTTCAATACGCTGTAATGATTTGAAATTGACGTTTTCCAAACTGTAACAGTTTTTGAAAGCTTTTTTCTCAATCGCCGTTACACCGTTGCCGCCATAAATCTGCATTAAGTTGTCGCAGTTTTTAAACGTATTCTGCTTGATTGTTTGGAGCGTAGAAGGCAATACGATGGATTTTAAACCAGTTGCATTTGCAAATGCGGCTTTTGCAATCTCCGTAACTCCCTCACCGAATACGATATGTTCTACGATTGAACAAGATCTAAACGCACCTGTGTGAATTTCGGGCATATCGGTCACTTCCACCGTAAGACGTCCCTCTTCTTTACGGCTTGCAATCGTATAATTCAACGAATACCACTTGCTCTTTTCCCTCGTCTTTCCGATGAACGGCATACTTAAGCCTTTCAAAGAATTACAATCTTCAAAAACCCGTCTGCCCATCTTCTGTACGCTGGTCGGAACGATAACCTCTGTTAAGCTGTAGCAATCTTCAAATGCTTTCTTGCCGATTTCCGTTAAGTTGCCGCCAAGACGGATTGCGCCAAGCTGCCCGCAACCGCTGAACGCTTGTTTTTCAATCAATCCAACGTTATCCAAGCCCCAAATCTCAATTAATTCCGAACAGCCCATAAACGCGCTTTCGAAAATTTGGCTTACGTTTTCCATTTCAACGTACTGTAAACCGCTATCCTTAAAGGCATCTGCCGAAATTGCAGTAATCCCCGCAGGAAGAGAGATCTTTTTTAAACTGGAACAGCTTTCAAACGCGCCCTCGCCGATGTACTGCAAATTGTCTATATCGCCAAGATCGCTCAACGTACTGCAACCCATGAACACGCCGTCCCCAATATGTTGCAACGATTGGAAATTGATATAACCTAAACTGTAACAGTTTTTGAACGCGTTTTTCTCAATCGCGGTTACACTGTTCCCGCCGTAAATATCCACTAAGCTTTCGCAATTCTTAAACGTATTCTGCTTGATCGTTTGGATCGTGGAAGGCAATACGATGGATTTTAAACCAGTTGCATTTGCAAATGCCGATTTGGCAATCTCTGTAACCCCTTCGCCGAATACGATATGTTCTACGATCGAACAAGATCTAAACGCACCTGTGTGAATTTCGGGCATATCGGTCACTTCCACCGTAAGACGCCCCTCTTCTTTACGGCTTGCTATCGTATAATTCAACGAATACCACTTGCTCTTTTCCCTCGTCTTTCCGATGAACGGCATACTCAAACCTTTCAAAGAATTACAATCTTCAAAAACCCGTCTGCCCATCTTCTGTACGCTGGTCGGAACGATAACCTCTGTTAAGCTGTAGCAATCTTCAAATGCTTTCTTGCCGATTTCCGTTAAGCTGTCGCCAAGGCGGACTGCGCCAAGCTGTCCGCAACCGCTGAACGCTTGTTTTTCAATCAATCCAACGTTATCCAAGCCCCAAATCTCAATTAATTCCGAACAGCCCATAAACGCGCTTTCGAAAATTTGGCTTACGTTTGCCATTTCAACGTACTGCAATCCGCTGTTTTCGAATGCGCTCTCGGAAATTGCTGTGACCCCGTAAGGAAGCGCAATGGATTTCAAACTGGAACAGCTTTCAAACGCGCTAGCGCCGATATACTGCCACTTGTCTATCTCGCCAAGATCGCTCAACGTCGAACAAAAACCAAAAGCATTTGGTCCAATACGTTCCAACAAAGGGAAACGGATCGTGCTGATACTGCCGCAGTTTTCAAACGCGCTTTCTTCGATATATTTAACGTTTGCGCCGCCTGTGATCGACCGCAAATTGCCGCAATCTTTAAACGTGTCCGCACTGATCGTATCCATGCTGTCAGATAAGATGACCGCCTCAAGATTATGCGCCCCTTTAAACGCGCCTTTATTGATTTGAGTAACGACGTCGTTGAAATTTACCTCTTTCACGACGGTGCAGTCCTTAAACGCTTTGCTGTGGATAACGGGCATATCCGTAATCTCAACCGTCTTGTATACACCGCTGTCGCAAGTAATGGTGTAACCCAGCGTCGATTTATGACTCTGTTCGCGCGTTTTCCCGATGAAAGGCAATTGTAAGAAACTTACCTCGCTGCATCCCTTAAACGCGTTTTTGCCCATCGTTTGGATGCTGTTGGGAATAATGACCTCCGTCATTGCGCTGCAATTCTCAAAAGCGCTCTTCCCGATGGAATTGAGTCCGTTGCCAAAAGTAACGTTTCTCAATTCGTGACAATCTTTGAATGCTTCATTCCCGATATTTGCAACGCCCTCAAGCCCCGCAACAACAGCAAGGGAGGAACAACCGTTGAAAGCACTGTCGCGGATAACGTCCACATTAGCCCCTAAGGCCACGCTATTAACCCAAGTACAATCTTGGAATGCCGCTTCCCCAATCGTGACCGCGCTGGAAAGATCCAATTTTTCCAACGAGCCGCACGCTTGAAACGCTTTTGCCCCGATTGTCTTTACACGTGAAAGATTGTCGATCTGATTAAGCGACCAACATTCTAAAAACGCTTTCTCACCTATGCTTTCAATCGTGGTAGGCAATTGAATGCGCTTTAATTGATTGCAGTTGACAAAAGCCTTTTCTTCGATTACCGTCATACCTTCGGGTAAACGAATGGATTCTAACTGTTCACAATTTAAGAAAGTTTTTTTATTGATTCTGGATATATTAGAGGAAAGTTGTACGTCTTGCAACGAACGGCAATTCACGAACACGTGCGCGTCCATTTGCTCTACCGTTTCAGGAACAATGACGATCTCCATCTCATCATGGAAGAATGCGCCGCGGTCGATTTCCACAACCGTCTTCCCGTCAATCATCTCGGGGATTGCTACAATCTTCGCCTCTTTATCCACAAGCCCTGCAATGGCAACTTGGTCGTTGCCGAGGTTTCTGTAATACACCAAATCGTCGTAGCCGTCGTATCTTTCGTAGAAGAAGGATATAGAACCTATGGAAAAGAGTGAGAATACCGACAGCATTAATATCGTCTGACGCACAGGTCTTGTGTAGAATACGTAACCCGGGCGTTTTTTCTGTCTGAGTCTTGCTCTCAATCCTGCCCATACAACGGTGCCGACAACAACCGCCCACATACCCAATAGGATAAAAATCAACGTGGTCATGGGCTGGTTTTTTAACAGTGTATACTGATAATAATATCCAACGACCGCGGAAGCAAGCATTGCCGCGCCGCCATGGATAAAAGGATATATTTTATAACGCGTATCTCTCTTTCTTGCAAGGTCTTCCTTGAATGCCGCGTTCAGCTCCTCTATCAAATCTTTTAAATAATGATCAAGGAGCATATTTTTCAATTGATATATATTGAATTTACGGATATCGTTTAAATAATGAATCCCGTTTTGTTTCAAAATTTCTGCGTCCTTTTTCGAAAAGATCCCACCCTCTTCTTTTAACAAGGAAACCTTATAAGGATAACGCCAAATTTTTCTCCACTTCTTTGCAAGGCGCTCGGATTCTGCAATATCTTGTTCTACCGCCGCCTTGATAATATCAATGGCTTCTTTCCCTTTCTCTAAGAAAAGCTCTTCATATTCAAGTTCCGTTATTTTAAACAAGTCTTGTACGAGAACAGGGC
Organism: Clostridiales bacterium; assembly: GCA_015069365.1. Classification (GTDB taxonomy): domain Bacteria; phylum Bacillota; class Clostridia; order Christensenellales; family Borkfalkiaceae; genus Scatosoma. Next base: position 81,620 of record SVIT01000001.1, on the reverse strand, counting down.
GTTTTTCCTTTTTGCTCTTTTGGAAATTTTCCGTGCTTTCAATATATTCACTGATGGCAGTGCTGTGCGTAAGCCATTCTTTTCCCGATAAATTGAACGTTTCTTCCGCGCGGTTTTTCGTGAGCACCTGCGCTGTACGCCATACGTACGACAAGGGATAGCGAGCCAAAAGACCGACCTTTTTTCCCGTATCCTTGCGCAATAACAGCGTGCATTTTTCTTCGCGGGGCTTGACCCCCTTTTTATAATCAAATCTATCGTATAAGAGAATGCTGTTGAAAAAAGGATTGACGTTTCTGTTTCCTAAATACTCGTTTTGCTCTTCTTTAGAATATCCAACGTCCTCTCCCGCACGATTGTCCTTGATAAAAGAACCCCAAAAGGTAGCTTCGTCCATAGAAGCCATTTTTTCTTCTATGGAAACGTTCTTCTTCCCTGCGGGCGTGGGTTTCTTTTCCGCAACGCCTTCTTGCGTCTCTAAAACGGCGCTTTCAACGTCTACGGAATCGTTCCCCTGCGTTCCCTTTATGTTTTTGTTTTTCTTTGATTTGGCCATTGTTCTCTCCAATTAATCCTGTCCATAACGGCGAACCTAAAAGTGCGTGTTACGCCTTTCATACGGGTTCAAATTTATTCTTTCACTAAATTATAATCGTTCAAACGGTTGGTATACATAATTCTATAGACAAGCTTGTTCATATCACCGTCTATATACCTAAATTCTTCCGTCTTGTAATAATCGATGCAGTCGCTCAAACCCTTGAATACGGGATAAATATACAACTTATCCTGTACGACAAACGCCGTATTCGTTTTACGGAATTCGAATTTCACCTTTTGTCCGCTTCTGGTTTCCAGCTGCAATTCTTCACGCTCGAATACGCAACCCAAAAGGCATGCGTTATATGCGTTAATAATGGCATATTCGTACGAATCTTTCGCATATTCTGCGTCAATACCTGCCGATATCTCCACCTTGAAAGCTTTGTCAAAAGATTTGGCATAGTCCCCTGGCTGTTCAATCGAGAATTTTAAGGAGGTTGCGAAAATTTCAGTAAAGCCGTCGGGATAGCAGTTGTTGACGTAATCTCTCTCGATAATGTCCGTCACCGTACCTTTATCTTCACGGCAAACGTAAATATCCTTTGGCAAGCCGTCACAACCCACGTAAGTCACGTTCTTCACGCCTTCCGCATTTGCGATTGCGGATAAAAAAGTGCTTCTGTCCGCATTCGTCTTAACGGGCATTTTGATAAAGACGAATCTTACACTGTCAATATCCTCTCCCTTTTTGTATGCGATTGCTACCTTGGGAGGTTTCTTTTTGTCATTCGGCTGTGCAAGACATACGCCTATGCTCTTTATAATTAAATCTGTTCCCGGGGTACTTTTATTCGATGCCATATTTCTCCTTATCCCGCAAGGCGCGCTTGGCATGTAAATGCCAAGCTACGCTCTTACGTAAATCATACTTATTCTGCCACTACTGGCGCTTGAGCGATCGTGAACGTTCCGCTTTCAAGCGTTGCAGACCCTACGATCGTGTAATTCGCCGCGTCCGTACCGCTGATGCCCGTAACCGTGATTTCATACGTGCCCGCCGATACGATCTTGGTGACGGTGCCTCCGTCTTTCTGAATCTCTGCCTGTACGTTGACTACGTCGCCGCTAACCTTATTCTTCGGGGTTACCGTGTAAGATTTCGTCTGTCCGTTTTCCGTTGCGCCGTTGGGTACAGTCCAGTTGAATTCCAGCACTCTCGGCGTGATCGTAAGCGTCGTCGATGTATTGCTTGCGCCGTCCAACGTATAGTTGCTGTTCGTGAGCGCAATTACGCTGACCGTGTACGTGCCTGCGTTCGTGAAACTATTCGCAGAAAGCGTATAGCCTACTGCCCCTGTCGAACCGGTCACAATGACCGTAGCACTGTGCGCATTGCCATCGTATACAAACTGCGTGTTCGCCCACTCAATCGACACGACCTGCGCGTCAATCTGCAACGTCTTGCTCTCTGCAACAAAGGCATAGTTCCCGTTATCGATTCCGCCGATGGTTACCGTGTGCGTGCCTGCATTTGTGTAGCTGTTGCCGTCTACGTAGGAAACGTTGACCGTATCGCCTACTACAACGTTCTTCGCGATTGCTTTCAAGGTATGCGCGTTTCCGTCATACGTGAAAGTCCGTTCTGCACCGTTATCCCACGTCCAATCAAACGTAACCATTCTCTTCTCAATCGTAAGGGGCTGCGACAGTTCGCTTGCACCGTCTATCACATAGTTACTATTGTCAATTCCGTCAATCGTTACCGTATAGGTTCCTACATTCGTATAGCTGTTACCGCCTACGTAGGAAACGTTAACCGTATCGCCTGCTACAACGCCGTTCACTGTTGCCGTCAACGTATGTGCGTTTCCGTCATACGTGAAAGTCTGTTCTGCGCCGTTATCCCACGTCCAGTCAAGCGTAACCGTTTTCGCGGCTATGTTAAGCGTCTTTGACGTTACGCCGTCTATCACATAGTTACTATTGTCGATGCTAGCCGTTACCGTATACGTTCCTTTATCCGTGTAACTGTTGCCGTCTACGTAGGAAACGTTGACCGTATCGCCTGCTACAACGCCGTTCACTGTTGCCGTCAACGTATGTGCGTTTCCGTCATACGTGAAAGTCCGTTCTGTACCGCCATCCCACGTCCAGTCAAGCGTAACCGTTTTCTTGGCTATGTTAAGCGTCTTTGACGTTACACCACTCAATGTATAGTTATTATTGTCGATTCCGTTAACCGTTACCGTGTAGGTTCCTACATTCGTATAGCTGTTGCCGCCTACGTAGGAAACGTTAACCGTATCGCCTGCTACAACGCCGTTCACTGTTGCCGTCAACGTATGTGCGTTTCCGTCATACGTGAAAGTCTGTTCTGCGCCGCCATCCCACGTCCAGTCAAGCGTAACCGTTTTCTGTTGGATAACCAAGCTCTGTGCTACATTACTTACGCCGTCCGTTGTGTAGTTAGAATTGCCTAAAGTTACACTCATAGGATACGTACCGAAGTTCTTATATGCGTTTGTATCCGAAAGCGTATACGCTACGGGTAAACCGTCTTTGTCACCGACTACGCTGATGGTAGGCGTATGCGTGTTGCCGTCGTATACAACGTTCATATCAGACCAAGTGATCTTTACCTTTTGAGGAACAATTGTAAACGTTGTGGACAAGTTCTTGCCGTTTACCAACGTGTAGTTGGTGTTATCGAGCGCCGTTATCGTTACCGTATACGTATCCGCATCGGTAAATACGTTATGATCGTAGGTCAAGTTGACCGTATCGCCCATAACTCTATTCTTGATGCTTGCCGTTACCGTATGCGCATCGCCGTCAAATTCCACCGTCTGCGCGTTCCATACCAACTCTATAGGACGAGGTGCAATCGTCAATATCGACGAAGCGTTGGTTACGCCCTCCAACGTATAGTTAGGATCGCTGAGGGAAGCCACTTTCACAGTCAACGAGCCCTCGTTCGTACGTGTATTACCGTTTCCGTCGTACGTGAAGTTCACCGCCATATTCACACCGCGATAGCTACCCGTTACGGTCGGGATCAAGGAATGAACCATACCATCATAGACCCAAGAGGTCGTTGTAGGCCACGTAATGGTAACCTTCTGAGGATTGATCGTAAGCGTACCCGCTGTGTTCGAGGACGTGCCTTCCAACGTGTAGTTAGCATTCGTCACAGTCTTAACGTTGATCTGGTACTGACCAACCGTGATTGCGCTGTTGCTGTTTGCTTCAATATTTCCGTTCGCACTCAATTTTTGTGCCGTGTAGGTAAACCCTACCGCGTCGTTGCCGACTTTGTTGGATGCAATAACCGCCAACGCATGCGTATTGCCGTCATACGTGAAGGTGTCTTCGTCCCAAGCAAGCGTGACAACTCTCGGTTTGATCGTCAAGCTGCATTTGCGTTGCTCTTCCGTGATAGAAGAATCAAGGACATAGTTATCATCATTCAGGCTGGTAATCTTGAAGGTATACGTACCTGCATTGAGAGCCGAAACGACTGTTTCTATGCCGCGCGTTATGCTATAGCTTGCCGGAATAGCAACCCCATCCTCGATGCCCTTAATCACAGCCGAAACGCTGTGCGCAGAACCGTCATATTCCACGTCGGAATTATCGTTCCATGCCACCGTAACCTTTTGCTGTGCAACCGTCAAAGTTTGCTCAACGTCGCTTGCACCCTCCAACGTATAGTTGGCGTTAGAAAGCCCCGCTGCTTTCACTTTATATATACCTGCATACGTAGTGGCGTTGGTATTTTCGCCGATCGAACCGTACTTCGACGTTGTATTCGCTTCATAGCTGTTGACCGTTACAACGTCCGTACCGCAGGCGTTGGTTACCGTTGCCTCTGCCTTGTACGTTCTGCCTGCGAAATACTCGTTCGTTAAACCGCTCCAACCAAGCGTTACGATCATCGGGTTAATGAGCAATTCCTTACTTAACACCCCGATTGCTTCGTCCAACGTGTAGTTACCGTCTGACAAGCTGTCAATCGTGACCGTATGCTTATCTGCATTCGTAAACGAATTTCCCGCGACGTCGTAAGCGAAGAGAACTGGCTGTCTATCGTCTTTACCGATAACCGTTGCTTCCAACGTATGCGCAGTACCATCGTACGTTAACGTCTCGATACCCGTCCAAGTAATCTCTACCTTTTGAGGATTGATCTGCAACGTTTTACTTTCTTTAACAAAGGAATAGTTGTCGTTATCGATTCCGTTGACCGTCACCGTGTAGGTTTCTACATTCGTGTAGCTGTTTTCTCCTTCAAGATAGGAAACGTTGACCGTATCGCCTGCGACAACGCCGCTCGCCGTTGCCGTCAACGTGTGCGCGTTACCGTCGTACGTGAAGGCTCTCTCTTCTACGTCGCCATCCCACTTCCAAACAAACGTAATAGGCGCCTGTTGAATGTTTATGTTTTGCGTTAAGTTGCCTACGCCGTCTATGGTATAGTTACCATTATCAATATCCGTTACCGTTACTGCATATTCGCCCGCATCGGTAAATTCATGCTCCCCATACGTCAAATTGACAACGTCGCCCATGAAAACGTTCGTCGCTGCAGGAACGAGCGCTTTAACCTGACGGTCATAGACAATATCCAAATCGGTTTCACCGTTGACCGTCCACTCAAGTTCAAGCACTTTCTTTGCAATCGAATACACCTTTACGTGTTTATTATCCGTTTTGTCAATCGTATAGTTAGGATCACCCAACGCGCTTGCCGTTACTTCATGAGGACCTGCGTCGACGTTTTCATAGTTCTCATAGCTCGTAACCTCGATTTTATCGCCGCCTACGGGAACATACCATGCCTTAGGATATTGTACCTGCTTGTTGTAGATAAACGACGTCGTTTCCCAGATCAACGTAACGGGTTTGGGAGAAATCGACCAGTTACAGGTAAGATTACTGCTTTCTTCTACGAAGATATAGTTGGGATTATCCAACTGCTCGGCAACCTTTACAACATAATTGCCTTGTGCGGTTGCAATGTGCTGCTGGGTGTACGTCAAAGTGATAACGTCCCCTCTGTATGCCTTACCGTCGTTGTCGTCAACTGTATCCGTATTATAGACGTAATTGATCGTCGCGTTTTGCGTTTGTTCCGCGCCCGAATACGTCTTCTCTTCTACCGTCCAATCAAGGACAAGCACTTTGGGTTGAATCGACCACTCAAACGTGCTGTTTTCGGGGTTCAGGAAGTAGTTCTTTTCAAACGTACCCGTCAAGCCTTCTACTTCTTCCGTATACGTACCTACTTGCGAAACGCCGCCCTTTGCGTAAGCCAGCTGAATATCGTCCGCTGTGCCCAAACGGCTGACAAGACCCGTCGCAATTTCCGTCGTTACGTAATAATCAGATTTATTGTATATCAGCTTCGTCGAGCTGAGGTATTCGCCGCTGTCGGAAACGTTGTTCGAGTAGCTCCATACGCCCGAAAGAGTAAGTTCTTTCTTCGCGATCTCGTAAGAGAATTCGTTTTCAATCGTATAGTTCTTATCTACAAGCCCATTCTTCAAAACCGCGAAGCTGTCAATCTTATACGTACCTGCGTCTACCGCGAAACCGTGATCCCCAGTGAAGGAATAGCTGTTTACAGCGTCGATTGCGAAATACTGCGTATTCGCACTCGTACCATAGACGTAAGAATTAGAATGCGTATTTGCTCTCAGCGACAAAGTACCGCTATCCACGTCTTCCGCAGAGAAACCGCTCAGCGAGAACCCAGGGCCTTGATATTCGCCCGTGTAAGTTAAGCTGTTCAAGCCGTTCCACGTAAGCGTGATTACCTGAGCGCCGATTTTCCAATCGAACTTCGTACCTACGCCCAGCGTATAGTTGCTGTTTTCAATCGTTTTAACTTCGACCGAGTAATCGCCCTTATTTTTCTGGATAAGCTGCGCCGCGTCAACGTACGTAAACACCGTCGTATCGTCGCCAAGCAACGTGTACACGGGGGTTACCGTCTTTGTTTCGCCGTCATAGACAAACATAGTCTGCTCAAGCCCTTCCACTTTCCAGCTAAGATCTACCGTATAGGGCAGGATCTCCCAGCTTGCCTGAGCGCTCGTCATCGTATAGTTGGGATATGCAACGGTATCCAAAACCGCGGTGGTCGTATGGGATTTCGCCTGCGTCTGTTCGTTGCCGCTCAACGTCAATTCCACCGTCTCTCCGTCAATAACACCGCTGAAAACAGGGGTTACGGTATATCCGTAATAATTATAAGTAGCGGAGAACGATTGCCCTTTCGTATAGTTTGCTTCATCCATAGCGCCCGTCTTGTCCGTCAACGTCCAGCTATCGACAGTAAGGGCTTTCTTTGCAATACGGAAGGTGTCCGTATAGACGTTTGCCAATTTATAGTTGTTGTTCCCGTTTACGAATTCGTCAACGGAAACCGTATACGTGCCTGCATCTTTGCCTTGGAATACGAGCTGATATTTTTCAGCCGCAAGACTGCCCGAAGCCGCAACAATCGCCCCGTCCGTTTCACCCGTCTTAAACTGACTGAAGTTAAAGCTGCTCAAATCGTCAGGTAAAATGTTGGTTACGTTTACCGTCACGCTCTGGATTAAACCATTATACGTGTACGAACCGAATTCATTGTCAATAAACAGTTCTCTTTGTCTAATCTCAAATTCTTGAGAAGTCGAAGACAACGTATAGTTATTCAAAAGTTCTGCGTTCTCAGAGGTGTTCAGCCCGGCAATAATTGCCGTATACTTGCCTGCATTGAGCGCTTTATTGCTGAGCGTAATCGTCGATTGCACTGTATTTTTCGCCAATACGTCCACGTCTACGTTTGCAGACTTGCCCGTCAAATCGAACATCGACAGTTCAAAATCGGCAAATTCCTCTTTTACAAAATTACCGATCGTGACGTTGATACCTTGGTCTAAACCGTTATACGTCAAGTTTTGAGTCGCGAACTGTACGCTCAATTCACGGCGGAGAATTTCCCAAGCGCATTCTGCGTCTTCGCTCTCCACGTCAAAGTAATAGTTCGCGTCGTCTACGCCGATAATTTTTGCGCTGTACTTCGCCGCTTTTACTGCACTGTTCACGTAGGTGGGATCGGTCGAGTATACGAAATTAACCTTTTGGTCTTTCACCGTACCGTTCATGACTGCATAGATACCATGCGTCTTGCCGTCGTAAACAATACTCTTGTCCGTCCAAGCGCCGTTATCAACCTGCCATGCATATACGGTAACTTCCTTTTGCTCAATCGTCCATACTTGGCGAGAATGATTTCTCATCATTTCACTCCACGTATAGTTGCTGTTATTGATACCCGTCAAGACAGATTCGTACGTGCCTGCGTTCAAGCCCGTATGGCTGTTTTGTTCATAGATCAGTTCCACGTTATCATTGGGCAATACGCCGCTGATCTGCATTTTATACTGTTTGCTTTCGCCGTTGTATACAACAGAGTTATCCGTCCAGCCAGTACCGTTCCCTGCCCAGCCTTCATACGTCAATTCTTTGGGGAAGATCGTGAAAGTCGCCTCTAACGTCTTCGTCAAATAGTTAACTGCTTCCGCCTGGTTGTTCTTTTCGAATTTTGCAACGACCGAATATTCACCCGCATTCATAACGCCGTTGTTAATATTGAGCAATTCCCCTTCAGCGTCATAGTAGGTATAGGTAACCTTGATGTTATCCGAACCCAACGTGCCGTTGTACGCTCTCTTTTGCAATACGCCCGAATAGAACATGGAATCATGATCGTCGGGAAGGGTTACGTTGCCCATGTCGATTGCTTTCTTATCAATGGTGACCTCGATTTCCGTATCCGCAGAAGCGGTTTCGCCATAAGGCGAATAAATGGTCACTTCCAGCTTATATTTACCCGTATCCGCAACTTCCGTCAGGTTGATGGAGCTGTTCGTACTGGTGGAAGAAGAATCTCCTACCTTCGACCAGTAGAAGGAATAATTTGTGCTGGTACCGTTATAGCTTAAACCATGCAACGGGTGTGCATAATCTGCCACCAACCCGAGCGTATACGTCTCGTCATAGGTATAGTTTACAATATTTTTATCATAGCTTTGCTGTAAACCGTTCCCAACGAAATTGCTGACGATATCAATGGTCGGTTTATCCAAGAGCCACGTTGCGTCCAACGTAATATTTCTGGAAAAGTTTTGAGAATTGAAAACTTGTTCTTTCGTATCGGAAACACGCCATTCAACACCGTTTGCATACCCTGCTCTGTCGGTGATTACGGGGAAAGGAACGGTGTCCTCGTCCGTCCAGTAAACGTACGAAGGAGAACCTTCAGGCTGATGCGTGCCCCAGTTGAGCGTACCCGTATATTCCGTGATCCACTTTGCGTACAAAGTAGCGTTATCCTTAATGCTGACTGCGCCGTTTTCAGTAAATACGCATTCGGTGGTGAAATCGGGATCGAAATACCAACCGCGGAATGCGCTTGCCTCTTTTGCGCCCTGCGTGCCTAATTCGTGATTGTCTTTGATATACGCAAGCGTATCCACAACCGGGCTGACGCCCTGCGTCTCTGCGCCTTTCAAATCGCTGTATCTAAGCGAAATTTCTTCGCCCTTTTTGCAGAAGATACTGTCGATATAATAATCGAAGTTGGTGTAGAAGTCCAAACAGAATTCATCCACGTCCAAAATAGGGCTGAATTTGGTTACGTATGCAAAGTTTTCCTTGCGGTATTGATTGTAGATATCTTTATCAACCTCAATCGTCGTCGTTGCGTTCAAGCCGTCCAAAGATTCGATCGTACCGACGTTTTCGCCCGACATGATAATCGTTTCCAAGCCCACGCAGGAAGACAAATACATCGCGTCGAACTGCGCGCGCGCAGTATATTCCAACGTCTTCAAGGAAGTACTGACGATCGCGTCTTTTTCGATGCTGACTACCGTATCGGGAATGGTCAATTTTTCAATATTATTGTTGGCGATTGCACCGCTCTCAATATATTGAAGGTTGCTGACCATGATATCTTCCCCTGCTTCATTTTTAGCAGGCGTACCGAACGTAATCTCCGTAACCTTATATTTTTCCATCAACCCATCGTCTATCAACGCGCCCGCTTTCAGACCTACAACGGGTTTGTTGTTAAACGTTGCGGGAATGTTTACGTAAGGGGAAGTACCCGTATATACGTAAGCCACAACATATCCGTCCCCATCTTCGTTAAGCTCGTATTTTACCGCTCTTGATTCGGAGAACAGATCGTACAGCTGAGGGGGTACTTTGTATACAAGCAACGAACCCATCTGCGCCGCGATAATAAACAGCGACAAGAATACGTACATTGCCATAAAACGTTTGGAAATACCGCGACGCTTGTCAGGGTTATTTCTCGCTTTTGCATGAATCATCGAATCGATCGCGCGACGGTTCATGTGCGGCCACATAAGATATGCGACCAACGCAACGAGGATCTGAATGACCGTTACCAAAAAAAGATCAATACGGAAAATGCCGTATAATACGGTACCAGTCACCAATTCAACGATCAACATTGCCAACCAAACCCCTGCTACAATGTAAGAGGCTGTTGTCAACTGTTTCACGTATGAACCCACTTTCGTCTTTAAGATATAATCCGCAACGCAGATACCGATCTGTGCCACGTTGATGCCGATCAACGCATACAAATAGATCTGCATGATGGGAGGACTACCGCGCTTGATGACGAACAGAAGCGTAACAACAGTCCCCGCTAAAATCGCAAGAAAGTTAAGAAGAGCAAGGAAATATCGAGATCCAACGACCCGACGGTGCTCTGTAAGAATGGTCTTATTTACTTCTTGATTCTCCATTTTTTACACCTCCTTAATCTTCCGTTAATACTTCCGTAACGGTTGTTACAGTTCTTTCTTCCGCCGCGTCTTGGGAAATACTGTCCATATTTTCCGAGACGAGTTTCAAGTTGCCTAATTTTGTCATGACGTACTTTTTGACCACGAACTTTTTATTGACTTTACGATACATAAAGATCATACCGTCGATACGTGCCACCATGTGACGTTTTTCGCTGATCATTTCGTCGCAGACAGGACAACGGTAATCGTAATCGTCGCCCACGTTCCCGCTGTAATATTTACCGCCGCAGATCGTACAGCGACAGCATTTTTCCACAGAGGAAGCCTTGATCTCTCTAGAATCAATCTCGAACTTGTTCGCCAAACTCTTTTTGAATCTTGCAAGTGTTCTCATTGCAAATTCACGGGTGTTGATCACACTCTGGTCAGGCGCGTTGCGCTCTTCCTTTTCACGGAACGCCGCATAATCCCTATATGACGCGATCATTTCGTTTGCACAGTTCAAGAACGCGATATTTTCCATCTTGATAACGTCGTGTTCGGTATCCGTGCCCGATTCTTCGTCGTAGATCCATTCGGTCCCCTCGCGGCAAGCGCAGTAGTTTACCCCATCCACGTCTCTAAGCCCGCGAATGAAACCTCTGCCAGGAACCAGGTTTACCTTTTCGTAAATACGCGAACCGATGAATTTCTTATAGTTGAAATGCCAGCCGCCGCAATCGGGACACTGTTCCAAACAATCTTCACAGCCTACCGCATACGTAAGCTCCGATTGATTGAGAGAACCGTTCGCGTTGCTCATTTCGTCGTACGCGTCCATGTTGACGTGCAGTTTGTTCAGCTGGGTCGGGTCCCTTAAATCGGTCAAATCCTTTTCGCAGATGTTACATGCCTGAATGCTTGTGTTCAGCGCGTCGAACTCGTTGTTTTCACTCGCCAAATATACCGTTCTGAAAACGCCGTTGTGTTTTAACCCATCGCGCAGGAACAAAAGAATGTTCATGAACGGCATGGTGATCTCGAAGATGGATTTTACCGTAATGCTTTGGATATCCATATCCGCGTTGATATACTTATCGAATACCGCCTGCTGGATTGCCGTGTTGTTTTGCTCCAGTTCGTCACGGTCTTCCAAAATATTGACTTCGCCCATGTGACGGATCTGTCTGACGATGCTCTCGGAGACCTCTTTGATCTCGCCGTTTTTCAACATGAAACTGTATACGTCAGGCGACGCCGATACACCCGTGTCCTTGATCAACTGACATTGGAAGATGTTTGCTTTGTGCGCAACGTCCTCACCCTCGTTTCTGATGATAACGTTCGTCATGCTGACGTCTTCGCCGATGATGTTGCTCAAGCTCTCTTGAATTTCCTCTTCACGCGGAAGGACGTCAATGTTACAAACCCTCTGCATGTAGGTGATACGCGAATATACTTCGTCGATTAAGGTTGACGAAGTCTGCGCGTCAATGATTGCATACTTTTGATTAAGACTGCTGAAGAACAGCGGACTGACGTTTTCAGGTACGTCCGCATTTTCTTCCGTATCATACGCTTGGTTGATAACTATGTAATCCATCTCACCGATGTGGATGCATTCCGCGTCACCGTAAATTTTACGGAAACGCTCTACGTCCGCTTGGTGTTCGGATACGCCAAAGCCGTCAAACGTCTCTTTTAGTTGTCTTGCTATATCCGTTAAAGCCATACTTCCTCCTATACCTCGCTCGTTGCGAAGACTACGTCGCTGTTGACCGTGTCAAAGCTTGCTTTTGCTTTTTCTGTTGCCTTGTTGAATATTTCCATTACTGTGGAATAGTATTTTTGAAGGAGCTTACAATAGGTTTTTAGCGCTATCCCTCTCAGCTCGTCTGCCGTTTCATAATCGATCCAGAACAACTTCTTCCCGTCTTTACTACGTCGGACGTTGCCGATTACGTCATTCGCCTCCTGTTCAAACGCCTCAATCTCTTCCATGACCAAGCGGTTCTTCTTTTCCTCGCTGGATCCACCTTGAATGAGTTCTCCGCTTCCTTTGATCCACTGGTATTTTTCCGCTTCCTGAATGAACTTTTTCGTCTGCCCTAATAACTCGAATAGGTTTTGACAAAAACATTCAAAATCGTTGACGCCGAATTTTTCATAGCCGTCACAACCGTTGCAGTTCTTCGTCCTCCAATCGCAGTGACGGAAAAGCATACTGGCGCAGGCATTGAAGAATATGTACCGCTTTTCGGTCTTGTCCGCCCGCTCTACAATCTCTTCTACTTTTTCTTTCGTCTTTTCGTCCTCTTTCGTGATCTTCACGTACGAGTAGGATTCGGAAACGATCTTTTCACCCTCGCCGCCGATCGTCATACAGTTTTGGAAGATCGTCTGATATTCCTTCGTCAGGGACGCCAAGTACGCAAAATCGCGTTGCAAGATCCCAGGCCTCGGCCGCACACGCAGCGTATAATCCGTAATCAAACGGTTGTACTGGTCGATACAGCTCTCCACACAGCTCTTACCGCCGCAAATCGTCACGTGATTGAGCAGACGGTACATGGTATCCAGCTCTTGCAAAATCTCGCCGTATTCAACCTCTTTGCTCTCTTTGAGGTTGACTTGTGCGCCGCTGATCGGAAGCATCTTCTTACCGCTGAACAAAAGGTCCTGCCATTCGTCCATAAAATGTCCGCTCATGTTGGCGTAATCAGCGAGGATATATGCGTTTGCACTGCCGTAACGCAATGCCTTTTCCACCGCATTCTTCATAGCTACGCCGTCGGGCAATACGTCGAAGAATACCGCCGTGCCGATCTGCAGAGAGAACGGCGTTTCTATCAAGGCCTCATACGTGACGACCGCCGCCGTGTTTTTCTTCTTTTCCGTAAAATCGCGTATATCCGTCGTACACGTATACCCGATCAAAACCTTTTCGATTGCCTGCACAACCTCGTCCACGTCCTTTCTCGTAACAATCAAAAGAGGCGATTCTGCTTTGCAGCGCGGTTCCCGTCCGTCTAGCATCTTCTGAAGAGCGATCGCCTTATACAGCGTCGTGCTTCCGCAATGAATGATCGAATAGGTATATTCATCGTCTGCGCGCAGGGTTCTGCATTCCCCCTCACGCGCTACAAAATACTCGAAACCGCAATCGTCGCGCTTTAACCGTAATACTTTCGTTGCGTCTGCCGAAGAGGTATAGAAATGGCACACCCCGTATTTCTGGAAAACCGAATACATACCGCCGATCTCTTCAGAGGACATTTGATTGATCCTGCCGTGTCCCAAAACGCTCTCCAACTCCCCTTTCAATTCGTCGTTGAAGAACATTTGCTTTAAAGCGTTGACCATCGCCTGCGTATTGCTGTCCAAGCCGTCCAAAAGTTTCCCCATGGACGGAGCCTGACCTTTGAAGTTCGCCTCGATCGCCGCCGTTACCGCACGCAGGAAGCGTTCTTCCTCGGACATGTACCTAAAGTTTTCACGCACGTACAGCGACAGACTTTCCATATCGCCCGGCACCGTCTGTTTCACTTCTTTCAGCGAACGCAGCCATGCGCTTAAGATGGGCTGTTCCGTTTCCACAAAGGAAAGGTTGGAAAGCAGTTCGTCGCAATCCGCGTCGTAATAACTCGTCATCTTGGAAACTCTCTCTCTTGCCGTCTGCAAGGAGAATTTTTCGCAAAGCATATTCAACGCCGCGTACAGTTCTACCGCCTCACCGTTTGCAATCACGTCTGAAATCAAAACGCATTTTTTAGCGGCGTTGACGATATTTCTCAATCTGCGATAGGAATACGAACGGTGGATATAATGCGCTTCGCCCAAAAAATCTATTCTTTCGTATTCGCCGCAGACAAACTGTTGATCCGCGTAAATATTTTCTTTCTCGAATGCAAAGTACTTATAGACGCTGTCGATGACTACGCTCTCGTAACCGCTGACGGCGAGGATATCGGAAACGCAAAATTCGCTTCTGTTTGTTTCCCCTTCGTACACGCCGTTTCTCGTTCCGTCTTTGCACAGCACCGCATGGAGCAGATCCCCGCCCAGTTCCTCGTCCTGAAAGGTAAAGATCACTCGGGGGAAATGGCTTTTGAATACCTGTGCGCCCGAAACGAACTCGTTTTGCGTTCTTTTAAAATCCAGTCCTGCGCTCTTTAAACACTCCTCAAGCGCCGTCTTAGAATCTATCAGCGTAAACGTCCCCAGCACGGGTTCTAACAGCGTCAGTATATCTTTCGCGATCCTGCGGTTTTCCACCAAGATAAAGTGGCTGTCCTTGGAAGATAACACTTCCGTCAACGTCTTTACCGCACAGCTTTTCGAATAATCAACGAGAAAGATTTTACCGTCGTTATCATTTAATTTTTGTGTGATTTTAGCGGAGTATTCTTCCGCCGTTTTTGCCGTATAAGACATTATAATGTTCCTTCCATGTTGTTCATGAAGTCCGCAATCGAAAGGGTCTTAATGAATCTTTCGAATAAGCTTGCGCCCTGCAAAACGCTGTCGCATTGTTTGTAGTACTGTTTCAAAATTGCGTCGATATATTTACTTACCACCAAATCCCAGTACAATTCTTTCATCGGATCAAAGATGCGCTCGTACGTTTCAAAAGGCATCGTAAAGGATTGAGAAGAAGCGTTGGGTAATAAAGATTTTAATTCTCTAAACTTACTCTTGAATTTCTCTTCACGTTCAATCAACATTGCAGACAGCTTGCCGCGGTCGCTCCCTGCGCCCTGAATGACGCTGTCGCCGTGCTGATACTTGATACGTTCTTCTTCGTAGTACGCAGCGCCTTTCGTGAAGAATTCGTTGACAGCCTGGAAGAATTCGGGATATGCGTTTCTTACCTTCTTGTTCTTTACCTGACAGGTTGCCTTGTTGCTGCAGTTTCCGCAGGTCACCGCCGCGCAAGGCTGGAAAGGACTGAGCGTACTGTTGAAACGCATGATCTTTTTCCCGCTCTGTCCGATAACGTTATAGCCCGATCTCTGCGGGGATACGGAGTTCTTAAACGCCTTATCAAACGACGCACGCAAATTCCTTAAGAAGGTGAAATCCAATTTGGATTCGATTTCGGAAAGACCGAAACGCGTCTTGAACGCTCTTGCCATTTCATCAATCTCTGCATCGGAAATATTCTCTTTGCAAAGGTTGTAGATGGCTTTGTAATATTTTTCCAAATCGTAGACCTTTCCTTCAAAGGAAACGTCTTCGCCCTTATCCGAAGCCTTAGAATTTTCTTCCTCGGGAACGGAAACGATACCCGTCGTTTCACCCATCCACTGCGTAAACATCTTCAGTTCGTTTGCGAAGAAGTTGATGATGAAACCGCTCATGTCGTTGAGGAGAACGAAGGAAATAATGTTGATGCCTTGGCTCTGGCCGCTGGGACGGATACGGTCAATACGCCCGATACGCTGTTCCATCTTCAACGGACAGTAGTTGATGTCAAAGTTGATAATCGTGTCTGCTTTCTGCAAGTCGACACCCTTTTCATATCTCTTCGGGTCAATGATGATCAATACGTTCCCTTCTTCACGGCTCAGCGATTCGGCGTCTTCAGAAACTTTCCAGTCGCTGGCAATGTCTCTGACGTCGTAATTCATCCATTTCTGCTGATATTCCGCAAGCTTCGCAGAATCTAACTCTTCACCCTTATAAAGAGGCTGGCATTTTTGATAACGGAACCATTCCGCGATCTTTTCACGCCCCTCTTCTACGAACAGCAATACTTTCTTGCTGACCGCGCCGAGCGCCCGATCTTCCCCCGTCATCAGCTTGTTTACAAGCGCCAGTTTATAATCCACTACCTTCGAGTCGTCAAGGTCAACGGAATCGTATTTGATACCCTTAGGTTCGTGATACGTTTCGTCGCCGCCGCTCATCGCATCGTTGATGTAATTGAAGATCGCCAACGCATTTTCAAAGCGTTCTTGCTTTTGTTCCGCGCTGCCGCTGAATTTGTCATAGTTGGGCAGGTCTTCCACGCGAACTTCGCTGTTGCCCCACTTTTTACGCTCACGTTGTACGTTAAGGAAACAGTCGAAGAAAATATCGTCACGCATCAAGAAGATGACTTTCCCGTCACGGCGAGGCCAGATAGGAAGATTTTGATATCTTTCGATTCTGTTTGCGCTCAGTTTGCCCAGCTGTTCGCACTTGCTCAAATTATACGTCTGGTGACGGGTATGGCGGATACCGTACTTTCTGTACGTCTTGTGCCATTTTCTTGCACCTTCTTCCAGTTCGAGCAATTCACGGATTCTCTTGATCGCCTTGCCGTCCGCGTTGGTGAAGTCTTCTTCAAAACGGATTTTTAAGTTATTGTCAAACAAACATCTGAAGATGACGCGGGTCTGGAACTCGGTTGCGTTTCCGCCAAGGAGAGTTCTCAAGTTTTTCATCAAGTTGACGATACCGGGCACAGATTTTCCCTCGGCGCTCATTTCCGCCGTATATGCCAAAATCAATTCCATGATAACTTCTTCAACGGACATATAGCTGATCTGGCCCAAGATATAATCTTTGATCAAATCTTCGTTGTGGAAATTGGCTTTCAGGAAAGAGTTGTTAAAGTACGGATAACGGTATCTGCCAGGGATATCGTTGCCGTTTTCATCCTTTTCCAAAACGAAGAAGCGGCTGCTGAAACCGCTGAAATGGTGCGCGGTTACTTCCTGTACGCAGTCCGTGAAATCGCGGTACAGCTCTTCAATCGCATTTTCACGCGATTCGCTGTCCGAAAAGTCTTGGCTCAAACTCTTTCTTACCTTTTCATACGATTCTGCGTCTTTGTTACTTGCAAGCAAGGTAAGCAAATAGAAGTCCACCATATCCGATTTGATCGGGGTTGCGGTAAGGAATATCTTTCTGTTTGCCTTGTCCGCAAGGTCTTTCAGCTTTTTATACAAACTGCTCTTCTTGATGAAATAATAATCGTCAAACAGCTCGTAACGGTTGTATACGCTGGAAGGATAGCTGTTATACCCGCCGTTGTTGTGGTAAGACATTCTTTCCATCTTCGCGCTGACGTCGATATAATCGTGGACTTCGTCGACGATAATCGTCTGGTAAGCAACGTCGATGAAGAAGTCGATAATACGGTAATCCTCGTATACGCTTACAATCTTGCCGTCCTCGCCCTTAACGTTGTACTTATGTCTGTAATTTTCAATTTTAGGCAACAGCGCGCGGTTTAAGAATTCTTCCAAATAAACCTTGTCGCCCTCGTGCTTGGAATATGCAATGGGAATAACCAAAATGGGATACTTTTCGGTCATACTGCTGGAAATCGTAGAAATCGTTTCAGGAATGGTCGTGAAATAATCCCCCACGAGCGTATACAGCGCGTTGAGTTCCCCCGTAATCAATTCTTTGTATTTCGTCTTAAATCTCGACGCGTTGACGTATCTGTCCAGCTGGCGCTGATTCTGTCTGCCGTTCAAGAACTCCGCAATCGCTCCCTTTTGGTCGTATACGTAACTACGCTTGAATTTTGTCCCAACGATGGAGAACTGCTGACCGTTGAAAGATACGGTGACGTCGTATTCCGTGGACAAACCGTCGTTGATCATGTCAACGGCTTTTTTGATATCCTCTTCGACAAATCTCTTGATGACCGTTTCCAAAGATTCTTCCGCGCCGTTCTTCGGAGTATAGGTATGTTCGAAGTTTTCCTCGTTCAAATCGCCGAAGTTTTCGTGAGCGATACACTCGTAAATACAACGGCAGAAATCGTCGTAATTTTTCAATGCTTTTACTTCGGGATAGACTTGGTTGGACTGGTCCCCCTCTACCGCCTCGATAACGTGCTTCTTAACGCCGAATTTTTCCTCTAACTCGTATTCCCATTTTTGCGCCATGATTTCATTGGGAACGATAATCAAAAGGGAACGCAGCTCGTTACGGCTGGCAAGCTCACTGATGATCATGCCTGCTTCGATTGTCTTACCCATACCTACCTGGTCGGACAAGATACCGCTCTTGTTCAAGTTGAAAATGAAGTCGTAAACGGCTTCTTCCTGATAAGAAAAGTAACTGCTTGCCGTTCTCCCCGCATTGTTCCCAAACCAATGGAAACGGGAATAATAATCGGATTTCAAACGCAATTCTTGCTTGTTTTCCGCATCGTTTACCAACTCGAGCAGTTTTTCAACTTGCATTCTTCTGGAATTGTCTGCCAAAAGATTGTTCATGTTCTCCTTTTGCACAGGCATTTTGACGTCATTTTTATCAATCATAGCTCATTACTCCTTGAGTCTTCTCTTTTCTTTTTTATTCGCGTTTATTCGTCGGTGCTCGTCAACTGAGCCAAGTACCGACCGGAGCCCGCCTTTTTATATTTGGCGCACACTACCGTGTCTGTGCCCCGCTGTTTTCTGTAGATGACTACGCCGTCTTCCGTACCGAATAAATGCAAGGGCTTTTCAATTTTGTTGTTTTTGATGGTTGCCAGCTTTCTCGGATAACCGATCGGGAAAGTGTACACGTCTTGATCGGATATCCAAAAGACGTCCCCTTTGCCGTTCGTCACAAGACAGGGGGAAACGAACTTGCACCAATCAAACGTTTCGTTGTCTCCGTCTTCCCCGATTGCAACCCTTTCTAATCGGTTCTCCTCCGTGTTGATGTAATAATAATCCAACACCGAATTATGTATCAAAAATATATGTCTTCCTAAACAGAACAGATGACTACTCGCGTCCAGCGTCGGCGCAAGCGGAACAGAGTCAAAGCTCTGTTTCTCAAAGTCCCCCTTTCGCCAATAATATACGCTGAGTTTCATCTCATCCGAGCCGTCCGGTTTGCCGATGACCGCCAGACCGCTAACCGTCTCCCTTTCTTCAGGGATATGGAACAGCGCGCCCGCCTTGATCTCTTTCCCCACGTGCAGACCGCTACGTCTGCCTCTGACGGAAATATAACCGTCGGGACGAAGCTCGAACCGTGTCCCCTCTAAGCACAACGGCGATAATGCTTTGTCCAAGCCCATTTCACTTTGTAGCTCGTACCCGAAAAGATCCTCTAACTCGGATAAAACGAATCTGTCGCCGTATGCCTTGCGCTTTTCAAAAAAGTACGATTGCCAATCGGTGAACTCACGGTGAACCTCTTCCCCGTAAGCCCGTGAACGGACTTTCATTTCTTTGGCATAAAAAAATTTATGCGGTTGTCTTCGTTTGTAAAAATCTTTTATAATTTCCATCTGCACCGTCTCGCCGTGATTACCCGTTCCTAAAAAGATAGCGTTCTCATTCGCTTTTTAATGAGAACCACTACATTGTTTATTTGGGTATATTATATACATTATAATATATTTCCGAATTTATGTCAAAAAAATTTCGACAAGTTTACACATTTTTTTCACATTTTTGCGCTTTTTTTACCCCCAGGTTTTTCCATGAAAAATATTCAATGCGTACATGGTATCCAACTATTTTTCAACGCGTACATGGTACCCTCGTTTTATTTCAATGCGTACATGGTACCATGCATTTTTTCAACGCGTACATGGTATACTCGTTTTAATGCTTTACTCCGCACAAAAAAATAACCGCTTGGCAACAAGTGCCAAGCGGTTTATACGTATTAATCGCCTATAAAAATTACTCTTTTTCGAGCACCTTGAGAATGCGGAGCCCCTCTTTGATGTCTGCAGGAGAAATGCTTTGTCCCGCAAGATTTGCGTGTACGAAATTGTTTCTGTACGTGCGGATACGGTAGAGGCAGTCATAGTTATTGTTCGTAAGATTGATACTGAATTCTCTTTGTTTGCTTCTGAATTCGTTAATCATTTCGTACAATTCGCCGTTCAGTTTGTAGACGTGCTTAAACAAGCCCTCGAATCTGGAGCAAAGCGCAATCGCCGCTTTGCCGTATTCTCCCTGCTCAAGATCCGCCTGAATACCCGCTTCCGTGATATTGTTTTGGATCTCTTTGTATTCGGGAGAAATGCCGTTGTTATCCTGCGAAGTCGCAAACGCAACGTCCGATTCCGTCAAAGTTGTCATCAGTTCGTAATCTTGAATATCCTGCACTTCGCTAAGTTTGTACAAGCGTTTGGATTGACCCATGAAGACCTGCTGGAAGGTGTTACGCACCGTTCTCGCGTTACCGAAGTTTTTATCTCTGGTGTCGTACAAATGCTTAAAGTACGCCTTGAGCATACTGCGCGCGCCGTTCGTCAAAACGAGCTTGTGCTTCTTACACTGATTTTCAAAGATGGTGAGCATTTCCGCGTCATTGTAATCGTCAAATTCGACAACGTTGCTCATTCTCGACTTCAAACCAGGGTTGGAGTCCATGAATTTTTCCATCAAATCGGTGTATCCTGCAACAATAACGACCAGTCTGTCTCTATGGTTTTCCATAGCGATCAGCAGCTCGTCGATAGCCTCTTGACCGAAGGGATCTTTACCGCTGTCGCGTCCGTTTCCGCAAAGCGCGTAAACCTCGTCGACAAACAGTACGCCGTCCAACGCTTCTTCTACTCTTTCACGCGTTTTTTGACCCGTCTGCCCCTCGTAACCAGCAACGAGATCGCTTCTGGACGTGGTAACCAGCTGACCGCCCTTCAAAATCCCCAACGCGCGATAAATATCCGCCATGAGGTTTGCAACCGTCGTTTTACCGGTACCGGGATTCCCAGTGAATACCAAGTGATACGAGAACCCCTCGGGAACAGGCAGCCCCATGCTTGCACGCATTTGGTTGACTCTAATCTGCGATACCCATGCCTGCACCGTTTCTTTAACCCCCGTCAACCCAGTCAAAGCATTCAGTTTTGCCAAGGCTTCCTCAACCGTTACGGGCGGTTTATCCCCTGCCGTTTGAGGATTCGGAGCAGTTTGCGTCGCAGTTGCCGCTTTCTGAACGGGTTTTCCAGGTCCTGCGGGAGCGTTGCCGCCGCCCGCATTTTGCTGTTGCGCAGGTCTGTTGACCGCGCCTTCCGCTTTCGCCTCTAACGACTCAGCCAAAGCGATATATTCGTCCTTTTTAGAAGGATCCAAGGTCGCAGCCTCTCTATATTTTTTTGCAGCCGTCTTATACGATTGCGCAGCGGAAGCCATCCCGTAGGACGCCTCTTTCTCCGCCTTATCCGCCATCGTTTTCGCCGCAAGTAGAACGTATTGAATATTCATTTGCTTTTCCTCGATTAGCCAAGCGTTCTGGGCGTAGGCGTCAATTCTTCCATCAACGCGTCGTACTTATGTTCATCCTTAACAAGACCTGCATCCGAAAGAGCCGCCGAAGCGCCTGATGCAGAACCCATCATAATCTCTTCGCTTTCTGCGATATTGTGTGCAATACCGATCTCTTCAAGCTTCTGGTTGCTTTCCTTAACGGAATCATTAAGGAACATGGACAAGCCTGCGAAATCCGCAAACTTTCCGTTCGTCAATTTTTCGATCTGAGCATTGGTGGAGGTCAAATCCTGCTGTGTTGCAAGTTTATCCATCAAGGACAGCTTATCGCTAAGTTCCGCTTTCGCTTGTCTGTATCTCATAATCTTGTTGGTAACGCCGTTACGACGGGACTGTACTTGGTCGATTTGCCCATCAAGCACCAAGCAATCTGCAGGAGAAGCCGTCTTTCTCTTTTCCAACAAACGTCTCAACTGAAGGTTGTAATCTTCGAAGTCTTCATTCGCTTCTTCGATCTTATCTTCGTACATTTCAATACTCTGTTCCATCGCGCGCATCGTCTTTTTGATTTCAGCAGCCATTTGCGCAGTACCCACTTCGCTTGCCTGGAAACCGCCGTATTGAGCCTGCGTCGCTTGACCAGCCTGCGTACCCATACCCATAGCCGCGCCTGCATTCAAATCGGTCGCAAAAGGATCGAAAGCCGCTACGCCTGCGTTCAAGTCGGTTGCGAAAGGATCCATCGCGCCCACAGCCGAACCCAACAAGCCAAGGTCTTCGTTGACCTGTGTCTGGGTCTGTTTGATCTGTTCGTTTTGCGCCATAACGTTCGCTCTCTTAACCGCCATTTCCGCTTCGTCATGCGTTCTACCTTCCACCATCTGTGCGTTTGCAGCCGCGATTTCCACAATCGAAGTATCAACGGTTTCTTTCTGCATTTCAACGTTAAGGTTGGTGAGCAAGGTCTGCGTCGTCTGAATTTTAACACGTACAGCCGTTGCGCGCGAAGTAATGGACGCGTCGGAGGGTTTCTGTTCGTGAAGCTTCTTCAACTGCTCGAATTCCGTCTGCAACGCCGCCAACTCTGCCGTCGTCTGGTCGATCTGTTCCTGCAATTCTTCCGCTCTCGTCTTAACCGCTTGGCTTGCGAGCTTATCCATCATCTTCTTCGCTTTGTCTGCAGCAGCCTTGTCCGCTTTCGTCATCGTACCGCCGAAATTGCAATATTGATGTCTGTCAACCGCCTTGTTAAAAGCCGTATTCAGCTTTGCAATCGCCGTAGGATATTGCTGTTTTAAAATGTACGTATTTGCTTCTGCGAGTAAACGCTGAATTTCCCCGCCCAACGCAATCGCGTTTACGTCAGAGGTTTCGCCTTGGCTTTGAATTTCCACTTCAATTTTGTTTAAAGCGGCAACCGCTTCCGCATTTCTACAGTTCAATTTAATGTTTTGAATCAAGCTCAAAATATTTTTCTTACCCGAGCTTGCCGCTTCCGTATTTTTCTTTTCCTTATTACCGAATAATCCAAAAAAAGCCATTTTTTTATTCTCCTTATCTTAATCTTATTTAACCTTATATCCGCAGCCAGGGCAGAATACTGCGTTGCTCGCCATCTTCATACCGCATCTGCTGCAATATTTAACAGGCTGATTAAAATCGTTTTGAACGGGTGCTGCAGGTGCGTTTGCCTGATTCGCCATACCATTGTCGATATTCATCTGCTGGGTTGCGTTTGCAATCGCGATCAAGTTATCAATCTCTGCCTGCTGTTCTCTTTCCTTTTCTCTTCTTGCCGCTTTTTCAGCCTTTTTGCGGTTCTGCGCCTCAAAAAATTCTTTACGCTGCGCCTGATATTCTTCGGTGAATTTGATACCTGCAAGCGTGAAATCCGTTGCCTGAACACCGATATCGTTCAACTTAACCGCGCATTTCTGTGCCAGCTTATCCGCGATCTCCGACTGCTGCGTTGCAACGTTGCCGTAATCGTAGCTCTGCAATACTTCCGCCAACGTCGACGTCATAATTTCGCTGAGCTTCTGTTTCATATACTGATCAATCTCTTCCGCCGTAACGTTTGCCTTACCCATCGTGGTGTACAAAAGCCAAGGCTGAGCAATCTTGATCTTGCACGAACCGTGCGCGCCTACCAACGTTTCTACGTTGATTTCAAAATCTTTATAAGGAATATTCCCTGCGCCGCAACGAATCTCAAACGTCTTGTCCGTGTTTACACCGATCAACTGCAAAGAGCTTTTCTGCTTATCCTCTTCTTTCGATTTAAGCAACCATTTACCCGCAGGGTTGATACTCTTAAGCATACCGTCTACAATATAAACGCCCACACAGCCGGGTTCAACGATCAACGTTGCGTCTCTTACGATGTTCTCAATGTCTTCGTTCCAAATAACGTATTCGTTATTTACTCTTATTGTTACATTCTTTACTTTCGTAGCCATATCAGTTACTCCTTAAAATTTATTTATAATGCTTTTAATATATACAGCGGGGATACACATACCGATCCCGCCTTCGCTCTTGCTTGGTACAAAGGTTGCAACGCCGATAACCTGATTGTTCGCGTCGAACAACGCCCCGCCAGAGTTACCGTGATTGATGGTGATATCCGTTTGGATAACGCTCTTTACACGCTTGGGATAATTCGAGGCTCTGTCGGGACAGGAAACGATCCCCTTGCTGACGCTGAGCCCGATCCCCAAGGGATTGCCGATTGTGAATACTTCCTGACCGTATGCCACAGGGTTGGTATTCAGCCCTACGCATTTCATATTCAAGAATCTATCCGTATGCGCATCGGCAAACATTAACACCGCAAGGTCGTAATCCTCTTCGATTGCGACTGGGTACAGCAAATGGGACTGTCTGTCGATGGACGGTTCGAAACGCGCCTCGATACAGTCGGGATTGTTCCCGATAACGTGTGCGTTCGTGATGACGTAGCCGTTTTCGATCACGAAGCCAGAACCGCAAGAAATCTCGCACTGTCTGCCCCTTCTCTTGGTCGAGGTGATCATGACGATCGCAGGCAATACGTTGTTGACTTTCTCTGCAAACGAATCCCCGCTTGCAGGGATTTGTATCGGCTGAATGGGCGTTTCGTCCGTAACGATGGGAGGAGGAGGGGTCTGCGTGCCTTGCGGCGCTTGGGGCGCAACGTGACTCTTCACCCCGACGTCTCTCCAGTTGTATATCTGCAACATATTGATACTGGGCACGTGTCCCTTGCCTGCCGCGATTTTCAGCCACTTATACGCCAACTCCACTTCAGGTTCGGTCTTGTTGAGCAACAGACAGCTGTACTGATACATACTGTCCAAATGTCCCTTAAACGACAATACCTTGTAGATTTCTTCCGCTTCGCCAGGGAACTCACTCTTGATTAGTCCTTTCTCTTTCGCAAGCGCTACCTTATACAAAACGTTTGCGTCCATGTAACCTGCATATTTCAAGAACAGCGAAGTGATATTCTCCGTCGGCTTGCTCTCTTCGGGATAGCCGTCGGCGTTATCCGCCTTCTTTCCGCAAAAACGGCAAAAGACGTCGCCATCTTCCAGTATTCCGTTACAACTATTGCATTTTTTCATGATTGTAGCCGTCCTATTGATTATTGATTGTTAATTAAAATTTTGATTAACGCAGCGTTGAAATCGTCACACGATCTAAGCCCTGCCTTAACGCCGCCGATAAAGTGCAGATAATCGTCGCAAATCTGTGTAATTGTACGTCCGCTTAACCCTTCCGACGCCTCTGCTAGCTGTTCCATATCCAGTTGCTCGAAATATTCGGGTTCCAGCTGCTTGAGTTTGTTCGTGAAGAACTGTTTGCGCATATTCGCGTCGGGCAAAGGAATGAAGATTTTTCTTCTAAATCTGCTCAAAATACCTGCGTCCAAAGAATCGCGGCAGTTGGTGTTCGCCAAAATCAAGAAATTCTTATTCTCTTTTACGCCGTCCAAGTTTCTAAGCAATGCAGGTACAGCCGTCTGCGAGGCTTTGTCGTCGCCGCCGCGGCTTTTTGCAATTTCGTCAAATTCGTCAAAGAAGACCGTAAGACCGCAGTTGTTTCTCTCTACGTAATCGCGCAAGCTGTTAAACACCTTGTCGATCGTCTTACCCGTTTCGCCTACGTAACAGTTGACAAGCGAGGCAACGTTCACGAGCGCGAAAGGCTGTTCAATCTCCTTTGCAACCGCTTTCGCAAACGTCGTTTTACCCGTTCCAGGAGGCCCCTCGAGCAAAATACATTTGCTACTGATAAAGTTATAATTGTACGCGTCGGGATATTTGATCGGATTGATAACGTATTCCGTCACCGCCTCTTTCGCCTCTTCCAGACCGATAACACTTTCAAAACCGTCCGTCAGCTCGGACGCTTCAAAGAAGGTGTAGAACGAACTCATATCCTCCCCTGCACCGCTTTGGCTGTCAAGCTGTTGCCCAGCCTGATTTCCCCCACGCGAATATCCCGAAGAGGTCTGCGGAGTCTGCGCCGTATAAGGAGCAGGTTCTAAAGCCTCTACGTCAATACTGTCGGAGATCCCTTTCAGCTTTTCCGCACGTCTTTCGTACATATCGCTGTTCGCAGGATCCATTTGCGCTAACTTTTTAGCGTAAACAGCCGCTTCGTACAATTTCTTTTTCGCCACGGCAAAATGTCTTGTTTCGCTCGCTTTAACACCTTCCTTATACGCTTTTTCGTATAATTCTTTTATGTAAGCAATAGAAAATCCCATCGCTTCTCTCCTTATTTATCGTTTTCGTTTCTCCATTCTTTGAGCTTGATCAAATCTTCCGTCTGCACAGAGGAATGAATATCGTTCAGGGCGTTTTCAAAATCCGCGTTACCGATGTATTTTTCACCCGATTCGATCCCTCTGATGATGGAGAGCTCTTCGATACGGTCTAAGAGGTTGGTGATGTCCGAACCGTTAAAGCCGTTCGTCTTTTCAACGACGTTGGCGATATCCAAATCGTCCTGAATGTCTACAATACCTTTCTTCGCGATTTTTTCAATACGCTTGTTGACCATATATTCTCTTGCGGGCGCGTCGGGCAAACCAACGTACACCTTCGTACCGAATCTGCCAGGACGCAAGAATGCGCTGTCAATATCCCAAGGCTTATTCGTTGCGCAGATCAAAAACAAAATATTGCCCTTGTCTTTGCCGTAGCTTTCAACCCCCTGCAACTGTGCCAAGAATTCCGAACGCAACTGCTTTGCGTACTGCGAACGGGTGGACTTGGGAGAAATGGAATCCATTTCGTCGAAATATATAACCGCGCAAGGGAATTTTCTCGCCTGGCTGAACAACGTTCTAACCGCCTTTTCCGTGTTCCCCGCCCCTTGCTGTAACAAATCGGAGGGTTTAACGGAACAGAATTTTGCGCCGATCTCTTTCGCGATCGCCGCCGCAATCATCGTCTTACCCGTGCCCGGAGGGCCGTATAAGCACAAACCGCCGCCGCTCTTTTTCTCATATCCTGCAAACGCTTCAGGGTTCTTCAAAGGCAAAAGCACTTTTACTCTTACGACCTCTTTTACCTCTTCCAACCCAGCGATATCGTCAAAACCGATGGTGGGAATGTTATCCCAGATAAAACCGCCTTCGCCGCCTTCACCTTCCAACAACTCGTCTTCAGGTCTCTTCTGCTTCGCATCTTCCCCGTTCGCCGCATTTTGAGGCGCTTCCGCTTTCGGTGCAGGTGCGGGAGCAGGAGCAGGCGTGGGAGCTTTCGGCTCTTCCGCTTTGGGCGCGGGCGCCTTGGGTGCCTCCGCCTTAGGAGCAGGCGCGGGAGCGGGTGCTTTCGCCTTGGGCGAACCGCCTTCCATGACAGCCGCTTTGGAGGGGCTCTGTTTGTTCATAAGTCCCTTGAACGCCTGTTCAAGCTCGTCAAGCTCTGCATCCTCTTTTTCTTCTTCAAGCGCAATGCCTTCTCCTAACAGTTCTTTCACTTCTTCGTCACTGATATCCGAAAGGGTATTTACACTGTCGGCAAACATAATGTTGTTTGCGCCCAGTACTTCTTTCAGCTCGCTGGAAGTCTGCGTCTGCAAATATAACGCTTTCGTGAAATTCTTTTCGCTGGACTGAACGTGGATCGCTTTGCAAGTTTTGTATACGTTTTTCATAACCGAATCCAACGATTTTACAAAACGCTTGTTCATGCTCTGCATTTCCAACATATCGTTGGCGAGAATGAAGTTTGCCTCCATGTCCTGCGTCAATTTCAGGTTGAACATAGCCTGTTTCATGAGCGCGATCATGACGTTCATGCGGGAAGTGTTCCCGTTCTTCATGGCTGCCTGCGCTTCTTTTTTATAATTTTCACGCTTGTTTTCAAGAGTCTTCATAGCCCCTTTCAACTCGCGCATGGTCTCTTCTTTTTCTTTCTTTCTCTGTAAGTCTTTTTTAAATTCTTTATAGCTCTTCATCTGCACGCCCAACCTTAAAATCTTTGTCTATCCATGGGGAACATACGGTCTGCTCTGTCTGCGTCTTCAATCATACCGTCGATCTCATCGTCAAATTCCGAATACAAGCTATCGTCCTGCGCTGCAACCGACGCATATTCGCCGACAGCCAACATTCCGTCGATCGTTTCCGCCTGCTTTGCGGATTCGTATCTCGCACGAAGATAGGTTTCGTTGATTTTCTTCGCCTTGCCTGCGCTTGTCTGTTGGCTGGACCCGATAATATCCTGCGACAAAGTACCGATCGCGTCCAGACATCTTACGTTCAATTCCGCCAAATCTCTGGATTCCATAGCCAGTTCGAGAGTCATCAGCATGCCTTGCACTCTTTTGATCGAAGCCATGGTCTGCTTTAACAAACCTCTTGCCTGCGCTTCCTGCTCTTTCAAACCCTTTCTTCTTGCCTCGATCATCTTGCTTTGAAAGATATCTTTCTTCTTGGTCAAGGTCATGATCTGCATCGACAAATCAGTCGACGTTTTCACTGCTTTCTCTTTCGTTTCTCTTCGGATTTCTTCCTGTGTCTTTTTTGGCTTTTTGCTAAACAACCCCATGTTTGTTCCCTCCGCTGTAACCTTATATGTTTTTAGACGTTATCATTCGCCTATCTTTATCTTTTCGAGCGCAACCCCGTCCATCAATATATATAGAACGCATGATAACATTATTTTATCACTTTTATCAACAAAAAGCAATACATTTTTTTATATTTCCTGCAAATTCTGCTAAATAACGACAAATTAATCTCTAACTCCCCCTTGAAACGCAGTTGGAATTATACAAAAATCGCCCATGTCTTGCAGCATTAAAAAAATATCTTAAAAATAGTTGATATCTTTTTTTGTTTGTGCTATAATTGGTTTTGGAGTGTTTCATTTCGGTATGGGGTGTACCGAAAAAAAGGGGTATTTTATGCAATTTATTATGGAAAAAGAAAAACAACTAAAACTATCAAAATGCCTGCTCGTCGCGTACATGGTACTCACGTTTATCGGTATTTTGATGCCAGACGGCTTTGTAATCGGGATCAGAAATATTGATCATAGACTCAGCCCGTTCCAAATGATTATGCGTTGGCTTAACTACGTTTCTTTCATCATTTTGCCCATCGCAGTCTATTTTGATCGGCCGACGTTTAAGAAAATTGCGATTTATTTCTGCCTGCCCGTTACAATTATTTTCGCGTGTTTGTTTGGGGAAATGTTGCCGTATTTCACGTCGCCTGAAGGCACGGGTATCTGCGATATTCGCTTCTTCCCTGCTTTTATTCCCAACACCTTGCGCAACGGCGTATTTAGAGGATTTTTATTCTTCGGTACCGTTTTAGTGCAGCTCGCGACGATCGCGTTTATATTCCTCCGCGATATCAACGTATGGAAATTCGCGAAAAAGGATATCTTCCCGTTTGCGATTATTCTCGTGCTTTGTATCTTTTCGATCATGCCTGTGTACGCGCTTGAGGGAATATTCGACACGCATACGAACGTCATCTTCTCGTTTATGAAGCCGATGCATATCCTCTGGCTTTTGTTTATGATCGCGGAAGTTACGGTGTTCACCTTGATCTTCAAAAAGCGTCCGATGGAAGATAGATACATACTGGTATTGATCCTTTCTCTTTCGTTGCTTTTGCAATTTAATCAACTGTTCTCCTCTTTGGGGGAATTGACCTGTAAGAGAATGCCTCTCCAGCTTTGCAACATCGCTGCGTATCTCATCTTTATTTCCATCGCGACGAAGAACAGAAGAATGTTCCTCTTTAATATCCTCGTCAACGTGGCGGGCGGTATTATCGCGGCACTCGTTATGGACGTTGAAAATAATGGTATTCTCAATAAGGCAAATATCCATTATATCGTAGAACATAACAACGTTATCGTTGTTCCTCTGCTCGCCTTGATTTTGGGCGTGTTCGAGCCGATTACCATGAAAGATTATAAGAGCTTTATCCTCTACTTCACGGGATACTACTTGATTATTTTCGTGTTGGGGACGACGTTCAACTCGATCTATGCGGCAACGGACAACCGTTGGTTCTATTGCAACTATCTGTTTATGTTCGACCAAGAGACGGCGGCAGAGCTTGTACCTTTCGCGGGATCGCTGTTTAATATCAAGCTTTCCATCGGCTCAGTTACGATCTATCCCGTTATACAACCGATTATCTATATCACGTTCGTGGCGATCGGTACGGGTATGTTCTTCCTATTAAAGGCTTGCGTAAAGCAAAAAGCCGTCGCAGAACCTGCGGTCATTGAACCCACGCAAACCGAGTCTGCAGAAACCGAATCCGCGCCTTTAGATTCCTCTGCCGAGGACATGCTTCCGTTGGAATCTTAAAACTTTTTTGAACATACAAAAACCTCTCCTTTTCGGAGAGTTTTTTTTTATTCATTTCATACATACCCCCTTCGTTTTATATAGAAAGGAAAGAAAATGTAAGATCTACAGCGACCGCCGCAACCAAGAAAACCGCCAGTATCACTGCCGTTTTCGATGCAATACGGAAGACCGCATTTTTAATCGGGGAAAACAAAAACCGCATAAATAAAAATATCAATCCCATCCACGCCAAAGAGATAGGCAGACTGATATATCCTCTAAAATTAAACGGAAAGCCTGCGTAGCTCCAAAGCCATGTATCAAAAAAACGCTCAAAAACGAACCCGACCAACAGTTCCGCCGCGGTCGGTATCAAAAATGCAAATACCAGATAAAGGGAATAGCGGCGAAAGGGATTTTCCACGTTTTTGAGAATCCCCCTCCCCTCCGTCGGTGTACCGAGCAACAAATACACCAACAACAGCGAACAGCCGTAAATAGGACAAAAGGGTAGAGTCAAAAAGCCTCGATTATCAAACCGCCCCGTCATCACGAACATAAACGTCGTTTCATACGCCCACCCGATAAAGGACAAAACGCCCGTCAAAAGAATATACCTTGCAATCTGACCGCCGCGTTCCCACGCGGAAATTGTCGCTTTTTCATTATGCATACCGTTACCTCTTCGTCAGTATGCATATTCCTTCTTGAATTTATAACAAAAAAGCCGTTTACACGGCTTTTTTCTTTACTTGGTTTTTTGATTTTTAATCGCTTGTTTCCAGCAGTTATGACACATCGCCACGTAAGAATCGTTCCCGCCGATCAGGATCTGTCCGCCCTCGGTCACAATTTTTCCCTCTCCGTCGATTCTGGCATTGACGATCGCTTTCTTTCCGCAGCTACAGATCGTCTTAATTTCCGTGATCGAATCCGCCACCTCGAACAATCGTAAACTCCCAGGGAACAGCTTTGTCAAAAAGTCCGTTCTCAAACCGTAACACAATACTGGAATATCCAAGGTATCCACAATCTTTCGCAACTGATCAATCTGCTCAGAAGTGAAAAACTGACATTCGTCTGCAATAATCACGTCGCAATCCTTGTGTTTTTCATATTCCTCATACAGATTTTTGTCGGGCGTAATCACGTCCGCGCTTGCTTGCAGACCGATACGGGAACGGATCATATTCACGCCGTCACGATCGTCGATCGAGGGTTTGATCAACCAAACCTTCATACCTCTTTCTTCATAGTTAAATCTTGTGATTAAGGCGTTTGCGGTTTTGGAAGACCCCATCGCGCCGTACTTAAAATATAATTTAGCCATATTTTTCTCTTTCGTACACTCCGTTTTATTCGACAATATCCAAAATCAACGGTTCCGCTTTCGGCGCGGTCGCGCTGATACGGGTCGCCGCCAACAATCTTTCCTCTGCCTGCGCAAAACCCGTCTGCTTTTCAGAATATAATTCAGCGATCGGGTCGCCTGCGTTGACGTAATCCCCCGTCTTCGCCTTAAGATAAATACCCGCCGTCGGGTCGATCACGTCCTCTTTCGTGTTCCGTCCCGCACCGAGGATCAAACTCGCCACGCCGTAGCTTTCCGTATCCACCCCGACGATATATCCGCTCTCTTTCGCGCATACCGTGTAAGAATAGGTCGCTTTCGGGAATTTTTCAGGGTGCAAAATCCACTCCCCGTCGCCGCCCTGCGCGGAAACCATCTCCGCGAATTTTTGCAAAGCAGATCCATTCTCAATCGCCTCTTTCGCCATTCTTTCGCATTCCGCATACTCGCCCTTTTCGGCAAGGTTTAAAATATGTGCCGACAACGCGATACAAAGCTCGGTAAGGTCTTTCGGACCTTTCCCTTGCAGGGTCTCTATCGCCTCTACAACCTCTACCGTATTGCCGATTGCAAACCCCAACGGCCTACCCATGTCCGTGATGAGCGCTCTCATACGCTTACCTGCACGCTTTCCGATCTCTACCATCCAGCTCGCAAGTTCCCTGCTCTTTTCAGGCGTTTTCATGAACGAACCGCTGCCCGTTTTAACGTCCAAAACGATACAGTCGTCGTCTGCCGCCAGCTTTTTACCCATGATACTGGATACGATCAAAGGCAGGCTGTCCACCGTTGCCGTTACGTCGCGAAGCGCATACAGCAATTTGTCTGCAGGCGCAAGCTCCGCGCTTTGCCCAACGATTGCAATACCGATTTTATTAACGATTTTCTTGAACTCATCAATGGGCAAATCGGTGCGGAAACCAGGGATCGCCTCTAATTTGTCAATCGTTCCCCCCGTATGACCGAGCCCTCGCCCGCTCATTTTCGCAACTTTGACGCCCAGACTTGCCACGATCGGGGTCACGACCAAACTGGTCTTATCCCCAACGCCGCCCGTTGAATGTTTATCCACGCGCAAACCGTTGATATCTGAAAAATCCAAGCACTCGCCCGAGTCGCGCACGGCAAACGTCAGTGCCGTCGTCTCCTCGAGGTTCATTCCCCTAAAATAGATCGCCATATTCAGCGCCGCCATCTGATAATCGGGAATCTCTCCGCGAACGTATCCGTCGATGACCCATTGTATTTCCGCCTCGCTCAACACGCCGCCATCACGCTTTTTCTGGATAATATCGTACATTCTCATACGCAAAATTCCTCACGCCAAATCATTTTTTCCAAAGGACAAAGGCAGTATTTCCGCAAAGCTATACACGCGGATATTGTCGGGCGTGCCCAGCACGACGCGAAAATCCCCGTCGCAAAATTCTGCCAAAACCTGTCTGCAGACCCCGCAAGGCGCGCAAAAATCTGCAACATCTTCCCCTTTTCCGCCCACGATCGCGATTGCGGAAAATTCTCTTTCACCCTCACTGACCGCCTTGAAAACCGCCGTTCTTTCCGCGCAGTTCGTCGGCGTGTACGCGGCATTTTCCACGTTGCAGCCCGTATAGATCTTTCCGCTCTTTCCCAAAAGCGCCGCACCTACACGGAACCCCGAATAGGGAGAATAGGATTTTTTTCTCGCCTCAACGGCAATCTCTAACAATTCCCGATCAGTCATCAATAATCTCCTTTAAAAAACTCTTCCCGAAAATCCCGTCTGCAGAAAGTCCGTGCCACTCCAAAACGGTAGCCCCGATATCCGCAAAACTCTCTCTCACGCCGAGGTTGACCCCCTTTTTGAATCGCTTACCATAGGCAAGCATCGGAGTGTATTCTCTCGAATGGTCGGTGGACGGCGTAGACGGATCACAGCCGTGGTCAGCGGTAATAATCAACAAATCGTCCTCGCGAAGAAGGGGTAACAATTCTCCCAAACGCGCGTCAAATTCCGTCAGCGCACGCGCATAACCCTGCACGTCGTTGCGGTGTCCGTACACCATATCAAAATCCACCAAATTGACAAAGCAAAGTCCCTCAAAATCACGATTTGCGATACCCATGGTCTTATCCATTCCGTCTTGATTGTTGACGGTAGGGTGACTTTCGGTAAAGCCCTGCCCTGCAAAAATATCATAAATTTTCCCTACGGAAATGACGTCAAACCCGTTTTCTTTCATGATGTCGGGCGCAGTCTTCGACGGCGGCGTCAACGAATAATCATGACGGCGGGGCGTTCGTTTGAAAGGATATTCTCCCGCAAAAGGACGGGCGATAATTCTGCCCACGCCGTGTTCCCCTTGCAACAATTCTCTCGCCTGCTCGCAGTAACGGTACAGCTCTTTCACGGGCACAAGATCCTCGTGCGCCGCAATTTGGAATACACTGTCTGCAGAGGTGTACACAATCAGTTTTCCCGTGCGCAAATGCTCCTCGCCGTAGTCTTTGATAACTTCCGTTCCAGAATAGGGTTTATTGCACAGCGTCCCACGCCCAGTCACTTTTTCAAAGGCGTCGATCACCTCTTGAGGAAAGCCGTCGGGATATGTGGGAAGAGGCTTCGGCGAGTACACGCCCGCAATCTCCCAGTGCCCAATCGTCGTGTCTTTCCCGAGGGAAGATTCTCTCATTCGGGCATAGCAGGTACGAGGTGAATCCACTCCGCCCTCTAATCCGTCAATGTTGAAAAGACCCAAATCGGTCAGATTCGGGCAATAAAAATCCACATGATTTTTAATGGCGTTGAGGGTATGGCTGCCCTCGTCGCCCCAGTTTGCCGCGTCGGGCATCGCACCGATACCCACGCTATCCAAAACGATCAAGAAAGTACGTTTTGCCATGAAATTCTCCTATAATTATTCTTCGGCGATCGCAAGCGCAATCTCCATCATCTTTGTGAACGACGTCTGTCTTTCTTCTGCCGTCGTGTTTTCTTCAGGATAGATAAAAGAATCGCTTACAGTGCAGATACACAACGCCTTTTTCCCTGCGCGCGCCGCGTTACAATAGAGCGCTGCAGATTCCATCTCTACGCCGAGAACCCCCATCTTCGCCCAATCCATACCAGAGTTCGCATCGTCGTAGAACATATCCGAGGAAAGGATATTCCCCACGCGGTATTTCACCCCCGCTTTTTCACATTCTTCCGCGGCGCGGCGCACCATGTCAAAGTCCGCGATCGGACAGAAAGTCCCAGGCAATTTATACTGCGAAGCGTAGTTTCCATTCGTACATGCCCCCATCGCAACGACGATATCACGCACATGGAGCTCGGGAGAGAACGATCCGCAAGACCCTACGCGAATGATCGATTCCACACCGTAGAAA
Source organism: Clostridiales bacterium (assembly GCA_015069365.1). GTDB lineage: Bacteria > Bacillota > Clostridia > Christensenellales > Borkfalkiaceae > Scatosoma. The sequence continues at coordinate 46,560 of SVIT01000001.1, read as the reverse complement.
TTGAACAGTTCGTACGAATAAATCCCGATAGAGGGCTGTCCCATGCCAGACGCCATAACGGAAACTCTTTTGCCCTTATAATAACCTGTATAACCCTGCACGCCGCGTACGTTATTGACAAGCGTTGCGTTTTCAAGATAATTCTCCGCAATATATTTTGCGCGGAGAGGATCCCCCGGCATCAATACTGTCTTTGCAAAATCCCCTGCCTTTGCAGAGATATGAGGTGTAGGAATAGCCATAATATTTTTCTCCTTTTTTGTCTGATTTATAATCGATTGATTAATACCCTTTGCCTTCGATGCCCTGCACCGCCTTGACAACGCGGCTGGTTCCCAGACGTTCCGCACCGAGATCTAAAAAGTTCTGTGCGTCTTCCAAGCCCGAAATACCGCCCGCCGCCTTTACCTTTACTTCAGCACCTACGTTTTCGCGCATCAGTTTCACGTCTGCAAGAGTCGCACCTGCTGTGGAAAAGCCCGTCGACGTCTTGATGTAATCAGCGCCTGCCTCGGTTACGATCTTACACATACGCACCTTTTCTTCCTCTGTCAAAAGACAAGTTTCGATGATGACTTTGAGTATTTTTCCACCGCACGCTTTCTTGATTTGACGGATTTCATCGCATACCTGGGTATCACATCCAGCCTTTAACAGCCCGATATTGATCACCATGTCGATCTCGTCCGCCCCGTTTGCAATCGCGTCTGCCGTTTCAAAAACTTTCACCGCCGTGGTGTTGTAGCCGTTGGGAAAACCGATGACTGTACAGATTGCCAGCTTTTCCCCTACGTACTCTTTCGCTTGCTTTACGTAGCTAGGGGGGATACATACCGAAGCCGTGCTATATTGCATGCCTTCGTCACAGATTTTTTTGATCTGTTCCCAGGTTGCCGCTTGCCCTAAAAGGGTATGATCGCATTTCGATAAAATATTTTTTACGTCCATTTTTCTTTCTCCAAAATTTGGTTTACCCTGCTATTATAGCCGTTTTTCGGTGAACTGTCAAGAAGAATTTTAATTTTTGCCCCCACAGACCTCTCTTTTTCCTTGGTTCTTCAGGGTTTTAATAAAAAAAGATATTTTTTTCTTACTTTTTTCAAAGAACCGCGAAAAAAATTTGCTTTTTGTCGAAAATAGTGGTATTATATGTGTAGGCGATATATTTTTAATATATTGTCGCGACCTAAACAAAACCTCGTTTTCGTCGCCCCCCTTTCCATTTTTAGCAGTAAAAAGGATTGTAATTTATGTCACTTCTCAGTTTACAAAAAGCCGGTATTTGGAAACGAATATCCGCATATTTGTTCGATATGATTCTCACAGCGATGATCGTTGTGGGGATCGCCGCTTTGCTGTCTGCGGCGTTCGGATATGATACTTACACTGAGAAGTTGGAAGAATATACAAATAAATACGTGCAAGAATACGGGATCGAACTCGATATCACGCAGGAAGAATACAACGCTCTTTCCGATGCGGAAAAGACGCAATACGAAAAGGCAAACGAAGCATTCGGTAAAGACGCAGACGTACAAGCGACCTACGAGAAAATCTTCTCCTTAGGCCTCTCGATTGTCAGCATCAGCATTCTTTCCTCCTACCTGATATTGTATTTTACGATCCCTTTATTTTTACGGCACGGCAGAACGCTGGGGAAGAAAATCTTCGGGCTTGCAGTCGTTCGGACGAACTGCGTCAAGATTTCCGGTCCAGTCCTCTTTACCCGTTCCGTTTTGGGTCAGGGCGCAATAGAAACAATGGTGCCCGTTATGATTTTAACCATGATGCTCTTTGGCGTTCTCGGCAGCGTAGGACCTTTGGTATTGTTCCTACTCCTTGTTTTGCAAATCGTGATGATCTGTATCACACAGACCAACTCTGCAATACACGACTTGCTTGCGGATACGGCGGTTGTAGATTACTCCAGTCAAAAGATTTTTGACTCGGAAGAAGAATTGATTGCCTATAAAACGGCAGAACATGAGAAACTGGTTTCGCAAAATCAAGATTTTGGACGGCTCGACAGCACGGCAGAGCCCGAAACGATCGAACAAAGCGAACAAGAATAAATCAACGACAGATAATTCTATCCAGGAGGTTATATGAAAGTAGAATTACAAAACCTGACAAAAATCTTTCCCAGCCGTAACAAAAAGACGGGTGGCGAAGTCATCGCAGTAAACGACTTCACCTACACGATCCCCGACGGGAAACTGGTAGGCTTGCTCGGCCCCTCCGGCTGCGGTAAGAGTACGACGCTGTACATGATCAGCGGTTTGCAGAAGCCCTCTTCTGGTAAGATCTTCTTCGGCGAAGAAGACGTTACCGAACTCTCCCCCGAAAACAGAGGGATCGGCTTGGTATTCCAGAACTACGCTTTGTATCCGCACATGACGGTTAAACAGAACATCTTGTTCCCTTTGCAGAACTTGCGCGGCGCGGACAAAATGACCAAACAGCAGATGCTGGACAGAGCGTACGAAGCGGCAAAACTCGTGCAGATCGACGAATTGATGGACAGAAAGCCCAGCGAACTTTCGGGCGGTCAGCAACAACGTGTTGCAATTGCGCGTGCACTCGTTAAAATGCCCCGCGTTCTTCTTTTGGACGAGCCTTTGTCTAACCTCGACGCACGTTTGAGATTGCAGACTCGTGAAGAAATCAGAAGAATTCAGAAAGAAACGGGCATCACGACGGTATTCGTAACCCACGACCAAGAAGAAGCGATGAGTATTTCCGACGAAATCGTCGTTATGAAATTGGGCGTTGTACAGCAGGTGGGCAAACCTCAGGATATCTATGATAATCCTACCAACTTGTTCGTTGCGAAATTCCTCGGTACGCCCCCCATCAACGTATTCACGGGCAAAGTGGAAGGCGAAAAACTGTATATAGGCGAAAACGCAGTGCTTGACGTAAAAGGCGTAGAAGACAAAGCAGTTACCGTTGCAATCCGTCCCGAAGGCTTTATCGTTAAGGAAAACGGCGCGTTCGAATGCCAACTTTCCAACGTTGAAGTCATGGGCCGCGACGTCTCCGTCGTTTCCCGTAACGCAGCTTCCCTCAACCCTGTGATCCGTTCGATTGTAGACGCTGACAATAAGATTGACGTAACCAGCGCGACGGTTCGTTACGATTTGAAACCTCACAAAGTATTCCTCTTTGACGCGGAAACGGAAGAACGTATCTATTTCGAGGTGTAAGTTATGGCAAAAGCACTTGATTTCCTTAACACCGTTTTCGTGAAAGGTTTTTGGAAAACCTTCTGCGTAAAATGGGTTTGGCAGACGTTTTTCTGCGCATGGGTCTACCAAGCGTTTTGGAAAACTTTAATCGTCAGAAAATTAAAGTTTGACAAATGGAAGGGTTGGATCTATCTTCTTCCTGCAATGATTCTTTTGATGATCTTTACCGTATGGCCTATCTTTAATACTCTGCGTATTTCCATGTTGGAAGGCTATAACAGTATGGACGTCATTGGCGGTGAAAAATTCAAATTCGGTTTTGGCAACTTTAGCACCGTTTTAAAGGCGGATATCTTCTTGACATGTTTGAAAAACACGATGTTGCTTTGCATACTCACCGTGCCCATCTCTACGTTCTTAGCACTCCTTATCGCAGTATGCCTCAACGCAATCAGACCTTTGCGCAGATTCTTGCAGACGATTTTCTTCCTGCCTTACGTTACCAACTCGATTGCAATCGGTATGGTATTCGCGGCAATGTTCAACATCGTCGGTAAGCCCTCTAACGCAAGTTTGGTTGAAACGTGGGGTATCATGAACAATATCTTAGGTATCTTCGGCGTAGAACCTATCAACTGGATTAACGCAGGTTCTTCCTATTCTGCAAACATCGCCGTATTGGTTATCTACACCGTATGGAATGCGTTGCCCTTCAAAATCTTGATTTTGCTCGGCGGTTTACAGAGCGTGAACAAGCAATATTACGAAGCGGCTAAAATCGACAGTACTCCCCGTTGGAGAGTCTTTACGAGAATTACCGTTCCCATGCTTTCTCCGATGCTTGCCTACGTTATCATTACAGGTTTTATCGGTGGCTTTAAGGAATATTCGAACATTGTCGGTATCTTCGGCGATTCGATGGGACCGGTTGCAGATGCAGGCAGATTGAACACGATGGTTGGGTACATCTATGAGATTATCCCCGACGGATATTACGGCGAAGCAAGCGCAGCCGCACTTATCCTCTTCGCCATCATCTTTGTCGTAACGATGATCAATCTTTACGTCAGCAAGAAGAAAACACATTATTAAGGAGGTGCGCGATGTCTGATTCTATCAATGAAGAAGTTGTTTCCGAAGAAGAAATCACCGTTGAAGAAACCGTAGAACCTTCTGAAAACCAAACGTCGGCTCTTGTAGAAGGCGTCATGCATGAACAAAATATAAAGAACGTATCCAACAAACAAGCGGTAATGAAAATCCTTGTTCAAGTTGGTCTGTATGCGTTCCTCGGTATTATGGCGTTCATTATTTTGTTCCCTTTCTACTGGATGTTGATTTCGTCTGTAAAAACGCTGGATGAATATAATTTGGCTACCCCTACGTTGCTTCCACGTACCTTCGACTGGCATAACTATGCCGAAGCGTTTAACGCAGCAAACCTCGGGACGCTGTTTGTGAATACCGTTTACGTTGGCTTGGTATCCACTTTCCTCTCTCTTATCATCACCGTGCTTTCGGCATTCGCGTTCGCGCGACTTGAATTCAAAGGCAAGAACACGTTGTTTGCACTCTTGCTTGCAACCATGATGATTCCTGGGGAATTATTCACGATCACCAACTATCAAACTGTCAGCGAATTCGGTTGGTTGAATACCTATACCGTTTTGATCGTTCCCTTCCTCGTTAGTGTCTTCTACATTTACCTGTTAAAACAGAACTTTATGCAGATTCCCAACGAACTGTATTTGGCTGCAAAAGTAGACGGTACGACCGATCTTAAATATCTTTGGAAGGTTATGATTCCCCTTGCTCTACCCACCTTGATCTCGATTACGATCCTCAAGATGATGGGCGCATGGAATACCTATATGTGGCCTAAGTTGGTTACGAAAAACAAAGATCTATATCTTATCACTATCGGTTTGCGCGACTCGTTCAAGGCGCCCGACGGCGGTCAAACGGACTTCCCCGTTCAAATGGCGGCGGTAACCATGGTATCTACTCCTCTCTTCATGGTCTTCATTTTCCTTAGAAAATATATTATGAAAGGCGTTTCTAGAAGCGGTATTAAGGGTTAATCTGCACCGCTATTACAGTTCAGTCAATATAAAAATAAAAACAATATAAAGGAAGTAATGTTATGAAAAAAATCAGCAAACTTTTACTCTCTATCACCACGACGGCGTTGATTGCAGGTAACGTTATGGCGATGTCTTCTTGTAGTTTCTTGCCCGGTGCTGGCGGCGGCAATAATGATGATTACACCAACACCAAAGTCGTTACCGGCAGCGTTAACAGCGTTGCATACGACGGCAGTGAAGTAACCATCTCTTTCTACCACACGATGGGCGAAGCGTTGAGAACGATTCTTGACAACCATATCGTAAGATTTAACGAATTGTATCCTAACATCAAGGTTGTTCACAACTCCTACGGCGACTATCCCGGCGTTCGCGACCAAATCACGACGGAAATGTCTGGTAATGGTACCGCGCCCAGCCTTGCATACTGCTACCCCGACCACGTTGCTCTTTACAACAAGTCGAAAGCAGTGCTTACTCTCGACGATTTTATCAATAATACGGAAGTTGGTTTCACACAGGAACAAATCAACGATTTCGTTCCCGCTTACTACAACGAAGGTAAAGTTTACGGCGACGACAAAATGTACACCCTTCCCGTATTGAAATCCACGGAAGTTTTGTACTACAACAAGACGTATTTCGAAAAAAACAACTACCAAGTTCCTACCACTTGGGACGACATGGAAACGTTGCTTGGAACGATTGCTACCGCAGAAGCTGCAAAAGGTAACAAGTGTATTCCTTTGGGTTATGACTCCGAAGCAAACTGGTTCATCACGATGACCGAACAGCTCGGCACTCCCTATACGGCAATCGAGGGTGACAGCCACTTCCTCTTCAACACCGCTGAAAACCGCGCGTTTGTTGAAAGATTCAGAGGTTGGTATCAAAACGACTGGGTAACGACGGAAGAATTGAACGGCGGTACCTATACCTCTAACCTCTTCAAGGAAACCGATCCTAAGAAACTTCACACCTATATGTCCATCGGTTCTTCCGCAGGCGCAGGTTATCAATGCCCTACTAAAAACAATGACGGCACCTATCCGTTTGAAGTAGGCATTGCAATGATCCCTCAGTCCAACCCCGAAGACCCGAAAGTAATTTCCCAGGGTCCTTCCGTATGTTTGTTCAAAAAATCAAACGAACAGGAAATGGCGGCAGCTTGGTTGTTTGCTAAATTCTTGACGACGGATATTCAACTCCAGGGCGCAATGTCCTTAAACAACGGTTATTGCTCCGCAGTTCAATCGATTATGAATAACGAAACCTACGCAAAACAAATCGCAAAGGCTGACGGCAACGCTCGTTTGCAAGCTACCGTTATTAAGAAGACGATGGAAATGAGAGATTACTACTACGTATCCCCCGCATTCCACGGTTCTTCCGCGGCTCGTGACGAAGTAGGTCTTCTTATCCAAACCTGCTTCTCCAAAGATCCTACTGGTGGTCAGACGGTTGCACAGTTTATCGAAAGCGAATTTGCAAAATCCGTTTCCGCATTGTCCAAGCGTTACGACAAATAATTATCATTATAGTGTATTACACGCACAAAAAGGTTTAACAATATGAAAAAGAAATTTTTATCTTTACTATTGCTCCTTGGTATTATTTTGGGTTGTTTGACTGGTTGCGAAGCTTTGAGCGGTTTAATCGGCGGTAAAGAAAAAGCTGAATTTATCGACTACGCGGCTCAGCTGACGTTGGATATGAACAGCGAAACCAACAAGCAAGAAGTTACCGTTAAAAACTATATCGACGGCGACACGACCCACTTTAACGTTCCTACCAGTATTGATGCAAACGGTGTGTTAAAGGCGAGATACCTCGCCTGCAACACCCCCGAATCTACGGGTAAGATTGAACCTTGGGGTAAAAAAGCAGCTACCTTTACCAAGGAAAAATTGCTCTCCGCGACTTCAATTATATTAGAAACGGACGGCGCTACTTGGGAAAAAGACTCCACGGGCGAAAGATACCTCGTATGGATTTGGTACAAAACCGAAGGTTCTTCCACCTATCGTAATTTGAATCTCGAATTATTGCAAAACGGTCTTGCAGTCGGTTCTAAAGCGGGCGATACCCGTTACGGCACTGTTTGTACGGCAGCGATCAACAATGCAGGTTTGTTGCAGTTACACGTTTTCGGCGACGCAAAAGACCCCGATTTCTATGACGGCGCAGCGATTGAAATGGACCTTAAGCACCTTCGTTTGAATATTGAAGATTACGAAGGCAAACGCGTAGCGTTCAACGGTACGGTTACCCAGTACAGCAACAACGGCGTTTACGTAGAAGATTATAATGAGGTAGAAGACAGATACTATGGTATCTATATCTATTACGGATTTACCCTTTCTACGGACGGGGAAGATTTGTTGGAGGTAGGCAACCGCGTGCGTATCGTAGGTAAAGTATCTAGATACGAATCCCAGTACGGTACGTCTTGGCAAGTATGTGATCTTTATTACGATTTATTCAATACGTCTAACCCCAACAATATTCAGCTCCTTGAAACGGGCTGTGAAGTATCCAACGTACTCACTACTCCCGAGACCTTTAACAGCAAGGTAGAAATCGACGTAGAAACGGCTGACGGCGGCGAAACGAAAGAATACGATTATGCATACCTTGCGTTGCAGACCTCTATCTCTATGAACAATCTCACTGTTACGAAAGTTCACACAACGGCAACGGGCGGCAACAACGACGGTGCATTGACCCTTACTTGTAAGAGCGGCAATGAAACGATCAGCGTACGTACCCCGAAATTATACGACGAAAATAATAATCTTATCACAGGTGATTATTTCCTCAACAAGACGATTAATCTTACAGGTCTTGTAGAATTCTTCAACAATCAATATCAGGTCGAAATTTTCGAATTGAGCGATATCGTTTTCGTTGAAGCAAACTAACATAAAAAACAAAAAAATATTAAATAAAGGAGATATCTTTATGAAAAAACAATTGACAGGCGTTCTCGCCACACTCTTGTGTCTCGGTTGTTTCACTGGCTGTTCGATGGACTCCGTAACGGGCACGTTTGGCTCTATCAAGGATAAAGCGACCGGCATTTTCGATCCTATCTTGGATAAGCTTGGATTGAAAGATAAAGTTGAAACAGACGTTAAAGGCGCAGCAGGCTACCTCTATGATCTCTACGTAGAGAAAGATACTGCTGTTCGTGCGGACTATGAAGTTCCCAACACCTTCCAGTATATGGGTTATACCTATACTGTAGCTTGGTCTGTTGACGTTACCAGTGGCGTTGTTCTTGAAAAAGGCGACACCGTAACGAAAGTAAACGTTGACGAATTGTTGACCGCAGACCTTACATACGTTCTTACGGCTACGCTTTCCGACGAATATGGTAACAGCGCGAAGACGGATCTTGAACGTGTTGTAAAAGCGGCTTCTGCAATGGTTTCTGCGCCCATCACGTCCGCTCCCGTTGCAGGTACTGCGTACAAGTATCACGTTTATCAGTCCACAAAGCAGTTAGATCTCTATTTTGCAGGTTCGATGGACGGCTTCTACTTCAAGACGACGGAAGACGTTGAAGCAGCAACCGACATCTACGTAGAATACAAGGCTGACAGCACGACGGAATTCTACCCCTACTTCACCGATGAAACGGGCGTTAAGCAGTATATCGGTGTTAAGGTAAGTGCTGACGGCGCACACGACAATATTGTCTACGCTGCAGATCCCGTTTCCGTATTCGTTTGGAATGCAGAACTCGGTACGATCACTACGACGATCATTGATAAAAACGACGCTAATACCGAATTCTATCTCGGTAACTACAATAACTACACGACGATCAGCGCTTCCGCAATCAGCAACGCAAGCAGCGCAGGTAGCAACGTAGGTCACCTCATCGGTCTTGTTGACAGAAACTCTGTTCCAGCTGCTGACAAGCTTAAGCAGACCGAAAAAGAAATTCAGGTTTCCGCTGATTATATCGGTTCCGCAACGGTAGAACTTCCTGCAATGGGTACGACGTATCCCGACGTTGCAATCACCTACACCGTATCCGGCGAAGGCGCAACGCTTGAAGGTAACGTACTTACCCTTACCGCAGGTTCTGCACAATCCACGGTTACCTTGACGGCAACCCTTAAGGTTGGCGAAGAAAGCAAAGAAGTCGTAAAGACCTTTACGGTTACGCCGAAAGCAGTTATGCCCGCAGACGGTTCCACGTTGACGATTAAAGAAATCCTCGCGTTGACCGTACAAGGTGACACCACTGAAAAATATTACGTAGAAGGTACCGTTAAGAGCGTTGTTAACACGACTTTCGGCAACGTATATATCGAAGACGCAGAAGGCAACGAACTCTACGTTTACGGCTTGTACAACGAAGACGGTTCCATCAAATACGGCGAGATGGATTCTAAACCCGGCGTTGGTTCCACGGTTAAACTTTACAGTATCCTTGCTACCTATAACGGCAAAGTACAGTTGAAGAACGCTTGCATTAAAGAATTCACGGCTGCTCCCGAAGTTCCTGACACTCCCGATACTCCTGCAGATCCCGATTTAAAACTTCAATCTGCTGCTAAGTTGACGGCTGGTGATTTGGGTGTTGAAAGCGAAAAGTACGCTTCCGAAGAAGGCAGCGCAACCGTTGACGGTATCGGTTACGGTTTCATTCAGATCGGTAACTATTCCGACGGTTTGATTCGTTTCAGAACGAAGAATGGCGTTAGCGGTTCCCTTTGGAACACCACCGCGTATGCTTCCAGCATCAGAAAGATCGTGTTGACGCATAACCCTGAAAAATCTACCTACGACGGTAACAAATACACCGTATCGTTCGGTAAGACGGCAGAATGCAATGATAAGACTGTCGAAGTTGAAACCAGCGCTTCCTCCGGTACTTTGACGATCGAAGTTGAAACCGGTTACACCTTCTTCAAGATTACGCATGCTAATACTTATACGCAGTACTGGAACTCTGTTGAAGTATTCGTTGAAGAAGATACTACCACTAAGTACGTTTTGACGACGATTAACGGCAACCCCAGATTAGATCCTAACGCAGTTACGACCTCTGAAGTTGTTCCCGGCACAACTCTTGAACTTCCTACCAACCTTACCGCTACTGGCAAAAAGTTCCTTGGTTGGATTGACGGCGAAGGCAATGCAGCTCCTGCAGTTATGCCCGAAGCAGACCTCGCTTTGTATGCAAACTGGGAAGTTATCCCTTACAACGTAACCGTCAAATATAATAACGGTACAACCTATAAGACCCTTAAGATGGGTGTTGAAGACGTTTACTCTGAAAACGAAGCAGACGTTATCATCGCTGCAAGCGGTATGGCTTGGGCTTTCGAAAATCTTGAGCTTCCCGAAGGCTATGTCCTTAAAGAGACACTCCCCGAAACGTTTGAACTTAAGGAATACACCTTCACTCTTTTGAAGAAGGTTACCATGTCGGTTATCAATGGCAACCCCAGATTGGATCCCAATGCCGTTACGACCTCTGAAGTTATAGAAGGTTCTGCTATTGAACTTACTACTCCTACCGCTACTGGTAAAGTATTCAAAGCTTGGATTGACGCTGAAGGCAACGCAGCTCCTACCATTGTCCCTGCAGAAGATTTTGCAGTGTATGCAAGCTGGACTGTTACCCCTTACACCTTGACGATTAAACAAGAAGGCGCAGAAGACAAAGTATTCAAGTTCGGTGTTGAATATGACTTTGCGAACGGTATTGACATTTCTGTTAACGACCTTGCTTATGTTCTTGCAGACAACCTTCCCGCAGACACGGAAGCAATGGACTACGAATGGTCTATGTCTATTCCTGAAACGTTTGAACTTCAGAACTATACGTTCACGATCGTTTCCAATGCAATTTACTACAACTTGACGTTGATCAATGGCAATCCTATGATGCCTGGTGCTTTAACAGAATCTCAAGTTGTTGCAGGCACGGATATTAACCTCAAGACTCTTTCGGAAGCTGGTAAGAACTTCCTTGGTTGGTTCTCCTTCTCTTATGACGAAGAAGGCAACGAAATCAAGACCGCGGCTCCTGCAACCATGCCCGAAGCAGACTTGACTTTGAGAGCTGTTTGGGAAGTTATCCCCTACACCGTAACCATCAATAACGTTGACGGTACGACCACCACGTTGAAATTCGGTGTTGAAGACGTTTATGCTGACAACGAAGCTGATTTGATTATCTCTAAAGATTTTATCGCTGGTGTTGTTAGTGAAAAATTGCCTGCAGACACGGATTTTGCTGATTATGAATGGAAAGAACCTATCCCTGAAACGTTTGAACTTCAGAACTATACGTTCACGGTCGTTAAATACGTTACCTTAACGTTGATCAATGGCCATCCTATGATGCCCGGTGCTATAACGGAATCTAAAGTTGCATACGGTGCGGCTCTTGAACTCGACACTCTTTCGGAAACTGGTAAGAACTTCCTTGGTTGGTTCTCCTTCTCTTATGACGAAGAAGGCAACGAAATCAAGACCGCGGCTCCTGCAACCATGCCCGAAGACGGCTTGACTTTGAAAGCTGTTTGGGAAGTTATCCCCTACACCGTAACTATTAACAATGCAGACGGTTCTGTTTATAAGACCTTAAAGTTTGGCGTTGAAGACGTTTACGCTGAAAACGAAGCTGATATTATCATCGCTATCGCAAGTATCGGTTGGGCTATTGAAATGGAATTGCCTGCAGATGACGCTAACTACATCTATTCTTATGCAGAAGAAATCCCTGAAACGTTTGAATTGCAGAATTATACTTTCACGATTGTAGCTAACCCCAATCTTGATGAAACGGTTGCTCATGTATTCTCCCTTGTTCAGGTAACGAACGATAAAGTTCTTTACCTTGACGGCGGCGTAAGCGGTAGATACCTTACGATGACCGAAGACTTAGCGGCAGCTATTAAAATTTACGCAGAAAAGGTTAACGGCAGCTACAAGTTCTACACCGTCGTAGACGATGTTAAACAATACATCAACGTTTACTTCAACGATAGTAACAAAGTTTCCGTTAACTACGCAGCAGAAACCGATTGCGCTTACGATTATAACGCAGAAACCAACTGCTGGTACACCAACATCAGCGGTACCGATTACTATCTTGGTACATACAGCACCTTCGATACGGTAAGTGCTTCCAAGACCAGCTATATCAACGCTGAAAACACGGGGGTTTCCCAATTCCCTCTTGAAATCCAAGCTACCTACACTTTGGTTATGATGAACGGCAATCCTAGATTGGGTGGTACTTATGAAGAAAGCACCGTTATCGTAGGTTCGGCTCTTAACCTTCCTACCCTTACCGCAGAAGGTAAAAACTTCCTTGGTTGGTTCTCCTTCTCTTATGACGAAGAAGGCAACGAAATCAAAACTGCAGCTCCTGCAACCATGCCCGAATCTGACTTGGCGTTGAACGCTGTTTGGGAAATCATCCCTTACACCTTGACCATCAATGGGATTGACGGTACAACTACAACATTGAAATTCGGCGTTGAATATGACTTTACTAACGGTATCGAACTTACTGTTAGTGACCTTGCTTACGTTCTTACGGAATATCTCCCTGCAGATACGGATACAATGAACTACGAATGGTCTACTTCTGTTCCTGATACGTTTGAACTTACGAATTATGAATTCTCTGTCGTTGCTAACGCAGTCTATTACAACTTGACGTTGATGAACGGCAATCCTAGATTGGGTGGCACCTATGAAACGAGCGAAGTTGTTGCAGGCGCAACGCTTAACCTTCCCGACCTTACCGCAGAAGGTAAAACCTTCCTTGGTTGGTTCTCCTTCACGTATGACGACGAAGGCAACGAAATCCAAACTGCGGCTCCTGAAACCATGCCCGAAGCTGACTTGGCGTTGAACGCTGTTTGGGAAGTTATCCCTTACACCATAACCATCACCAACCTTGACGGTACGACCACGGAGTCGACGTTCGGCGTTGAATACGACTTCGCTAACGGTATCGAAATTGCTGTTACCGACCTTGCTTATGTTCTTGCAGACAATTTGCCTGCAAATACGGATACCGTTGAATACGCTTGGGCAGAAGCTATCCCCGAAACATTCGAACTTATGAACTATACCTTTACGGTAACCGCTACAACAGTTCTTTCTCTTCCCGAAGCTAACGCTTTAGGGACTGCACAGAGTTCTTCCAATTATACGACTGAAAAATATTACGTATACGGTACAATTGTTAACGTTGCAAACACCACATACGGCAACATGACGATTGCTGACGCAGAAGGCAATACCTTCTACGTTTACGGTGTATATGTTGACGGCGTAAAATACGGCGAAGCTACCGAAAAGCCCGTTGTTGGCGATCAGGTAAAACTTCTTGGTGTTGTCGGTAACTATAAGATGGCTCCTCAAATGCAGAATGCTGATCTTATCTCTTACAGCACCCCTGACACTCTTGCCGATGTTTATAAAGTGGCAGCAGAATCTTTCAACGTAAAAGCAACGGCATCTGTTACGGCAAATACCGAGATCACTGTTCTTACCGCAGGTAAAACGTATAGCGACGTAGCTATCTCTTGGGCATCTGACAACGCATGCGCCGTTGTCAGCGGTGACAAGATTACCTTCACGCTTCCCGCAGAAGCTGTTAACGTAACCCTTACGGCTGCCCTTACGCTTGGCGAAGTTACCAAAACTGTTACGCTTACCGTTGCTGTTTCAGCCGCTCCCGTAGCAGGCGAAAGCGTATTGTCTTATACATTTGCTGATTATGCCGCAGGTACGCAATATGCTGCTAACGAAGAACATGTTCTCGATAACAATACGACCGTTACCACGACGGAATCCCACTTTACTACCCAATTACGCTTGTACTCCAGCTCCACTCATGACGGTTTCGCAATTATTAAATCTGCAAAAGTGATTAAGACACTTGCTTTAAATGCAGGGAATAAGGTTGATACGCTTAACGTTTACGGCTCTACGGACGGTGAAACTTGGACGCTTATTGAAGAAGTCGCAATCACTTCTACTACCTACACGGATTATACTGTAGAGATGCCCGAAGGTACGGCTTATACCTATTTGAAATTGGACGTTGCAGGCACTCAACAAGTAAGAATCGCTTCTTTCGCTCTTACGGTAAAAGACAACTAACTTTTGACTAGTTACTGTTAATAACTAACAAAGTTCCGTCCTTGGGGCAACCCAAGGACGGGATTTTTTTGTCGTATGTTTTTGCAAGCCATACACCGCAAGCGGCTACGTTTTTCATTGACTTACTTTTTTTGCTGTGCTATAATAAAATTAATCACATACCAAGGAAATTTTCTATGCGTTCTTTCAAAAAATTCTGCTGTCTGTGCGCGGTTATCGTTACGCTTTCAGGCTCGTTCACCGCTTGCGACAATTTCGATATATCCAAATTCTTCCCCCTCTCGTCGGGCTCTTCTTCCGCGGAAAATTCTTCCCAAGAAAACAGCTCGCCTGAAGATAACTCTTCTGAGGACAGTTCGTCTGTGGACGACACTTTTTGGGACACAGACCCCTACGTATCCGTATCCAAAGCAGATTTTTACGCAGACTATACCCCTGCAGTCAACGCTAAAGACGCATATTATAGGAGTCAGCACGGCTTTATGTCGGGAGAATTGCAAACGCCCGACCAAGCCCCTACCCTCGCCGAATATCAGCCTAAAAACGGCGCTCTTTTGATCCGCAACAGCGAAACTTTGCTCTCTGAAGACGGCAAGACCTACACTGTGGTAGACGGATACGGCAACGCGGCTTTTAACGTCTATAAGGACGGCGCATACATCACTTTGGAAGAGGTTGCGGCGTACGTGTACGCGTTCGGAACGTACCCGATCAATCACTCCCCGTCCAAAAGAACCACCCCCGCTGAGAGCGTTTGGGGCGAATATCTCCGTCTCAATCACACCGTTTTTTCGGGGAATACGAGCAAATATCCCTATGAACCCGAACTGCCCAACATCACGGGCTGTGGCGGATCGTTGACCTATCATGAAATGGATATCGGCACGACGGGCACCGATTGCGACCCCTCTTATGCCATTGTCCCTTACAACAACGGACAGCGCATTACGCGCGGCGCGGCGCGGCTTGTGTACGGAAAGAAAGATTTGAACGGTAACGGCGTTTTCGAAATCGGAGAATTCCACGTCTTCTATACCTACAACCATTACAACGATTTCCAAGAATACCTTAACTATAAGGGCGGTTGGGGAGAAAAGTTCGGTAATATCACGGGCGGCGGCACTCTGTCCAGCAAATGGGATTACAATCCTACCGCTTACGTGGCCGTAGCCTATCAGCCGTTGTCTTAACCGCAAAATCGCCCCAAAATCAAACGATAAAACAAAAACAGATCTCTTCCTTAGGAAAGATCTGTTTTCTTGTTTTTAAGGGGTTTTTAGCGGTTTAATCCACCGTTTTATATTTATGGAAAACTTCCATGTTCGTTCTCGTCGTCAATAAAGGAGTAATCGAAATATATCCGCTGTTGATTGCAACCGTATCTCTGTTCAAATCCTCAGGGAGCTCGTCGGGAATGGGATCGCCGTTTTGCAAATACATATCCCCCTCTAACTTAATGAAATAATCGGAGAAATACGCCGAGCCCTGCTGGGTCATTCTAATCCCCTTTACCTCGCGGGGAATGTTCACGTTGTATAAGGGATTTTCCGCAATCAGATTGTTTTTAACGATATAATTATACGCTTCGTCAAAATATTTCGCCGCCGCCTCCTGACCGTCGGGGAACGCGGAAAAAGCGATTGCAGGCACACCGAATCTCGCCGCCTCGAAAATCGCCCCGACCGTGCCCGAATATACCAGATCCGCGCCTACGTTGACGCCTTTGTTAATCCCCGAAAGCACCAGATCGTACGTGCGGTTTAAGCCCGAAAAACCAAACCGTACACAGTCCGCGGGCGTGGAATCCATCGAGTACACCTCTACTCCGTCCAACAAAGGCACTTTCTTTATCTCTACTTCACGGACAAATTCAATGGCGTGGCTTTTTCCGCTTTGCTCTACTTTCGGCGCAACAACGGTTACTTCGCCCAGTTTTTTCGCCCATTCTGCCAAAAGGCGTATGCCCAAAGTATTTACTCCGTCGTCGTTCGTGATCAATATTCTCATAACCAGTCCTCGTTCTTTTCTTTATATTCTTTCAACATAGCGTCTGCTTCGGCGATGAGCTGTTTCATCTCCGCTTTGGAATAGACGGTAGCCCCTGCCGCGCAGGCATGGCCGCCCCCTCTGTAACGCTCTGCAAGTTCGCTCACGGTGATAAAGCGGGAACGCAAACGCACGCGGATAGATCCGTCGCCGTTGTCAATGAACGCAAGCCAAATGAGCGCTCCCTTGATCGAATCCATATACGATACCGCCGCGCTGGCGTCTTCGTTAGAAAGAGAAAACTTTTTCTTCATTTTCTCCGTCACGTACAAAGTCGCTACGCCGTTTTCGGTGATGTTCATTTTCTTATAAACGTACGATTCGAACTTGAACGATTCGAAATCTTTCAAATACAAGCGCGCATATAACTGTTCGGTATCTACACCCTGTTGCAAAATGACCCCTGCAAGGCGCATTGTTTCCCCAGAAACGTCGCGGAAACGGAATCTCCCCGAATCGGTGACCATACCCGTATAAATATACGTAGCCGCCTCTTTGTCAATCTTCAGTTCTTCCTTAAACGCATCGTAAAACGCCGCAATCATTTCGCAGGAAGAGGAACGTTCTTCCTCTACCCACCGATAATCGCCGTAATTGTCAATGGGAATATGGTGGTCAATCTTAATAATCTCTTTACAAAGGGTGAATTTCTGATTAGAAATACGTTTCTGCGTGCCAGTATCCACAACGATACCCAACGCGTCTGCGTACGCTTCGTCGGGCTGTATGGGATCCTCGCCCCCTAAAAACGCCAAATAATCGGAAAAATCACAGTTCTGCAAACGGATTTCCTTTTCGGGATAGGTCAGCTGTAAAATTCTCGCCAAGCCTTTCGTCGATCCGATCGCGTCGCCGTCGGGACGGAAGTGACGGAAGATAAAAATTTTGTCATACTCTTTGATTTTGTCTAAAATGAGTTTCATATTCTCGTTCATGATTTATTCTCCTTGTGAAAGCGCATTCAAATCTTCTAATAAAGCCATTGCCGTTTCGCGGTCTGCAACCGCTGCGCCGCTTGCCTTGGCATGACCGCCGCCGCCGTATTTTACGGCAATCGGGTTGATGTTGTATTTATTCGAGCGAATCTCCACCAAAACTTTGTCTTCCGTTTCGGTGAAATTGACCCAGGTATTGACTCCGCGGATATCCGACATTGTCCCGACCATACCGCGCGAAATGGTAAAGGTGTCCGTGCCGTACGTGGGCAATTCCTCTTTCGTAGTATAGATATACGCCACGTTCTGTTCGGTAAAACGAATTTTCAAGATAAACTGCGCGCGGAGCTTGATAAAGAAGAAATCGTCCGCGTATAACTGCGAATATACCGAGTTTAAGTCAAATTCCTGCTGTAAAAGCGCGGAAGCCAAACGGAAAGTATTCGACGTCGTAGAATCGTAACGGAACCGCCCCGAATCGGTGACCATGCCCGTATACAGCGCCTTTGCAGACGCGGGAGAAAGCGCCAAACCGCACTCTAAAGCAAGCTCCGTAATCAAACCGCAACAGCTCTCGTAAGAGGTGTCTACCACCTCAATATCGTTGATTTTTTCGCAATAGATATGGTGATCGATACGCACGGTGCTTTGCGCCAGTTTGTACCTATCGTCGCTGATCAAATGAGAAGAACCGCTATCGAGCACGAACGCAAGCGCCCCCTCGTACACGCTGTCCTCAATCTCGTCCATCGTCGACCCGTCCATGAACGAATAACGTTTTGCGTCGTCGCCGACGATATATACGTTCTTTTCAGGAAAATTGTCCTTGATGATATGTTTCAGCCCGATCTGACTGCCGAGCGCGTCCCCATCGGGAGTAGAATGCCTATGGATGATAACGGTGGAATATTTTTTAATCTCTTCTAAAACTTTTTCGAACATTCGTATGCGTTCTCCCTTTTATTCTATGCTATATAACATTGCAAAGTAAAGCTCTATCAACTCTTCGCCCTCAGAGGGAACGTAGCGTTTGACCGTTCCTTCCAAAATGACCGTATCGCCCACCTGCGGTTTCGTAGACATCTCCCCATAACGCATGCCGTTTTTATCGGAAATACCGTACACGAATAAGGTGTTCCCCTCTTCGTCCTCCAAGGTGACGTTGCCGTAATAATCGTTATCCAAACTTCTAATCTTCGCTTTGACGAAATATTTTTCCGCCGTCTCGCCGTTTTTAGGCAAAGCGTTACCGATTGCAATAAGCTCGGGAATAGTGCTCAAGGTCACGGTATTCGTTCCGTAACCGCCCTCTTCAATGAATTTTGCAAGCAAATCGCGCGCGAACGTCGTTTCATCGTATCTCTCTATCTCCGTCAGCTTGTTCGGCGCATACGTAGAAGAATAGGTATCCGTCACAAGATAATACGTTTCCGTATCGGAAATGCTGCCCAACATTTCGTCGCCGTACTCACTGCAACAAATGTAATAGCGGGAATTGTTCGTGAATAAGAACTGCGATTTTAGATCCTTGCCCTTGATAGAACAAAGCACCAGCTGGTTGTCGAACGGAAGAATGTTTTGCAAATCCCCATACAACACTTCACCCGCCGCCAGATCATAGGGCGCACGCGCGGACATAAAGCCGCCGCCAAGGAAAAGATCGTACTGCCCGCCCCATCTTTCTTCGCCTGCCTGCAGGTATAACTGCGCGCATTTTTGCAAGAGCTCGTCACTTCTGCGGAGTCTGTCGTTTCTGCCTAAAACCCTGCCCGCCGTTTCAATTTGTGCGGCGTATTTTTCCAGTAACGTTTCCACAATCGGGTCGTCCGACAAATCACGGTAAACGTAGTTGGAAACCACTTTCGCCTGCGTTGTTTTGGCGGTATCGTTGACGTAGTTCACCGACAGTTTCGCATGCGAAATGCCGTCGTTGTCGCCGCCGCCCTGAAGATGATAGACCCCTTTCGCATCCTTGCGCGTGTAGCTTTGGTGAGAATGTCCCTCGAAAACGATATCCACGTACCCGTCCGAAAGAGAGACGTCATAGCCCCCCTGCCCTTCGTGTACCGCATAGACGATACAGTCCGCGCCCCGTGAACGGAGCTCGTTGGATTCCGCCTTGACAAGCGCGGTGAGCTGTGCTCCCGTCTTGAAATAAACTTCCTGCGATTTATCTCCCGATATCGAAGAATAACAATCCCCGATTGCGCCGATAATCCCGATCTTTATCCCGCTTTGCTCCACCATAACGGACGGTTGGCAATAATCCACCAGCGCGTTCGTGTCACGGTCGTAAATGTTGATCGCGAGGAAAGAGAAGTCCGCCAGGTCGGCATTCATCTTGATATATTCTTCCCCCAGTCGTATTCGTGATTGCCCATCGCCATCGCAACGAAATTCATCTCGTTCATCCATTCGGTCATAATCATACCCTTGGTGAGGTTGGATTCGGGCGCGCCCTGCCACATATCCCCAGTAGAGATTACAATGGTGTTCTCGTTCTGCGCTCTCGTCTGTTTGATGTAGGTGGATAACTCGTCCACGCCAGGCTGAGTGGCAGTATCCGCAAATTTTCCGTGCAAATCGTTGACGGAAATGATATCTAAGGTCACGGCGACGTCCGTACCGCAATCGTCGCAAACGTCGTCATAATTTTGATCCTCGTGCCCACACGTTACCCCAGGAACAAGAGGTTTGTTCGGTCGCGAAGACTGTGAAGACTGTGAAGACTGCATCCCCGACAATGCGGAAATATCGCAAGCAGTAAAAAGTACCGCTCCGCAAAGCGCTATGATAGGTAAAATCACTCTTTTTTTCATTCGCAAGCCCTCCTTACATAAAAAACGGCATAATATCAATGATATTATACCATATTCCCTCTTTCTTTTCAAGTGTTTTCAGGGAAAAATAGAACCGCTACGGCTTGACCGTAGCGGTAAATCGGTTATTTTTTAGAGGAAAGAATTTCTCCTCTTATCACTGCGCCTATCACGATACCTATCAAGGATACAGCCAAATACCATACTGCATGTACCAGCGCGCTATCGTTGTAGTACAGATATACGGACGGAAGAAAGATAAGCGCGGTAATGGCTGGATAGAGGAATTTACTCTTTTTCTTTGCAAACAGCCCGAACGCAACCGACAAAACAAAGGTGGATAAAAGCATCACCACAACCAACCCCATCATATCCGTCGGCCCTGCAAACAAGGGCAGGATATAAAACACCAAAAGCTGTGGCAACAACGTACCTATTTTTTTGAGAAATTTTTTCATACGCCTCATTCTACCTCAATTTCTATCCCGACAACGCCGTATTTTTCCTGCTCCGATTTTGAATAGTATGCTTCCATATCCTTGGGGTCTGCAAAAGGGAGCGTTTCTTCGGTGTAACCGCATTTTCGCAGGGGCAGGTATGCGTATAACGCCTCAAACGAGGAAAATACGTGCATATTTTTCACCGCGCAGACGAGCTGTTTTTCCGCCCCCTCCGTGTGGATAAAACGTATTCTATCCCCCACGCATATCTTCTGGCGTTTCTCGTCGTAAAGCCGAAGCTCTATCGTCTTTTCCCCGCTCTCAATCATGGAAAAGGGCTGGGGGTTTAACCGCATGGTGTGTTCCATTTTATTTCGTGCCGAAAAGACGGTCGCCTGCGTCCCCAAGCCCAGGCAGAATGTAGCCGTGTTCGTTGAGCTGTCTGTCCAAAGTGGAAACGTATACGTTGACGTCGGGGTGTGATTCCGCGACCTTTTTCACTCCCTCGGGCGCACCGATAATCGCCATGAATTTGATATTTTTGCAACCGCGCTTTTTTAAAAGCTCGAGCGCGTCGCACGCGCTTCCCCCAGTCGCCAACATCGGGTCGACGAGAAGAACGAGCTTGTCCTCAATCCCCTCAGGCAATTTGCAGTAATATTCTTTGGGCTCTAAGGTTTCCTCATCGCGGTACATGCCGATATGCCCTACCCTTGCGCTGGGAAACAGCGTATGGATTCCGTTGACCATGCCCAACCCTGCGCGCAAAATGGGCACGATCGCGATCGCATTGTCCGCAACCACCGTCTGCTGACAGGTCTCCAAAGGAGTCTTTACCGTTTTCTGTACGGTCGGTACCCCCTCTTTCAACGCCTCGTACGTCATCAGCGTCGTGATCTCTTCCACCAGCTCCCGAAATTCTTTCATAGACGTCTTTTCGTCACGAAGAATGGCAATTTTGTGGTTGATTAAGGGATGATTGAAAATTACTACGTTTTTATACTGTTCCATGTTTTTTACCTCTCTTTGCGTTCAATTTTACCACGATTTTGTCATATTGTCAACCCCGCTGACGAAATCGCCCGACAAAATGCTTTTTTACCGCTGTTCGTACTCCCTACAATATATAATACTATAGATTTTTTCACGTGAAAATAAAAAAAATTAAAATTTTTGAAATTTTTTTTGAAAAACCCCCTTAAAATGCTTTACAACTTTAGTGTAATGAAGTATAATACATCTACAATCGCTTCAGCGAAATAAAGTGTTAAAGTTTTTTAGGAGATAAATTATGAAAAAAATTACAGCAAAAGTAGTAGGTTTTGTTTTGGCAGCACTCAGCGTATTCTCGCTCGCGTCTTGTAATCAGAAAACGGTTACGATCGGTTATACCGATTACGCGCCCATGAATTACACGGACGAAACGGGTAAGCTGGTTGGTTTTGATACGGAACTGGCTGAACAGTTCTTCGGGGATTTGGGATATAAAGTACGCTTTAAGCTGATTGACTGGAGCAATAAATACAGCGAAGTAAACTCTGGCACGATCGACTGTATCTGGAATGGTTTCACCGCGAACTGTGCAGATGACGACGGTGTTCAAAGATCTGATAAGGTTGACTTCTCTTATTATTATATGACGAACGCGCAATGCATTTTGCGTTTGGACACTACTGCAGACGTAACGGATAAGGCGCAGTTTGAAGGCACTGCTATCGCGTATGAAGCAAGCTCGGCAGCGGAAGGATTTGTAGCGGATATCACCGGCGCGAACCTGAAAGCCGTTTCCTCGCAGATGGACGCTGTCCGCGAAGTAACCGCTGGTACGGCACAGTATGCGGTAGTCGATTTGTTGCTTGCAAAATCGGTAGCAGGCAAGGGTGATTTTGCTAAGCTCACCATCAACGAAGGGATCGAAATTGCAGCGGAATATTACGCAATCGGGTTCAAGAAAGGCAGCGAGCTGACGGCGAAGATCAATGAAAAACTGGTTGAATACGCAGGCAATGGAAAACTCGCTGCATTGGCAAAGAAATACAATCTGGAAAACCAGGTTATCACCGATTACAGCGACCAGAAATAATCGCTATTAAAGGATTTTTATAATGGAATTTATTACTGTTACGCAAAGCCTTTTCGAAGGCTTTGCGATTACTTGTTTATTGTTCGTTTTAACGTTGCTCTTTTCGTTACCGTTGGGGCTTTTAATCTCTTTCTGCACAATGAGCAAAATTAAAGCGATTAAGGGCGTGTTTAAGGTACTGGTATGGGTGATCCGCGGCGTACCTTTGATGTTGCAGCTGTTTATCGTCTATTATTTACCTGGTATGCTCTCCCCCATGGGGATTAATCCTTTCGGGAAAATAGACAACTATTTGTATTTCAATGTCGGGATTGATAACGGCGGAGCTTTGCTTGCTACGTTGATTGCGTTCGTGATCAATTACGCAGCGTATTTCTCGGAGATTTTCCGCGGCGGGATCGAGGCGATTCCAAAAGGACAATACGAGGCTGGACAAGTGTTGGGTCTGACCAAAAACCAGATTTTTAAACAGATCGTTTTGATGCAGGTGGTCAAACATATTCTCGCCCCCATCAGCAACGAAGTCATTACTTTGGTCAAAGATACCGCCCTTGCACGCGTCATCGGCGTGATCGAAATTATCAAGGTCGCGGATATGTTCGCCAGCAAGGCTATCATTTGGCCGTTGTTCTACGCAGGCGCGTTCTATTTGGTATTCGTGGGCTTACTCACCATTCTCTTCAATTATTTTGAAAAGAAACTGTCCTATTATAAGGTGTAATTATGGCATTTTTGGAAGTAAAAAATCTATATAAAAACTTCGGCGAAACAAAGGTCTTAAAGGGCGTTTCTTTTGAAATGGAACGGGGTGAGGTTTTCTCCGTCATCGGTTCTTCGGGGAACGGAAAAACGACCCTCTTGCGCTGTCTGAACTTTTTAGAGCTCGCGGACGAGGGCTCGATCACCGTGGACGGAGAGGTTATCTTCCCCTTTGCGGAAAATGCGAAGAAAAAGGCTCTGCCTAAAAAACGCTTGACTTTCGGCATGGTCTTTCAAAACTTTAATCTCTTTCCCCAGTACACGGCGCTTGAAAACGTTACCCTCGCGATGAACGTGAAATCGAAGAATGAACTGAAAGGAATGAAGTTCTTCGATCCCCAAAGAAAACGTTTGCTCAAGGAAAAACAAGCCCAAAACGAGGCGGAAGCGAAACTTCTTCTCGCGCGTGTGGGGTTGGAAAATAAGATGGACAATTACCCTTGCGAGCTCTCGGGCGGTCAGCAACAGCGTGTCGCGATTGCGCGCGCGTTGGCACTTTCTCCCGATATCCTCTGCTTTGACGAGCCGACCTCTGCCCTCGATCCCGAACTGACGGGCGAAGTGTTAAAGGTTATCAAACAACTGCGCGACGAGGGCAGAACCATGATTATTGTCACGCATGAAATGGAGTTCGCGAGAAACGTTTCGGATAAAATTATTTTCATGTCCGACGGCGTGATTGAGGAGATGGGTCCCCCCGAACAGCTCTTTGAGGCCCCCCAAAGCGAAAAAACGAAAGCTTTTTTTAATGGTTATACGACAGAGGTGGAAAAATGACGGTTAGAAATTATAAAGTGATGTTAAAGGAACTGTACGCGGAACTTTTGAAGTTGGAAACGGAAAAAGAAGCGGAGCTTTTCTTGGAAGATTTATGCACGATCAAGGAACTGGAAGCGATGTCGCAGCGTTTGAAAGCGGCGAAGATGTTGCTTGCGGGAAAGACGTACAACGAAGTTGTAGAAGAAACGGAGATTTCGTCGGCGACTTTAGCGCGCGTATCAAAATGCGTCCGTTACGGCAACGGCGGTTATAAAAAAATCATTACAAAGCAAAAAGACGAATGATTTCTTTTGACAAAAAAGCACCCTTTGTGGGGTGCTTTTATTTTTGGAGCAGGTGTAAGGCGTCGTAGTGGGCATACTTCCCACGCCGTCAAAACCTATATTTTAACGCAAAAAACGCCTATTTTTAGGCGTTTTTTGTTGTTTTCTATTCTTATCGCAATCACTTATAATGCTTCTATTTCGAACTCGCTTCCACCGAGATTTCTCTCTAAATAGCAATTAGTGAAATTAAATATTAAAGTTCATCTTTGTTGTAAACCCAAACGACGGGGGTGATGCCGTCGGTGTCGTAGTGCCAATAATTGCCGTCGTAGGCTGTGCCGTCCGCATTTAAGGCAGGGGTGGTTTCACTGTAATAATATCGGGTTGCGGAAGTTAAATCGCTATTATAACTACCGATTGAAATATTCGACCATTTTTCCGCTGTGCCTTTATAATACACGCTCGTCAAGCTACTGCAATCAGCAAACGCATTATCTCCAATAGAAATTACATTTTCTGGTATTACCACGCTTGTAATCGTAGTATTTCCATAAAATGGCGCTCTGTTAATACTGTACTTATTACCGTTTATACTCTCAGGTAGAACGATATCGCCACCTTTTCCCATGTAATCATATAAAAGATTTTCTTCACCGTTGGAATAGGTGATAAATCCATCCTCGGTTATGTTGACACAAGCAGTTTCATCCAACGATGTGTGAATTACCTTGGCATATTTTGCGATATACCCATAATCGTTAGAACCAAGAGTAAATTCTAAAGTGGATAAATTATAAATTTCCCACAAGTTCACACAACTGTTGAATGCATTAGAGTTAATAGTGGTTAAACGCTGCGATAAAATGGTTATTTTCGCCAAATTAGAGCAATACCCGAACGCATAAGAATCAATACTGTAAACATACGCAGGAATGGTGATTTCCGTCAAGCTAGTACAATCCTGAAATACACTAGAAGCAATATTCGTAACCCCCTCAGGGATTACCATTTCTGTTAAACTTTTGCAACCAGAAAACGCACCATTATTAATAGAAATTACACTTTGGGGAATTTCTATACTTATTAATCTCTCGCAATAAGCGAATGCATAACTACCAATCGCGGTTACGCCATCGGGAATTACTACGTTCGTTAAATTGCTACAATTAGAGAATGTATAAGAAGCGATAGAAGTTATACCGTCAGGAATTACGATTTTCGTCAAACTGTCGCAATAACTGAATGCATCGCTACCAATAGAAACCACATTTTGGGGAATTTCTATACTTGTTAATTTCTCGCAATAAGAGAACGCATTAGAATAAATCCGCGTTACACTGTCGGGAATTATCACGTTTGTCAAATTTTTGCAACCAGAGAATGCACGATATCCAATAGTTGTTGCGCCATCAGGGATAATTACCTTTGTGACACTCGAACCGCTTAACGCACAGTTTATCGTTGTTAACCCTATAGGGATAGTTACTTCCTTTATTAATTTACCTTTAATATACAAATCCGCACCATTAGCAAAAGGAGATTCTCCTAAAGAAAATACTTTATCTATAGAAGATGCATTGACCCGCGTTAAACCGCTAGCCGCAAACACACTAGAACCCAATGATGTTAAATTGTCGGAAATTGTAAATTCTGTTAGTTTTTTGCAATTATAAAATGCGTTACTACCTATACTTTTAAGTGAGGAAGGAAAATTAAAATTTTCAATGATATCACAGTTATAGAATGCAGCGGAATCCACTCTTGTTGCACCTTCGGCAATATTTACTGTATTCAACGCTAAAGGTAACAAGGCGTATTGTTTAGAAGCTTCTGTTGCCCCAAAAATCCAACCAAACCAAGATTTGGAAGATGTTGCCGTTTCCCCCACAAAAGGCACTGTAATGCTTTCAATATTATCACAAAGGAAGAAAGCTGCATTTTCAATCTTCTTATAGGTGTTGGGAATCACTACGTTTGTCAAGGTTTTTGCTTGATTAAAGGCTTTGCTTGCAATCGTTGTGATAAAGGTGTTTCTATACGAAGTAGGCAAGGTGATTGCCGTATCCGCACCATAATAGCCCGTCAAGATATATTCGCCCGTTGTTTGGTCGATGGCAAAGGTATAGGGCAGGGTGTTTACCTTCATCATAATACCGCCAACCTCGATATCGTATTTATCATAAGCGGTTTGGTCAACAAGAGTTGCATAAAGGATTTGTTCGCCTACTTTTTCCGTGATAAAGGAATCGGTGTTCCAAGTAACTTCCAATGTGATAGTTTCACCTTGATAATCAAAGGAAACTGCCGTCGGAAGTTCGATATCGTTTACGTCGCCGTCATAAGGCACTTCTGCCGTCAAAACAAGCTGAGTGGCTACGCTGGAAATATCCTTATACACCGCTTGATAGGTCTTATTGCCTTTGAGTTCGATTTCGATATGCTCGTCATAGCTTACAATAATGCCTTTTTCGTCTACCCAATGGGAGAATTTCATGCCGTGGGGCGCTTTTTCGGCTTTTACCTTAATCTTTTCTTTGTTCTTATATCTGCCGTGCGCAAACCCATCGGGAAGCTTACCATTGATAATGGTGATACTGTAATAATCGCCGTTGGCAATACGGTCAACGTTGTGGTTGAATTGATATTGCGCCGACGCACCGTAGTTGAGCAAATTGGTATAAAGGTTGATTTGCGTTGTCGTCAAACCGCCTTTTTCTTTTTGTGTATATACGTATTCGAGAACGCTGAATTTCATCGTTTCGCTATAATATGCAACGCCGTCGATTTCTACGTATGCTCTTGCGTAGATATCTTCTGTCATTTCTTTTGCGGCTAAGCCGTCAGAATAGAAGATAAGGCAGGATTTGCCTTTTACTTTTGCTGTACCGCTACTCGTAACGGCGTATTTTTCCGTACCAACAACGTATGCTTCTTGTACCTCTTCCCAAAACAGCATTTTGATTTCGTTTTGGTTGCGGTCAAAGCCATCGTTGCTAACAGCGTACAATATGTAGATAGAATCTGCATACGATACGTTGTTTGATTCAATCGTAAGCGTAGGTGTGCTTTGCGTTGCTGTTTCTGCATTCGCTGTTTGCGGCGCGGTTAAAGCATTTGCGCCAAAAACGCAACAAATCGCCATTATAAAAGCGGAAATCAACACAAATAACTTGCTTTTAAAAATTGCTTTCATTGTTATAGCTCCTTATATTTTTTTATTAAGTCCAACCGTCGTTATCGACGTTTTCATCCGACCATGAATCTTCACTATAATTTGGAATATCATTGGAAGGTTTTTTGTTGAAGTTACAGCCTGTTAGTGAAAATGCAAAAAGGCATAGGGAAATGAGAAATAATAGAATTATTCGGTTTCGCATACTTCACCTCATTAAGTCCAACCGCCGTCATCTACGTTTTCATCCGACCACTCGTTATCAAAATCAATGTTGCTTGTACGTACAACGTCATTGTCGAATAAAAGGATAATGTGTAAATAGGGTTTTTCGTACATAAAAATACCTCCGTTTTTCGTATAAATGAAAAAGTGCCGCCTACCAAACGATAGACGACACTGTAAAGTGCCTTCTTCGCTTAGCTGCGACACCAACATAAAAAATACTAATATTTGACGATTTTTTAAATGCGAAAAATGGTACACTTCACCTAAGGAAAGTATACGTCAAATATAAAGTATTTAGTTGGGTCGCATTATTATTTTAGCACTTTTTAGTATTTTCGTCAATAGTTTTTTTCGTCTTAACTTGTTTTTATGTAAATATTCTTTTTAGATGTGTTGAATGTTACGAATAAGACTACAAAGTCTACCTTTCGAGAAGTGGCTTAAAATTCGGTCGAGGAAGCCTGTAAAACGGTAGAAAGCAGGAGTAAGGAGCATAGCGACGGAATAGCGAAGAATGAGCGTCCGAGAGTCGCGCCTTTGGCGGCGCGCCCCGGTGAACAATTAGCAATTGTTCAGGTTGCCTGACAAGTTTACAGTATTCCTAGCACACAAGGCAACCCGTTTGCTCTCGCAAACGCCTCCACCCTCGACTCTCGTCAGTTCACAATCTATCTTCCAAAAAGAAAAACGCACCGCTTTGGGTGCGTTTCTCTTTTTGGAGCAGGTGACGAGAGTCGAACTCGCCGGGAACAGCTTGGGAAGCTGCCGCCATACCGCTAGGCGACACCTGCATTCGTTTGTCAGTACGTTTATTATAGCCCTTTCCGCCTTAAATGTCAATATTTTTTCCTATCTCCTCGTAAATTTGTTCAAAAATAATTTTGTCGCTTTTTGTCTTCTCCCCCACGCTCATAAAAAAAGAAAACACCTGCCTTAAAAAACAGATGTTTTTCCCTTTCTTTCCTTAATCAGCCTTGACAATCCTTACATCTTCCGAAAAATTCTACACTGTATCCGCTGATCTCAAATCCGCATTCCGCTGTCGCTCTTAATCCCCCAAGCGGCATCCCCGTCGCCATAACGTCTGCTACTTTTCCGCACTCCGTGCAACGCGCGTGATAATGCGCCATTACGTTATAATCATAACGCACTTCGTCGCCTGCTGCCTTTAGCTCCATCGCACGCCCACTGTCCGCAAAACCCTTCAAAACTCGAAAGACTGTTGCACGTGAAACAGTAGGGTGGGTTTCGTGTACGTATCCGTATACTTCCGTCGCCGTCGGATGATCCAACGTTTTTAAGGCGTCATATATGATCTGCTTTTGTTTCGTCTGGCGTTCTTGCATTAAATCATCCTCCTTATTGAGATTCGATATTATTTTAACACATCTTTGCTCTGCCGTCAAGGAGTTTTGCAAAAAAAAATCAAACAAATGAGAAAAAAGTCTCGCAGAAACGAGACTTTTTGTCTTTTTATTCGATCTTACCAACGTTGATGATGGCGATTTCCGTACCCGTCATTGCATCAAGGTACACGAAATAGCGGGCGTTATCATACGAACATAAAAATTCGTATGCAGCTCTTTCCCCTCTCGCCGTGTTTACCACCGCCAAACGAGAGGTCTCCACGGTGAGTTTTTCACTCAGTTTTCCCTGCGCAGTTTCCAGGGTGATTTTTGCATTCACCTCATCCCTGCCCCTATGGTTTTTTAAATATTTCGTTGCGTCGAAGCCCGTTACCACACCACGCGTGCGACATACTTTTATGCGGATTTCATCGGGGTAATATAACACTCCGTCCTCTTCGTAGACAAAGGTAAAATCCGCCGTCGAACCGTCGCCCGAAAGGCGCGCAACCGTCATATCTTGATAGCCAAGGTGGGTTAAAAATTCCTCCGCGATTCGTTCTGCGTTATCGAGATTGAAATTCTCGGCTGTACATTCTTCATAGTAGTCAAAGCGGAGCAACGCACCGTCCTGCTGATTGATTTCCGCAAACAGCATCGTGCCGTTTTTATCATACCCCTGCACGTTATATGCCGTAAACGAGCGGGTCGCCGTTTCCCCTACGCACTGATATTCTTCAATGGCATAATCGCTGAAATAAGTCTTGCAAAGTTCTTCCGCGCGCGAGGATTCGATACGCTCTCCCTCTGCCTTAGAAGGGTCTACGGGCATATTTCGTCCCATACCTGCCCCCTCTCTTTTCTCTTTTTCATGGTCTGCCGTAAGTCGATTTTCCTCTAACGTGGCTTGCTCCAAACGCTGTAAAGCATCTGCGATCATTCCCTCGCCTTTCTTCATATACGACATCAAATCTTTATCCGTCATCTGAGAGGACATCTCTTCGAGCTGTTCGCGAATGGAATGGTTCGTCTTATACAAGCTCTCCAACGTTTGCATATCCTCGTTCGACAACGTACCGCCGTTGCGGAGCTTGGATAACAATCTTTCACAAGTCGCCGCCGTGCGGTTAAGATAAACAGTCACGTTTTGATCAGCCTCAACAGTGATAGGCAATTTTTCAAGGTCAGCCTCGGCAAGGCGCGCCTGTACCAAAAGATCGGTGAGAATACGGCTCTGCTGCGCCGAGGAAGCCGAAATACGGACGCGGTCCAAATCGTCATCCATATGCCCGATAATACCGTTCAACTCGTACATGGTACCCTGGTTTGCCGCCATAAGCGTGTCGCGCGTGTTCATCATCTCGATACCGCCGACGGTAACGGTTGTTGCAAGAGCCAAAGTCGTAACCCCAAGCGCCACCACCGCGGCAATCCAACCGCCGTACCCTTTCGTACGGCTTTCCCGCTTTTCTCCGTTCTCTTTGCGGTTGGCTTTTTTACGGCTTTTCTCTGCTTTCTTTTTAGAATTTGCCTGCTTTTTGTTCGCTTTCGCATGAGCGCGTTCGCGAATCGCCGCCTCTTTTTCCGCGGCACGCTTTTCCGCCAAACGCTTGCGCTCTGCCGCATGTTTTTCCGCGTCCGCCTTTTTCTGAGCAAGACGTTTTTCGATTTCTGCTTTTTTAGCGGCAATCTTCTTCTTGCGCTGGGCTTGTTTCTCGGCGCGCTTTTTTGCGCGTTCTTCCTTACGCTTTTCCTTTTCCTCTTTCTTCTTTAAGGCAAGCTCCACACGCGCTTTTGCCGCGGCGCTTTCCTTTTCCGCTTTGCCGCCACTCGTTTGTGCGTTGAGCTTTTTCGCATCAATCCCTTCTTTAGCGGGAGTTTTTTCCTTTACAGAATCCCCCAACGCCGCGTCCCCTTTGGCTTTTGTTTCTACCTTTTTATTGACCTCTTTGCGAACGGTCGGCTTTTCGTTTTGCGTCTTTTTGATTTCCTTTTCCACCGTCTCTACCTTTTCCGCACCAGAGGAAACGTTGGTTGCAATTTTCGTTTCTTTCTTCTTCATTCTTCTCTCCCCCTAACCTTAAATGGCAAACACGTGTTTCCCGATCACCGTCACAGTCGGACGGCTGAATATCCAAGAACTCGTTGCGACGGCAGGATTATAATAATACAGCGCGCCGCCAGTTGGATCCCAACCGTTGATCGCGTCTTTTGCCGCTTTCATTGCCGTTTCGTTGGGAGTTAAGTTGATTTGTCCGTCGGCCACCGCCGTGAACGCGTGTTTTTGATATACCACGCCTGAAATGGTGTTGGGAAAAGCACTGTTGCGCACCCGATTTAAAACCACCGCGCCGATCGCGACCTGGCCAGTGTACGGCTCCCCTCTCCCCTCGGCATAGATCGTCTTTGCGAGAAGATAGATCTCCGACGAGGAAAAGCCGTTGACGTTGCCGCTATTCGACGAAGCTTGTCCTGCAAGAATTTCGTACGAGCTGGTCATACCCAACGCCTTATACGTAGATTTTCCCACGACGCCGTCTGCCGTTAAACCGTTCTTCTTTTGGAAAGAGATGACCGCTGAGCGCGTACCTGCGCCGAACACTCCGTCCACACTTCCTTTATAATATCCCCAAAGTTTTAAGCGACGTTGTACTTCTTTTACTTCGCCGCCTTTCGAGCCTTGTTTTAAAACAGCGGCGCTAACGATTGTTTCCGTTTCATACGCCGCAGGTTCTTGCGCGCGCGCCGCCTTTATGATCCCTACGGACGCGGTAGGCAAACAAACCGCCAGGGCAAGCGACGCAAGCGCCAGCTTTTTCGTTGACTTCTTCATTCCTTTTCTTCCTCCTATGTAAAAAACAAACTCAACGCATACCTGCCCCCTCCGTTTAGGGATTTTTCTTCCAGTTTTCTATGATTTCTTTGATCTTGCTTTTATAGATTACGTTCGTGTTCGTTGCCGCAAAACAAAGGGGGGGATAGACCACACACCACCAATTATCGCCTTTGCCTTTGCCCAGTTCCAAAATCAGGGCTGTGTATTCTCCAGCGGATAAAACGTATTCGTCATAGACGCGAGTAGGAAAATATTCCTGCTTGATCTGCGCCCTTGCTCCGTAGGAGAACCCCTCTTCTTGCAGTGTTTTTTTCGCTACATTTTCAATCTCGGCCAAGCGCGATCGTATCCCTTTTTTCGCCTCTTCCATATCCTCATATTCCGCAACAAGCGGGGTTAAATATTCCACCACGCGATCTCGCACGGTGTATTTCACCGCCTGTGCCTCGTCCTCGTTGGAATCAGCACGAATGTGGATACGTAAATATTCTTTTCCCTGCACCGTCTGTCCATCGTTTCTACCGACAAAACCGAATGCCGTTAAACTTATTATGATTGACAATAAAAAAATTATGCAAATATTTCTCATAAAAAATAACCTCCGTGCTCTGCACACGGAAGTTATTGACCGATTTTTATGACTTTATACTGTGAAATGAAAAATTATTGCTGTGCCTCGTCCCAGCTGTGTTCGTGTAATTCTCCCTCTTCCAACAAACCCTCGTAATCGTTTTGGCGAAGCGCCTCGTACAGCGCGACTGCGACAGAGTTGCTAAGATTGAGCGAGCGCGCCGCGGAGAACATAGGGATACGCAAGCACTCCCCCTCGTGCTTTAACAACAACTCCTCAGGCAA
This sequence comes from Clostridiales bacterium, assembly GCA_015069365.1. Lineage (GTDB taxonomy): Bacteria > Bacillota > Clostridia > Christensenellales > Borkfalkiaceae > Scatosoma. The sequence continues at coordinate 13,573 of SVIT01000001.1, read as the reverse complement.
ACCCTTCGTCTCTTTTCCAAAGACCAAAAAATCTCCGTCGCCAAAGGTCACGTCACTGTGACGGTGACGCCCCTTTGTCGTAAAAAAGAAAAATCTGTTTTCGGGGTATTTTGCACGCAGTTCGTCAAAGCTATCATAATAGGATATCTCGACCAAATGCCAATAATCAAGCCCTGCGCGTTTTAAATATTTGTCCGTCACCTCAAATCCAAGAGGACGAATCATGTGCAGGTGCGTACCCGTTGCCGCGCACGTGCGCGCGATATTGCCTGCGTTTTGAGGAATTTCCGGTTCGACCAAAACAATGTGGAACATATTTCTCTCCTATCTTATATATTATGTAAAGGAAGGGGGCATGTATGCGATGAACAATTTTTAGCACCGTCACCCCCTCGTTTTCTCCTTATCTATTGTACAGCAGTTTTCGGGATTTTGCAAGCGTTTTACCCGATAAAAAAATATTTTGAAAAACTTTGGAATAGATTGTCAATTACTTTTTACGGATAAAGAAAGATTTTTTAGACATACTGATTTTCGAAGGCGACGACGATGAATCGGCGTCCCTCAAAAGCATAACGGGAGAGATGTATATGGAATTTGATAAAACAGAAACTTTTAAAAATCTTGCGCGTAGTTTCGCAGGAGAATGCCAGGCAGGCATGCGTTACCAGATGGTTGCAAAGCTTGCCATGAAAGAAGGTTTGAAAACTTTGGCGGACGCGGTGCGTACGATCGCGAAGAACGAAACGTTGCACGCAACCCAATTTTTCAATAAGATTATCGAGAAAACGGGCAGCCGAGAAAATATTACGTTTGACGCAGGGTATCCTTTCCACATGGGCACTTTGGAAGAAGGTTTAAAATTTTCTGCCATGGACGAAAAAAATGAAACGGAAGACATCTACCCTTCTTTTGCCGTAACGGCGAAGAAAGAAGGTTTTGAAGATATCGCCGCTTTATATAAGATGATCGCAGAGGTGGAAGGTCAGCATAAGATTGTCTTTCAGTATCTGCACGACGGCGTGAGAAACGGTACGCTGTATAAGAGCGAAAGTCCCATTCTTTGGATCTGCAGTGAGTGCGGTTATATGCACGTTGCGGAAGAAGCATGGAAGATTTGTCCTCTTTGTAAAGCGGAACAAGGCTACGTGGATCTGCATTTGCCCTTTGAAGGTGTGCGCGAATAACGCTGCACCGACGCTTTTGTAGGACGCCTTTCATCGCGCTGCCTTTATATTAAAAAGGAGAATATTATGAGAAACAACCAGAACAATCAGAACAACCAAAACAACCAGAAAACAAAAAATTGCGGCAATAAAAACTGCGGCAACAAGAACAGCCAAAACAACAATAAAAACTGCGGTTATAACGATTACAGCCACGGCGGTAACAACGACTGATGTCGGCGAAACGTACAGTTAAACGCGTACCTGCCCCCACCCAAAAGGCTTTGGACGTTATCGGCGGGGTGTCAAATACGGACGTGAACGGCAGCTATACGGGACGGCCGAAAAACAAACGGGAAGTACCCGTACAGGACGCAGACGATCTATAAAATTAGACCCACAGGGATCACCTGTGGGTCTTTCTTTTTAGAAATCATCGTCATCGTTTTTCTTTTTCTTTCTGGTTTTGGGAGTGGGTGCGTCGTCATCATCGAATGAATCAAAATCATCATCGTCATCGTCGTCATCGTCATCCATATCGTAATAATCGTCTGCGGAAACGTATTCGAAATCGTCTTCCTCTTCGATAATTTCCTCTTCTTCCTCTTCTTCCTCTTCCTCGTCAAATTCGGAATCGGGAATACCAAGGTCAAGCTCTTCTTCCTCGTCGTCAAGGTAGCTGCGCCAGGACGCGTCTTCCTTATCTTCGTCTTCCTCTTCTTCCTCGTCGTAAACAGATTGCTTTTTCTTGCATTCTTCACACATCTTTTCGCCAAGAACCATGTAGTTCTCTCCGCAAATAGGACAAAGTTCCGTTTCTTCAATGTTTTCTTCTGCATCCAAACCGTCTGCAAACGTCTTTTCGCCGCTAAGCTCCTTTAAGCAGACTTCGCAAAATTCCTGTTCGTCCGCGTCGATAAAGTTTAATTCGCATCTGGGGCAAATGATATATCTCGCCATACTGATTTTTCCCTCTTTTCACTCACATAGTGATTTTGCTATATTATATTAAGAAATCGTATTTTTGTAAACTGTTTTTTGCCTATTTTTTTAAACTTTTTTTAAAAAATCTTTTCTTTTTAGAAAGAAAGAGTCGTTTCTTGTTAGAAACGACTCTTTTCCTTATTATTCGTTTGTCGTGTTTTCTTCGGAAACAGTAGGTTCTTCAACCTTTTCTTCCGTTTTTTCTTCTGCAGGAGCAGGTGCAGGCGCAGCTTCTTCTGCGGGCGTTTCAACAGGCGTTTCAACAGGAGCGGTTTCTTCCGCAGGTGCTTCCTCAACCGTTTCTTCAACAGTTTCTTCAACAGTTTCCTCTACGGATTCTTCCGCGGGAACTTCCTCTGCAGGAGTTTCTTCCGTCGTTTCTGCAGGTTCTTCCGTTGCATAAACGTCGATACTCTTGTCGTCGGTGGTGTCGATCTTCTTACGCTTGTATGCGTTGACCGTTCTTTCCGCTGCTTCGCGCTGTGCTTTCTTCTTGCTGAGCATGATCACGGGTACTGCAACAGCCGTTGCTACAACGATTACGCTTGCTGCGATGATCAAGCAGATCTGCCAAGTATCCATACCGCTTTCGATTTCTTCTTCCTCTTCTACACGAAGGGTTTCAGCCCAGCTTGCGTTGATTGCTTCGATATCCGCATCCGTCATCTTGCTGATAAGGTGAATAAAGTCGCTTTCTTTGTTGAGTTTCACCGTTTCACCGTTAACTTCCGTTCCGTTTTCAGAGGTTGCTGCGATGAAGGTGTTGAATTCATCAATGATATACTTATCCGCTTGCTTTTCTGCGTCGTACAAGTCTTTTACGCTCTCGTAAGCCGCCGTCGAACCAGTACGGAAGTAGTAGGTCATCAGCGCTTTCAAATCCGAGTTATCTTCGAACGATTCGATATATTCGTATACGTCAAAATACTTTTCGTTGTTTGCTTCGATTTCTTCCGCCGTGCCGAGCTTGGTCGCATATATATAATTATAAGGAACGTCAGCGTTGGACTGTGCGTTGGAGTAAAGCAGAATCGAACCGAAGGTTTCGGGTGCATACCAGGAATTGTTCATATCAACGTACTTAACCACAGCGGGCTTGTACTTAGCGTCTGCAACCGTACCTTGAATGAGGTGATAATCTTCCGCAGAGCCAGTATAATCAATACGAACAAGATTGTTACCGCTGGTGCTTGCGCCAGTTACGGAGTTCGTACCAGACTGATAGTAGTAAAGATCGTTGCCTTCTACCTTCCAAAGTTTAGGCGAGGACGCCTTATTGTAGATGGTCTGTTCGGTCGTTTCGCCGTTTTCTCTCGTTGCGCGAACAATCTTCGTTCCCGATACGTAGAGATAAACGTGCTTACCGTTTTCGGAAGAAACGAACAGAGCCGTGTCGCTGGCATTCGTCGTGTCTTTCGCTACGATATCAACGTTGTCCTTTGCGTTTGCGGAAACCGTATTTTCAGGTTTGCCTGCAAGGAAGTAAAGGTTGTTGTCGGGAGCAACCGCTTTTCTCGTATAGTATACGCCGCCGTTTTCGTTACGAGTGATCGTGTAGGTGTAACCCTGCAATTCTTCAGCAGTCGTATCCTTTTCGCTTTCGTTGTTGTACTGTTCTTTTGCACAAGCGGAACCTACGCCGTCCAAAACAAGCGTACCGAGGTTTACGTAAGGATAGGTCGTATAATCGTCAAATTCGTACAAACCAGTAGGATCGGTGTTGTTCTTCTTTGCCGTTGCTTCCGCCTCGTCGTTTTTATCTTCCAAGTATCCCTTATCGAAATCGTACGTTCTGTATGCTTCAAACTTCTTCGTCGTTTCGTTGTACGTCTTGACGGTATAGGAAGCTTCGCTTGCATTTACGGTTGCGGTACTTGCCGCGTTTGCACAATAGATTTGGTTGTAAGACGCAGTCGAGGACATATCCGTATCTAAGTTGTAGGTAACGCCCATCGTGTAGTAAACGTTAGGATTCGTCAAATCCTTCTTATCAAAATAATACGTGATGCTGGACCCAGAAACCAAAACGGTCGTAACGCCCGTTGCCGTGTTGTAAGATTTCAATGCGCCGTCTTCCGTATACATACAGTATACAACGCCGCCTACCTCAACAAAGCGGTAATCAGTCGAATTGCTGGAAAGACGGAAATAATAGTCTTTCATCGTCTCCGAGCCGTCAAGCTTTGCACGCTTAAAATCAATATGGTCGCTGGCAATTTCACCCGTCTTGATATCCTTGTCCGTCGTAGGCGTTGCATAATATACGTAATCGCCGTAGATGAAAATACCAGAGGTATAGCTCTGCGATACGAACAGCATAGGAACAACCGTTTCTACGTTGTCGTATTTACCGTTTTCGAAATCGGCAAGTTTTGCACGCAACAATGCGCCTTTGACTACTTCGCCGTATTCGTTGCTAGCGGTATAGTTCTCAACGCCGTTGATAAAATAAACGTAGTCGCCTTTCTGTACCGCGAAACCGCCGTTGGACGTAACTTCGCCTTCCGACGTATAGCCAGCCAATGCTTTTCCCGTGTAATTATCCTTGCCGCATGCGGACATACCAACCGTCGCGCCAAGAAGCGTAGCCGCAGCTACAACACTGAGTATTCTTTTCGTTTTATTCCCCATTGTATAAGGACTCCTTTTATTGTATATCGGTATAATATCCGAGGATATCATATCCCGATAATATTATCGCATACTCTATTATATATCAAAATAGCAATTAAAGCAATTAAAATCGCAGGACTTTTCGCTATTTTCCTTGAATTTTTTATATTTTTGGAGGGTATTTTTTATGGAACCGTTCGGTTTATTCCATTTTTTACAAACTCTGCTTTCTCAAAACGGCAATTCCGAGCCGACTGAACAAAAAAACGAACCTTTTCCCGAGCCCGCCCCTCAAAAGAAAGCGGAGGAAACCACTCCTTCGGAAGAAACAATCACCCCCTCTCAAGAGGCGGCGCTCGATTTTTTATACCGTCACGAATTGTACGCGAAACGCAGAAAAAAGAAATAAAGACGCGTATTAAAACGCGCCTTGTTTTCTCCTCTTTTTGGTAAAACGACCCACCCGTGTACGAGTTTAACCAAAATTTGGTCGGTTTTTTTGTTTTTATTCTTTACAGCAACGGCGCGAAAATACGGACAAGCGAACGGACAAAACGGTTGCTTTTTTGTTAATTTTTCTTCACTGCATCAATACGTTTTTGTGCAGCCGCTTCTCTTTCTTTCGCTTCGGCGATTTGCGCTTCGCGGTCTTTTCGCATTTTTTCACGGCGCTGAGAGGGAGTCATCTTTGCCTCTTCCCACTGCGCTTTGGATTCTGCTTTCGCCGCGGCAAAATTCGCCTTATCTACCTCGTGCTGCGCCTTTGCGTCCTCTTTCATATCGGAAAATGCTTTCTTGAAAAATTGTCTGATACCCATTTGTGTCAATCCTCCTTAACTGATGTTTGTGCTTACAGTATACCGCAGGATTGTTTGTAAATAACCAATGAAATGTTATTGTTTTGTAAAAATTAAAAACAGCGCCCAGTTATTGGAATTCTACTTATAATTATAAATTATTTCCCCAGCTTTATATTCGAGTTCTTTTGATATTTCTACACAGTAAGAAGATATAATAATGTCTTCTGTTATAGGCTCATTTATTCCTATTTTTTTACGTTCAAATAAAGGATACAAAATTCCATCTTTTTCTCTTATTTCACTGAATTTCATTTCATCAGAAGAACAGCTCCGCACTATAAACACAAGCAAATTGTTGTTCTCAAAGAAACTTTCGGTATAATCAAGATTAAAGCGATAAGTCAAATAGGTTTTATAATCTATAATCAATTTGACAGTATCCGCTTCAAAAATCAAATTATCATATTCTGTTGAGAATGTCTTTGCTTGCATATTCGTTGCGTGATAATCTTTATACTTGTCTGTTTCGCAAGCTGTCATATTAAACAACAAACAGCTAAATACTAATAGAGTTAAAAATAAAGATAATGTTTTTTTCATTTTTCTTGCTCCTCATAACATTAAAATTTGGCGTTATTATATCAAATTATCTTCCATGTATTTTTCTATGATTTCACATACCTTTTGCGATTGACACAAATATCTATTACCCTTTTCATTGGATGTATAAGCCAAGTTAATATAATACTCATTGTCACCTTGATTTACTGTAATCCACCGTTGATAAAAATTGATATCTTGATTTTCAGGATAATTCTTTAACTCCATATTAAATAGTTCCGTTGTTATTTCTTCCATTAGTTCTTGCTTTTCAATAACAAACTCATATGTGGTTTTCTCGCCTTTGATATAGTCGTATACTACTTCAATAGACGTCGTTCCATCTATTGTCATAGTCGAGTATTTTTCAAGTTCCACAAGCTTTAATGGGGTTTGCCCATTGACACACCCAACCAAGCACGCTACAAGTACAAATAGAAAAATTAATGACAAGGTTTTTTTCATATAAAAACTTCCTTTACAAATTTAATTTTCTTTTCGAATTTTTATTTCGTAATAGGTCTGATTGTACAATCACTGTTAGTTACAGCAATCTCATAATTCTCGTATCGCAAAATTTCGACATTTCCGTCTTTTACTATATTCCAAGCGTTTTTTCTCCAATCCCCTATTGATACCACTTTTTTTATGATAGCCTCGCTAAGTGAAATATTTTCTGCTTTTACAGTTATAAAATATAATTCGTCCAGTTTCAGTTTTTCAACGTAAATGCTATGATTCTCAAGTTCTCCAACATACTCTTTCGGTTGACTTTCATCTATTGTTATAACCAAAAAATGACTAACACCGTTTTCGTTATATTGAGCATCATACATCCACTTGCAACCGACCATGCTCAATCCACAAACTACCGTCAAAAACAATGCTATCAACTTTTTCATACAATTTCGCTCCTTTATCAAATTTAAGCTTATCAATTGCATTATACCATATTTTAAACAAAAGTCAATAGCATTGGACAAGTAAAAACAGCGCCCACAAAGTGAGCGCTGTAATTTTTGATAGATTGCCGTAAGGCTGAAATTATCTCTTCGAGAACTGAGGTGCACGACGAGCTTTCTTCAAACCGTACTTCTTTCTTTCCTTTGCACGAGGGTCGCGGGTCAAGAAACCTGCTGCCTTCAAGGTAGGACGGCTGTTTTCTTCTGCTTCGAGAAGAGCACGTGCGATACCAAGACGGATAGCGCCTGCCTGACCGGTGTAACCACCGCCGATTACGTTTACGAATACGTCGTATTTGCTTTCAACGTCAACAGCAACGAGAGGCTGTTTAACGATGTATTGCAACGTACCCTGAGGGAAATAATCTTCGAAGGTACGGTCATTGATTACGATCGTTCCGTTACCGCCGGGGATAAGACGTACACGAGCGATAGCTTTCTTTCTTCTGCCCGTTCCCCAGAATTGAAGTTTCTTTTTAACGTTTGCTTTTGCCATTTTCAATCCTCTCCTTAGTCAAGTTTAAGCACTTCGGGCTTCTGTGCAGCGTGGTTGTGGTCTGCACCCTTGTATACTTTGAGCTTTTTCAGCATTACTCTGCCAAGGCTGTTCTTGGGCAACATACCCTTAACCGCTTCGTATACGGCGAGGTCGCTCTTTTCTTCCATCATCTTCTTATAAGAGATTTCTTTAAGACCGCCGATATAACCGGTGTGGTATCTATAGAATTTGTTTTCCAACTTCTTACCAGTCAAAACCGCTTTGTCGGTGTTGATAACGATTACGAAATCGCCGGTGTCTACGTTGGGAGTGAAAGTGGGCTTGTTCTTGCCACGGAGTACGGAAGCGACACGGCTAGCAAGACGTCCGAGAGGAACACCTGCCGCATCCACGACGTACCATTTTCTTTCAACCGTTTCGGCATGTGCCATATAGGTTTTCATAATATGTTACTCCTTTATTTCGTGTATATTTTTTCTTTTTCTTGTTTTGTGTGTTTGCCTTGCGAAGCCTCTTAAAATCCGTTCAACTAACGGGGAAAAACGGCGTTTTCAAGGGGTTCCCCTAAGCTTGCCTATTTATTGTAGTATGAAAAGAAATTTAAGTCAAGCTGTTTTGCGTCGACTTTTTCAACTTTTTTTGATTTTTTTGATTTTTTTTCTTTTTTATCCTCTCTATCTGCTTTTTCCCTTTATTTGTAACGATTTCTAGGTATTTCTTGTCTGTAAAACCGCAGACGTATTCGTCTATATATATTATTATAATGTAATTGCGATTTTAATTTTTTCTTCGCCCCCCTTATTCGTTTGCATTTTTATGAAAAATGGGGTATAATAATTTCGCACGAAAAAAAGTAAAATCTTTTGGAGGATTAATATTATGCCTTTGGTAACTACTACCGAAATGTTCAAAAAAGCGTACGAAGGGAAATATGCAATCGGTGCGTTCAACGTAAACAACATGGAAATGATCCAGGCGATCGTTGAAGCGGCTAACGAAGAAAAATCTCCCGTTATTTTGCAGGTTTCCGCTGGCGCAAGAAAATACGCTAATCCCGTATATCTTAGACACCTTGTACAAGCTGCCGTAGAAACGACGGATATTCCCGTTGCTATGCACCTTGACCACGGTGCAGATTTCGAAATCTGTAAAGCTTCTATCGACAGCGGTTTCACTTCCGTTATGATCGACGCTTCTTCCAAGCCTTGGGAAGAAAACATTGCAATCACGAAGAAAGTTGTTGAATACGCGCACGACCACGGCGTTGTTGTTGAAGCGGAACTTGGCAAGCTTGCAGGTATCGAAGACGACGTAAACGTTGACGCGGCTGACGCACAGTTCACCTCTCCCGACGAAGTACAGGAATTCACGGAAAGAACGGGGATTGACTCGCTCGCTATCGCAATCGGTACTTCTCACGGCGCTTACAAATTCAAGCCCGGTCAGGATCCCAAACTCCGTTTGGACATTTTGGAAGAAATCGGCAAGAGATTGCCTGGTTTCCCCATCGTATTGCACGGTGCATCTTCCGTACCTCAAGACAAAGTTGCAATCGTCAACAAGTTCGGCGGTCACATGCCCGACGCGATCGGTATTCCCGAATCCGAACTCCGCAAAGCGGCGCAGATGGCAGTTTGCAAGATCAACATTGACAGCGACCTTCGCGTAGCGTTCACGGCGGCAATCCGTCAGCACTTCAGCGAATTCCCTGGTCACTTCGACCCTCGTCAATACCTTGGCGACGCACGTGCAATGATGAAAGAGATCGTAAAACACAAGATCGTGAACGTTCTCGGTTCGGCAGGCAAAGCGTTTTAATGAAAGATAAAAAGATGCGATTTTTCGCATCTTTTTTATTTGCAAATTACCATTCAACGCATACCTGGTGCACCCTTACCCCTACACGGGGTCAAGGGGCATAGTCCCTTGCGGTGTGCAGAGGCGGAGCCTTTGCGACCCCGCGTCAGCGGTTGCGCGAATAGCGCAAAAGGGTACCCACAAAAGCAAGCGTTAGCTTGCGATACTACCGCCTTTGGCGGTTTCACACCGCTTTGCGGTGTATAATTATAACGCAACTTTCAGTTGCTTTTGGAAAGGCTATATTCCACCTGCGGTGGCGACTGCCGTCGAGGCGTAAAGGCTCTGCCTTTACAATCCGCAAGGGACCACGTCCCTTGACCCTTTGTCGTTACCCTCTCGCCTTTCGGCGATTGACCGCTTACACGGTAGTAACGCAACTTTCAGTTGCTTTTAGGAGTACCTTCTTTGCGAGGGGCTCTCCGCCCCTCTGCCTCCCCGACAAGGGACCACGTCCCTTGACCCTTTGTCGGATGCGGGTTGCGTTCATTTCGGACATGGTATGCTCTAACAGCAAAAAACCTCCGCTTTTCAGCGGAGGTTTCTGTTTTTTAGTTTTACTCCCTTACGATTAAAGTTCTGCAAAATACTTAATCGTTCTTACCATCTGGCTGGTGTAGGAGTTTTCATTGTCGTACCAAGATACAACCTTAACAAGCGTCGTGCCATCACCCATGGGCATGCACTTCGTCTGCGTTGCATCAAACAACGAACCATACGTGATACCGATAACGTCGGAAGATACGATTTCTTCTTCCGTGTAACCGAAGGATGCGGATGCTGCCGCTTTCATCGCTGCGTTTACCGTAGCTGCGTCAACTTCGCCTTCACATACTGCTACAAGCTGCGTCAAGGAACCGGTAGGAACGGGTACACGCTGTGCACAACCGTCCAATACGCCGTTGAGTTCGGGAATAACAAGACCGATAGCTTTTGCTGCACCAGTAGAGTTGGGTACGATATTAACAGCTGCTGCACGTGCACGGCGAAGGTCGCCCTTTCTGTGAGGTCCGTCAAGTACCATCTGGTCGCCAGTGTATGCGTGGATCGTGGTCATATAACCTTTCTTGATCTTGGAAAGCTTGTTAAGCGTGTTTGCCATAGGTGCCAAGCAGTTCGTCGTGCAGGATGCTGCGGAAATGATCGTGTCTGCTTTGGAAAGAGTCTTTTCGTTTACGCTGTATACAACGGTAGGAAGATCGTTGCCTGCGGGTGCGGAAATAACAACTTTCTTTGCGCCTGCTTTGATGTGCGCTTCGGATTTTGCCTTGGACGTATAGAAACCGGTGCATTCCAATACAACGTCTACGTCAAGTTCACCCCAAGGGCAGTTAACAGCGTCTTTTTCTGCGTAAATTTTGATCGTTTGACCGTTAACCGTGATCGTGCCTGCTGCATCGTCAGCGGATACGGTGTCTGCAAGCGCATATCTGCCCTGTGCAGAGTCATACTTCAAAAGGTGAGCGAGCATCGAAGGGCTGGTAAGGTCGTTGATAGCGACTACTTCATAACCTTCTGCGCCGAACATCTGTCTGAACGCAAGACGACCGATACGGCCAAAGCCGTTGATTGCAACTTTTACGTTTGCCATAATTAATGTTCCTCCAATATATGAAAAAAATTTGTTTTTTGTGACATAGTCTTACTCGCGGTACACCTTAATCAACGCGAAACCGCTCTTGTCCAAATATCATTTTACCATACTTTTTCCCTTTCGTCAATAATTTTAGGCGTTTGTTGCAAAAAATCTTTTTACGATTTCTATCCTTTTCTTATTGATTTTTCGTTTTACAAAAAATCATAAAATTTTATGACATTTTTTTGAAAATAATTAATTTTTTTATTGACAAAACATTTTTAATATAGTATAATACATTTACCAAATAAATTTAAGTATTACGCTTTTCGCATTATGCGGTAGGGGTAAAGGAGGCAAAAAATGGCAAAAAAGAACAAGAACACTCAAGAAGTAAGCACCACCGTTTCTGGATTCAATGGTCGCTTACGTAACCTCATCGGTTGCGGCATCGTTATGCTCCTCGTTTTCGGGATCATGGCTGGTATCGGCGTTGGTGTAGTTTACGGACTTACCCAATTCAAAATTGATTTCAAAAACCCTGTACATATCGCAGCCATCGTTGTTGCAGCTATTTGCGTATTGATCGGTCTTGCATGGGCTGGTATCAAGTTTATGAAATGGGAAGCAAAACACTTCGTTATCAGCAATAACGAATTCAAGTTTGACGCTAACGCATTCCAGCTTCTTGGCACCTGCATTAAATGGTTGTTCCTGACCGTTATCACCGTTGGTATCTATGGTTTGTGGCTTCCCATCAAAGTTAGAAACTGGAAAGCTAAGCACACCACTGCTACGGCTGTTGTTAACGAAAATGCTGGCTATCCTCAGCCCCAAGTTTCTTTCTACACCTACCCTCAGAACTAATCTGTCGGTTACATAAGCGAAAATCTGAAAGCTCCGAGTAAAATCGGAGCTTTTTTTAAAAAAAGTTTAAATTTTATCACAATTCTTTATTGACAAAAATATTTTATTATTGTATAATGTTTATACGTATTATTGAAATCTATGCTTTTCGCATAAAAGGAGGTAAAGTTATGGCAAAGAAGAAAAAGAACGTAGAATCTTTTGAAAGCGCTTCTGTTTTTAGTGGCGGTTTACTTAGTCTTATTGGTTGCTTCATTATGATGGCTCTTGTTGTTGCAATTATGGTTGGCGTTGGTGCTTTCCTTGCAACCATGAACGTTATCAAGAACGAAAACAAATTGGCTGAAGACCTCGCTAATCCCGTTAATATCGCTCTTATCGTTATCGGCGCAATTATTGCTGCTATCGGTATCTGCTGGGCTGAAATCAAGTTCATTAAATGGGAAACGAAGCACACTGTTATTAGTGGCAACAAGTTGAAGTTCAATGGTACTGCACTCCAGTTGTTCGGTAACTATATTAAATGGACGTTCCTCACCGTTATCACTATTGGTATCTACGGTTTGTGGCTTCCCATTAAGGTTAGAAAATGGAGAGTAAAGCATACCACTTCTAAGTATGTCGAAGAAGATTATGCTTATCAGCCTAAAATCACCTTCACTACCTATTAATACTTAAAGCGAAAAGAAAGAACCCCCATTTTGCCTCGGGGGTTCTTTTTCGTTGTCTTTTTACTTTTTACGTTGAATAAAAACGCGGAGTTCAATCAAACAATCGACTCCGCCTTTTTTTATTCTAATATATTGCTCGTAATATAATCCACCCCGCAGGCTTTTACTCTCTTTGCGTGTTCCTCTTCGTCCACCGTCCAGCAGTTCACTTTCAATCCCGCGCCGTGCAATCTTTCCACCGCGTTTTTCGTAACTCTGTCCCATTGTATATCCGCGTCGAAGTTGTTCTCGATCATAAACGCAAGCTCTTCTTCTGTGCATTCCTCGACCAAAAACTGCACGTTCGCTGTCGGATAAGCTTTTCTAAGGTCGACCAAGTTTTCTCCTGAAAAGGAAATGAACGTCGTTCTTTCAAACCATCCGTATTCCGTTACCGCTGCCGCAATCCCCTCAACGTCTTTCGGGGTCATGCGGTTTTTTAATTCCAAAATCGCCTGCTTTCCGTATTTTTTGCAAATCTTGCAATATTCTTCTAACGATGGAAGAAAAAAGCTCGTGGCGCAGTCTTTACGGTAGGGATCTTTAAAACGAAGAGCGCGCAAATCTTCGTAATCGCTTTCTTCAATCACCATATCCAGACCCGCAATACGCCGCAAATCATCATCATGCGCAATGATATATTTTCCATCCTTTGTTACGTGAACGTCCGTCTCAATCCCGTAATAACTTCTTTGTCCCGCCATTTCAAAGGCTTCGCAGGTGTTTTCCAAAATCAGCCCGGATAACCCGCGATGAGCAATCATCAACACGCCGTCTTTTTTCATCTCGTCATCTCCTTCTGTTTCTGCCGCCGAACAAAAGGAATACCCACACCGCAAACCGCAAGAAATAGATAAGGGAAGTGAGCAGGGCGGCTACGTAAGTCTGTGCCGCGGCGTCTAACATTTTGTCTGCATAGGGTAATTCTTCCTCGCGCAA
>SVIT01000053.1 GCA_015069365.1 Clostridiales bacterium | reverse complement strand
GTAGATATTTGGATGGGAGATTCCCCACAACGCTTAATCGGCAGAGTTTATACTCATTTCTCTGATGAATTTTTGCGTAAAGAAATGGATAAAGTTTCTTTCCCTATTTAAAGCTTTTAAAAACTCAGTAAAATGATTGATTTGTCGCCAAATTTGTCGCCAAACCCTGCTAAAAACGCTATTTTGAGTGCATATTTATGAAAAAACAAGACAAAAAAACCGACATTTATGCATTTTCTTGCATAAATGTCGGTTTTTGGAGCTACTAGGCGGATTTGAACCGCCGACCTCGTCCTTACCAAGGACGCGCTCTACCAACTGAGCCATAGCAGCAAACGATTACTATGATATTATAGATAAATCGAAAAGAAATGTCAAGCCTAATCAGGGGGTAATTTTAAAAAAAATTAACTTTTTCCAAGAAAAATCCCTTCTGCCGAAGCAAAAGGGATTTTAGTCATACCTTATTTTGCATATTCAACGCCACGGAATTCTCTAATAACGTTTACTTTAATTTGACCAGGATATTCAAGTTCCGCCTCGATCTTCTTAGCAATATCCTTTGCAAGGAAAAGTGCCTGAGCATCGTCAACCTGTTCAGGTTTTACAATGACACGAATCTCACGGCCTGCCTGAATAGCATAGCTCTTCTCAACGCCGCCAAATCCAGACGCGATTTCTTCAAGCTTCTCCAAACGCTTGATGTAGTTGGAACCCGTTTCACGTCTTGCCCCAGGACGAGCGCCAGAAATAGCGTCAGCTGCCTGAATCAATACCGCTTCAATCGTCTTAGGCTCTACATCGCCGTGATGCGCCATAATCGCATTGACGATATTCGCATTTTCCTTATACTTTTTCGCAAGATCTGCACCGATTTGGATATGCGTGCCCTCCTGTTCTTGGTCAACCGCCTTACCGATATCGTGCAAAAGCCCCGCGCGCTTTGCAAAGTTAACGTCCAACCCAAGCTCTGCCGCCATCTGTCCTGCAAGCATCGACACTTCCACAGAGTGCTTATAGACGTTTTGACCGTAACTGGTTCTGAATTTCAAACGGCCAATCAACTTGATCAGTTCAGGATGCAACCCGAATATACCTGCTTCAAATACAGCCGCTTCACCTGCTTCCTTGATCTGCATATCCATTTCGCGGGTGACTTTGTCAACTGTTTCTTCAATTCTTGCAGGATGAATTCTACCATCGTTAATCAGTTTTTCCAAAGACAATCTTGCGATTTCACGTCTAACGGGATCAAAGCCGGAAAGAATAACAACCTCGGGAGTATCGTCGACAATCAGCTCGATACCAGTTGCATTTTCCAACGCACGAATGTTGCGGCCTTCTCTACCGATAATGCGCGCCTTCATATCATCATTGGGCAAAGGAACAACGGAAACCGTGATCTCCGACGCCTGATCAGCAGCGCATTTTTGAATAGCAAGCGCAATGATCTTCTTCGCATTCATGTCCGCCTCGTCTTTCGCCTGCTGTTCCATGTTACGAACCTGAATAGCAACGTCATGACGGGTAGCATCTAAAATTTCTTCCGTGAGCAAGCGTTTTGCCTCGTCACGGGTAAGCTGGGCAACTTTTTCAAGTTCCTGCACCATCAATTCGTGCTGGGAATTGAGTTTGTCCTGCAACTCTTCTACTTCCTCTTCCTTTTTAAGGAGTTGAAGTTTTTGCTGTTCCAACGCCTCCGATTTTTTATCGATTGCGTCCTCTTTCTGCGTCAAACGCTGTTCCATACGCTGAATTTCAGCTTTCTTTTCTTTTGTTTCACGCTCGAATTCGTTTCTTAATTTTAAATCCTGTTCCTTAGCTTCAAGCAAAGCCTCTTTTAATGCTCGCTTGCTTTCTTCTTTTCCTTGCGATTTGATACGTTCCGCTTCCGCTTTTGCGTCTTCTTCAATTTTCTGAACGCGAACTTTCGCCGAACCGACCTTCTTTTCCGAATCGAATTTGTATAAAACAAATACGACAAGACCGATCAAAAGCCCTACCAGGGCAAGAACAATACCAAGCCACATAGGCATTGTGGCAGAGAGAAACAGGACGCTCAAATTAACGTTTTGCATTTTGTGCCTCCTGTATTAAAATTAAATTGATAAAGCCATTATTTCAACGGATTGCCAAAAATCCGACTTATAATTTTATCTATCGCTTATATTGTACAATATATTTTTTGAAATGTCAATTGTTTGATTGAAATTTGTTTCCTTGCACTGCCATTTATTTCTATATTTATAAATAGCAAAAACGGACGGTTATAAACCGTCCGTCACTCTTATTCTTCTACCGTTTCTGTTTCGCCTTTTGCAGCCGCGCGGATCTTTTGTTCAATCTCCGCCTTTACCTCAGGATTCTCTTTTAAATACATACGCAATTTCTCACGACCTTGCGCAATCTTCGCGCCATTGTAGCTGAAGAAAGAACCGCTCTTTGCGATAATGTCGTACTGAACGCCCATATCCATAATGCAGCCCTCCTGCGAAATCCCTTCACCGAATACGATGTCAAATTCTGCCTGACGGAAGGGAGGCGCAAGCTTGTTCTTAACGACTTTCGCTTTCGTTCTGTTCCCCATAGCCCCATCTGCATCCTTTAAGGTATCCATCTTACGGATATCCAAACGCATACTTGCATAGAATTTCAACGCTTTGCCACCAGGAGTCGTTTCGGGATTACCAAACATGATTCCTACCTTTTCACGCAATTGATTGATGAAAATAACGCAAGTCTTGGACTTGTTAACGATCGCGGTCAATTTTCTCAATGCCTGCGACATCAAACGCGCCTGCAAACCAACGTGCGTATCACCCATATCCCCTTCAATCTCCGCTTTCGGGGTCAACGCCGCAACCGAGTCGATGACAATAATATCCACAGCCGAGCTTCTTACAAGCGCGTCCGTGATATCGAGAGCTTGCTCCCCAGTATCAGGCTGGGAAACGTACAAATCGTCCAAATTAACCCCTAATTTCTTTGCATAAACAGGATCAAGCGCATGCTCCGCATCGATAAAAGCAGCTACGCCTCCCATCTTCTGCGCCTCAGCAATCGCATGCAATGCGACCGTTGTTTTACCCGAAGATTCGGGCCCGTAGATTTCGATAATTCTTCCACGAGGGAAACCGCCGATACCAAGCGCCAAATCAAGCGTAAGACATCCGCTGGGGATTACCTCGATCTCCGCCTGGCCTGCGTCGTCGCCAAGACGCATAATCGAACCTTTACCGTATTGTTTTTCGATCTGCATTAAAACGGCGTCTAACGCTTTCATTTTTTCCGTGTTCTTTTCTGTAGCCATTTATATATCTCCTATTATTTTTTTACTTTAAATATCTTTTAAATGCTTATACGCCAAGAAGAGCGCATAATTGATCGCCTTTTCCGTAATCTCTTTACGATCGCCGTCAAATTTGTACTGATATACGCAAATTTTCTCTTTCGTACCGACCGCGATACAGCAAAAGCCGACGGGATGGCCGAATTTATCACCTTTCGGACCTGCCAGACCAGTCGTCGCAACGGCAACGTCGCAATCCCCTGTATTCAGTAATCCCAACGCCATCTCGTACGCCGTTTTATCGGACACCGCACCTACCGAGCCAAGCGTATACGAAGAAACGCCCAAACGTTTCATTTTCGCACGCTCGTCATAGGTATTCAGTCCCTCAAAATAGACTTCGCTTGCCCCTGGGACGGAAACAATTCGCCTTGCAATACCACCGCCCGTAAACGATTCGGCAACGCTCAGTTTCTTGCCCCGTACTTTTAACAAAGTAACCAACTGTTTTTCAAGCGTTACGTCTTCCAACGCATAGATACAATCCCCCAAGCCGTCTACCAGCAATCTTAACAGATCATCAATCAACATTTTGGGCGTATTGCTGTCATATACCAGTTTGATAATATCCTCGTCATAGTTGCGGATATGTTGACAAACCGCCTTTGTGTTACAACGCGATCTTGCCTCGCTGAGCAAGTTCTCCACCACGTTACGCGACGCGCCAACTGCACGCAATATAATGTTATCGTATCTTAACCCATATTTCTTTTCAAGGAAAGGAATACATGCTTGCGCGATATATTCTACACCGTTTTCGTCGCATGAGAGTAAAGAAAGCGTTCCTTTATCCCATTCAAATATTGCAAAATTACCGATAGAGGCATGCCCAATCGCAGTGGGTAACACCCCTGAAAGGTGCTTTTTTAAGGTTTCGAGCAAGTATCTTTCTGCAACGATTACGATCGTTTGATACTCATCCTTTAATCCGTTCACCAAACGTGCCAAGTCGATTGGCTCGCCCTCTAATAGAATGCGTATTTCCTTAAAAGAATAACCGCCCGAAGCAAAAGTGGACAATACCGCCCTCTCACCCTCACCAAACGGCGCGTCGGCATTCTGTCTAAATATAACGCACACGTTTTTCATGAATATACTTCCTTATGTGTTTTCTTTATCTGTCAAAACCTGTTTATTCTTAACCACGTAAGAAATCCCCGACCAAACGGTAAGCACCGTTGCAATAGCAAACAATGCAAGCCCGATCCAAGTGATTACGCGC
>SVIT01000009.1 GCA_015069365.1 Clostridiales bacterium | reverse complement strand
TACGGCGATTTTACGCTTGAAAGAGGGATTAACCTATGGTTGTTTGAGTGCAGGCTTGAACTATACCGAGGCTTTGGTAGAAGAATATATTGCCATGAATATGAATTCGGATATGGTCAAGAGCATTACTCAAAACTCCGTTCCTGGTATTGGCGGTATGATGGCGACTGAAAAGCCTTTGACATCGTCCGTTACCCATCTGTATATGAAATATACGGTGCAGGAAATTTACGATACGATCAGGGCGACAGAGGGTGCGTGGGAAGCGCTTGGCGCAACCAATCAAGCGATGATACAGGGCTTGGTCAACAGCGATCCCGATAAAGTCGTTTATATTTTGCTCAGTGAGAAAGAGCTCATGCGCGGCATAGACGCCAACGACGCAGTCAGCTCGATAGCTATTTATACGGACACGTTTGATTCGAAAGAGGTATTGCTTGACCACCTCGATCAATGGAACACCGACCATAAAGAGGAGGAGGCGAAACAAGTTCGTTATACGGATACGGTTGGGTTGATGATGTCGATGGTACAGACGATTCTCAATGCGATCACGTACGTTTTGGTGGCGTTCACGTCCATTTCCCTCGTGGTATCTTCGGTCATGATCGGGATTATCACCTACGTTTCGGTTGTGGAACGCGTCAAAGAAATCGGTGTATTGCGTTCGCTCGGCGCAAGAAAGCGGGATATCAAAAACTTGTTCAATGCAGAGACCTTTATCATCGGTTTGGCGGCAGGACTTTTGGGCGTTGGTATTTCCTACCTTATTGCATTTGGGTTGAATGCGTTACTTGGGTTCTTGACGGGTATACCGAGATTGGTTGATCTTCCGATTGGGTCGGCGGTCGCGATGGTGGTGATCAGTATAATGCTGACCTTAATCAGCGGTTTAATCCCTGCGGATGCGGCGGCGAAGAAAGATCCCGTTGTGGCATTGAGAACGGAATAATAAAAATGAAAACGCCTTTTCAAAGGCGTTTTCTGTTTCAAAAAACGATAAAAAAAATGGAAGGGGAAAACAACATGGAAAAGAAGACGTTTACAGTGGTTTCCGATTACGATAATTTGCCGTTGCACGGTAGCATGTACGCGCCGAAAGGGGAAAAGAAGGGGATCGTGCAGATCGCCCATGGCATGTGTGAGTTTCGGGAACGCTATGAAGAATTTATGGAGTTTCTTTGCAAAAACGGTTACGTCGCCGTTTGCCACGATCACCGCGGACACGGAGACAGCGTGGAGAAGGAAGCGGATTTGGGTTGGTTTCGCGATTTTGACGGTAAGGCGGTCGTTGACGATTGTGTAAAAGTCACCCGCTATATCAAAGAGGAATATCCTGATCTGCCCGTGATTTTGTTTGGACATAGCATGGGGTCTATGATTGTTCGTTGCTATATTCAAAACCACGACGACTTGATTGATAAACTGATCGTCTGCGGTTCTCCCAGTCAAAATTCTTTGTCGGGAGTAGCGATTTTCATGACGAAATGTATTCGTCTTTTCCGCGGACAAAGATACAGAAGTAAGCTTCTGTCCTATCTTTCGGTTGGAAACGGAAACGATAAATTTCCTGGGGAAGAAAAGGGGGCTTGGCTTACAAGAGATCGTTCCGCGATTGAGAAATTCTACGGCAATCCCAAGGGCAGGTATGGGTTTACCTGCAACGGGTTTGAAAACTTGTTTAAGCTGATGAAACGCACCTATCAAAAGAAGAGATATGCGGTGAAGAATCCTACCTTGCCCATTCATTTTGTGTCAGGCAGCGACGATCCCGTGATCAAAGACGAACTGAAATGGTTTAAGGCAATCGAATCTTTGCGTTCGGTTGGATATGAAAACGTAACGGGAAAACTGTACGAAGACATGCGTCATGAAATCCTCAACGAGTTCGGGAAAGAGGGCGTCTACGAAGACCTTTTGGCGTTTATCCGCGCTTGAGTTGTATAAAACCTTTTAGACGGCGCATACTGTTTTCAGGAGGGAAACTTTATGCGTATTGCGAATATTATTGCCTATATTTTGGTTATTGTCGGCGCTATCAACTGGGGGCTTTTTGGGTTGTTTGATTTCAACCTCGTATCTTCGGTTTTTGCTGGCGCGCGTACTGCAGGCGCAGTGATCGTCTATACTTTGATTGCGTTGTCGGCACTTTGGCTGATCCTTTCCCCGTTTATCACGGGTGGGGTTTTGTGGCTGAAGAATAGACGTACGGAGTCCTAATCACTCCGAAAAGACAGAAAACGGATTTCTTTCCATGTGAAAGGAGTCCGTTTTTTTTAAGGAATTTTGACGTGGATATTGACATTTCGATGTTTGCGTAGTATAATAATACCAAAGAAAGGGCGCGCGCCGAGCGGCGTGAGATTATGCCCAAAGGAGAGTAATATGTTACATTCTTTATTGATGAGTACGGGCGCGATTGTCGGCATTGTTGTTGGGATTGTGGTTTTAGTACTCGTGATCGCAATCGTAGCGTGGTGGATCAGCACGCGCAACGGATTTGTTCGTTTGAAGAACCAAGCGGAAGAGGGATTGGCGACGATCGACGTTTACCTCAAAAAACGTTTTGACCTTATCCCCAACCTTGTAGAGACGGTAAAAGGGTATGCAAAGCACGAAAGCGAGACTTTGGAAAAGGTCGTTGCGGCGCGTAATTTGTCCGTTGGTGCAAAGACTGTGGAAGAAAAAATGGCGGCGGCAAACAACCTGACGTCCTCTTTAAGAACCTTCTTTACAGCTGTTTCTGAGAACTATCCTCAGTTGCACGCAAACACTAACTTCTTGGATTTGCAAGCACAACTGAAAGGGATTGAAACGGAACTGGAAAGCGCGCGTCGCTATTACAACGGCGTTGTGAAAACGTTCAATACCAAATTGCAGCTTTTCCCTGCGAATATCGTTGGCGGGCGTATGGGCGAAGATTACAAGAAAATGCCTTACTTCGAGTTAGATAGTATGGAAGAACGTCAAAACGTTAAAGTATCTTTTTAAAATAAAACAATGAAAAATGGAATGAAAATAAAACACCGCGGCGTATTTTACGCCGTGGTCTGCCTTTTAATCGCTTGTCTGTTTTTTGTCTGTCCGTGGCTGAATAAAAACCAAAACGATGGGGGTAGGTATGCGTTGAATACGTTTACCGCCAGTGCCAGCGGCGATCTTATCGCGATTGAAAAATACGACGTTAACATGGTCGTATCTAGGGATAGAACGATTGCTGTTACAGAAAATATCACCGTGCGTTTTTTAGGATACGGGCTTTCCATGTTCTACCGTTCTTTGCCTACGACGGGCGCGCGGTATAAGGATATCACGGCAACCTGCGCAGGAAACGATGAATTCCACTATTACGTGGCGTCCAATCCCGACGTGGACGGATACATTGATATCAACTGTGAAGGGAATGCCGACCACGGCAAGGTCTGGACGTATACCCTTTCCTATATTATGGAGCAGGGAACGAACGCAAAAAAGGACGGCATGATTATTGACGTTGTGGGTTTTGGTTGGACGGTACCTTTGCATAACGTGACAGCGACGGTTCGCTTACCGCAAAACCCGTTGTCTTATAACGTGCATACCGACATTTTCGGGGCACAGACGGACAATCAAGTGCAGTATTCGATATCCAACAATACGGTGACGATGACGTCCGATTGTTTGGATATGGTTTACAGCCATGAATACAACGAATACGTAGCAGGCGGCATCACTTTAGAATTTGCCTTGGCGAAAGGGGTATTGAAAGATTACACGTCAATTCGCATGTTTACGGAAGATATGTGGAAGATTGTGTTTGCAGGCATTGTATGCGTTGCGCTGTCTGCCGTTTTGTTCATCTTTACCCGCACGAAACGAGAGGTTGTGACCGTTGTTCACGTCAAACCGCCTCAGGATATGGATCCCATCAAAATGGGGAAATGGATCGACGGCGCAGTGAACAACGAAGATATCACTTCCATGATCTACTATTTTGCGAATAAGGGTTACCTTCGTATTGATTTTACCAACGAGGACGATCCTGAACTCATTAGCTTGGTAGAACGTCTTCCCGACGGTGCGCCCGTATATCAACAGACGTTGTTCAACGGCTTGTTCCAGAATGCGCGTGTGCATTCTTCCGAGAAAATTTTCGACGAAGCTGCCCCTACGGTATACCGTGCGGCGAAGGTTTCCGAACTGACTGGAAAATTCTTCGAGGCGTCGCAGACTGCAATTAAACAAGTCCCCGACGCGACTACCATGTACGAGAAGAAATCTATTTTTGGGTATTTTGGTGGTATTGTGATCGGGTTCTTACTGGCTACGCTTGTACCCTTGTTTATGGGGATGCGCGTGGGCGGCGGTTATCTCTATTTTTACGGCGCAATCTTTGCGATTCCGTTGGCGGTGAACGCTTTGATCGGGTATCTTTGCGAGAATTACCGTTATAAATGGAAGAGGGGACATCGTCTCGGGTTGCTTTGTTTAGAGCTTGCAATCAGTCTTTTATTCATAGTGATTTTCGCCGCGTTCTTTGCAGATTTTATAATGACGGGATATGAAAAACTGGTGCTTGGCGTATGTGTATGCGCATGTCCTTTGCTGACGCGTTCTACGCTCTCTCGGACGGAAGAATACCTTGCGTTGCTTGGCGATATCTTGGGCTTTAAGAATTTTATCGTGGTGACGGAAGAGGACAAAATTAAATTCATGTTGGAAGAAAATCCCGACCTTTATTATCACGTTTTGCCGTACGCGCAGGTGTTGGGCGTTACGGACGAATGGGACGGGAAGTTCAAGAACATCTTGATCGAACCGCCTTCCTGGTATTACGGTACGCACATGGACGTATTTGATTATATGCTCATTCATCGTTGCATGAACCGTTCTATGATCAGCGCGATGTCGAAGATGGCGCAACAGCAAGGTGGCCGTTACGTTGGTGGTAGCGGCAGAGGCGGCGGCTTCGGTGGATTTGGCGGCGGCGGTTTCGGCGGCGGAGGCGGCGGCGCAAGATAAGGTGTTGTATGCGGTTTAACGGTATATCGAAAGAGTTTTCCTTGGCGAATGAAGAGCAATACGACACGATAGGCGCGTTTTGGGATGAGCTTTCTCTATTGTACGGTTTGGAAAATCTGCAAGGAGTCGGGTATTGTTGGAAGGGAAATAAATTGTCTTATGCGATTGGATTAAGGATAGGAGACATTGAAGGGTATAATGTTAGCCTTGAGTTACCTGATGATGGATGGGAAAGGGTAATCGGAAAGACGGAGAACCTAAAACAAATCTATGATATCATTTATGAGCGTGGCGCACTACAATTTGAGATTGAGACTTTTTATGAAACTGGAGAATGTGAAATACGCTATTATAGAAGGTGAAAATAATAAAAATCGGTTGCGTTGGCAACCGATTTTTATTTTACGTTACAATCTTATTTCGTTAATTCTGGGTCGGTAAGCGTAGGGGAGTTCAACGCAAAACGTTTTACCGATTCCACAGCGTTTTGACAACGGCGTTTTGTTTTGTAATGTTCGCCAAGACAAAGAAGCTGTCCGTTTCCGTTCAGCAATTTGTAGATATAATCGCCGTGTTTGGTGAGAGAGATACGGAAATTACCCTTTTGGATATTCGTCTTATGGGTATGTATTCCGTTTACCGCACCGATATAGGTGGTATATTCTTCACTGGAAAGCAGGCGTTCGCCGTTGTTTGCAAACAGTTCGAAATAGAACACTTTATCGCCCTCGGGAGAGGTATTGCAATCAATGACCCATTTTCCGTTGTAACCCTCTGCCAAAGGTTCGATAGGGGTATCGTCTTCGGGGGGCATTTTTACCACTTGGTCTTGGATATTTTCGTCGACGAAAGCGGTACGAGCAAAACGTTTTGCCGATTCAATCGCGCTTTCGCAACGCGCGCGGGTTGCATAATGTTCACCCATGCAAAGAAGCATGCCTTTTCCGTTGAGTAACTTGAAGATATAATCGCCGCGTTTGGACAGCGTAATACGGAAATTGTTGCGTAAAATATTGGATTTGTGCGTTTCAATACCGCGGATCGCGCCGTTATAGGTGGTGTATTCTTCACTGGAAAGCAGCTTTTCACCGTTGGATGCGTGCAGTTCGAAGAAATACATTTCTTCCGAATCATTGTCGTCCGTAACCACACGGCAGATGACCCATTTACCGCTGTATCTTGCCACTCTATCCGTTTCGTCCTCTTCGTAGAAGTGCAGTTCCATATCGGAATCTTTCAATTCGTCCAGTAACATTTTATTCTCCTTAGATTCTTGTTTTGCGGTGATTTTCTCCGTTTCCGCCGTACCGCTCTTTTGGGCGGGAGATTTCTTCTGTTTCGGCTCGGTTTTTTCTTGCCCAGCAGGTTTTTCTTCGGTTTTTTCTACTACGGTTTTTTCTACTACGGTTTCCTCTTGAACGGGCTCAGCCTCGATAACTTTCGTTTCCTTTTTCAAGGATACGGTTTCAGTTTTTTTCTCCTCTTGGACGGGGGCAGGTACGGGTTCAATCGGTTTTTCCTCTGCTTTAACCGTCGGCTTTTCAATCGGTTTTTCCTTTTGCGAGGGAGGAGACGTATTCTCTTTAACCGTAACCGTCTCTTCCTTTTTCGTCGGTTCCGCTACGGGGATAGGGGTAACCGCTTGTTGGGGTTTTGTTGCTTCCGCTTGTGCGTTCAATGCTTTCTTTGCTTTTGAATATTTGCAGGACAGCCCGATAATGATACCGATAATAATCAGCACAAACACGGCAAGCCCGCCGATAATCGCAGCGTGGAAAGGCTCTGTTTTACAGTATTCCACAGCAAGGGAAAATAGTTCTTTAATTTTTTCCATACTTTATCTCTCCTTTGTATTTTTTTTGATTTCAATATCTTTTGATATGAAAAACTTTTAATGTCAATGTTATTTTAATATAAAAACTGAAAAAAGTCAAGATAGGTATTCGAAAAAAGTTTGTCATTTTTTCAAAAAAATTGACATTTGGCTAAAAATAGGTTACAATGTAGATATGGAACAAATATCTACTGCAATCATCGGTGGGGGTGCCGCTGGGCTCTTCCTCGCCACCGCCTTACGCGGGGCGGATAATATCGTTATTTTCGAGCGCAACGACCGTGTCGGGAGAAAGCTTTCTGCGACGGGGAATGGGCAGGGGAACGTAACCAACCTGGGGGCAACGTCCGCCGAATATTTCTCTTCGGAGAAAGAGGGCAGGGCGATTGCGGAAAAAATCGTCCGCACGTATTCTGATAAAGAATTGACGGAATTTTTCGAGGGGCTTGGCGTTTTGCTGTCTGCGGACGAGCGTGGCCGCGTGTATCCTGCTAGCAGGCAAGCGTCCGCTTTGACGGACGCGCTTCGTTTCACTCCCGAAGTTACTGGAAAAACGTTGCTTTCCACCCGTGTTTTGGATATTGAGAAGACGGACGGAGGGTTTATTTTGCACGCAGAAGCGGGCGAGGAGAAGAGAACGGTTCGTTATTTTGCGGAGCGGGTCGTGCTTTGCACGGGCGGTAAGGCGGCGAAGAATTTCGGCACGGACGGTACGGCGTATGCTTTGGCGGAAAAATTCGGTCACACGGTTACGAAGCTTTATCCCTCTTTGGTGCAGCTGAAAACGGACACGGTGCATACGAAAACGTTGAAAGGGATCCGTGTCAGCGACGGTAGGCTGACGGCAAAGACGGGCGGAAAAGAACGTGCTTTGCGCGGAGATATTATCTTTACCGATTACGGAGTTTCGGGGGACGCAGTTTTTCGTCTTTCGGCGTTTATCGCGGATGAGCTCTCCGATGGAAAAACGGAACTGTCGATAGACTTTTTACCTGATATGGACCAGGAACGGATTTTGGCGGCGCTTTTACAAAAACGCGCGGCTTTCCCCGAGCTTCCTGATGGTGAGTTGCTGTTCGGCATCGTCAATAACCAGATCGGCAGGGCGGTTATGAAGCGCGCCGAGGGTAACCTCACGCGCGCGGCGGAGCTTGTCAAAGCATTCCCCTTAAAAGTGACGGGGAGTCTTGGGTTTGATTATGCGCAGGTGACGAAAGGAGGGATCCCCTTGTCTGAAACGGACGAAAATCTGCAGAGCCGTTTGGTAAAAGGGCTGTATTTTGCAGGGGAAATTTTGGACGTCGACGGTCAGTGCGGCGGTTTTAACTTGCAATGGGCGTATGCGTCTGCGCGAACAGTTGCGGCGGCGATTGCTCGTAAAAAAGGGTGTAGATAGGGGGCAGGTATGGATTTACGGACGTTATCCGATATAAAATTGCCCATCGAGAAAGGGGAGAAAGAGCTTCGCGCGTTGGCGGAGAAAAAGCTGGGTGGAAAGCTCGGCTATTTTGCGATTAAGAAAAAATCTCTTGACGCGCGTGATAAGAATAATCTTCGCTACGTGTATACGATCGAGTTTTCTAAACAGAAACCGCCTAAAAAAGAGTACAAGTACGAACGGTTGACAAAGGAGAAACTTCCCGATCGTCCTGTACTTGTGGTGGGCAGTGGCCCTGCTGGGTTGTTCTGTGCGATACGGCTTATCGACCATGGTATTACGCCGATTGTGATAGAGCGGGGCGGTTCGGTCGAGGAACGAGAAAAGAGCATTTCAAGCTTTGTCGACACGCACAGGCTGAACGTGGATTGTAACGTACAATTCGGCGAGGGTGGCGCAGGTACTTTCTCGGACGGAAAACTGAATACGCAAACGCACAGTCCTCTCAACCGCGAGGTATTGGAACTGTTTGTGCGTTTTGGGGCACCTGAAGAAATTTTATGGTTGGCGAAGCCGCATATTGGCAGTGATCGATTAAAAACGGTTGTCAAAAACATGCGGGAGTATATCCGCGCGCAGGGCGGAGAAGTGCATTTTCATACTCGGTTAGAGGATATTGTTGTAAAGGGTGGGAAAGTTCAAGAGGCGGTTATTTGTCGGTTGAACGCAGACACGGTATGCCCGAACTGTGAAATCATACCTGTTTCGGCCATTGTTTTGGCAGTTGGACACAGCGCACGAGATACTTTTGAAATGTTGCTTCGACGCGGTATTACGATACGGAAAAAAGATTTTGCCGTTGGGGTGCGTATCGAGCATCTTCAATCCTCTATCGGTTTTGCACAATATGGCAAGGAGTATGGCAAACTGCCCGCGGCGGATTATAAATTGGTTTCGCATGCATCCGATCGCGCGGCGTTTACCTTTTGTATGTGCCCTGGTGGCTATGTTATGCCTGCTGCCAGTGAGGAAGGGGGCGTAGTGACCAACGGTATGAGCAATTATGCGCGTGATGGTCGAAACGCTAACAGTGCATTGATCGCGCAGGTGACCGCTGCTGATTTCGAGGGGGATCATCCCTTGGCAGGTGTAGAATTTCAGCGGAAGTTGGAAAGGGCGGCTTATATGGTCGGGGGTGGTACGTATGCCGCGCCCGTGCAGAGGGTAGAAGATTTCTTGTTGGATAGATCTAGTTCAAGCTTTGGTGAGGTATTGCCCACGTATGCGGCAGGTACGGCTTTTGCCGATCTTCGAGAGGTGTTGCCTGCACCCATTGTAGCGGCGTTAAAAAATGCGATTACGGATATGGATAGGCGGTTGAAAGGCTTTGCTAATCCCGACGCTTTGCTGACGGGGGTGGAGACCCGTACGAGTTCCCCCGTGCGCATTGAGCGTGACGAACGTATGCAATCGGTTTCCGTGCAGGGGGTATATCCTTGCGGAGAGGGAGCAGGCTATGCAGGTGGTATCACGTCTTCCGCGGCGGATGGGCTTCGCGTTGCAGAAGCAGTGTTTGG
The DNA here is from genome assembly GCA_015069365.1 of Clostridiales bacterium. GTDB lineage: Bacteria > Bacillota > Clostridia > Christensenellales > Borkfalkiaceae > Scatosoma. Next base: position 25,484 of record SVIT01000009.1, on the reverse strand, counting down.
TGAATTTTTAGGTGATTAATTCACAATAACGCATTGAATTTGTGTGATATTTGCACATTTTATTATCAAAAATCGCAAATTTCACTATTTAATCACAATTCTTTCACATATCTTTCACAAATCGGGAATAAAATTAGATAATCAAGAGGTGAAGGTTAATCTTGATGAAAGGGATAGAAATCCCATCGCAGCAACGTGAGTCGGACGGGTTCGTAGGTCGGAAAAGGTCTCGGCTGCGAAAAGACAAGGGAAATGATGAAACCGACTATACTAAAAACTTTTTTCATATTCTCTCACTAAAGGTATACGGCTCGCATAACGCGAGCCGTATATCTTTTATATAAAAATCGGAAAGTGTTCAAGGTGCTAAGGATAAGGGGTCAAGGGACGTGGTCCCTTGCGAGGTTAAGGGCGAGTAGCCCTTACGGGTATGGGCAGAGCCCATAAAGCGTACCCAATAAAAGCAAAACGCAGTTTTGCGTTATACACCGCATAGCGGTGTGGAACCGCCCAAGGGCGGTAGTGGCGCAAGCTGTCGCTTGCTTTTAACTGGGTATGGTTGCGAGGGGCTCTCCGCCCCTCAACCTCCCCGACAAGGGACCACGTCCCTTGACCCTTGGTAAAGAGGACTAAGGGTAAGGGGGTCGAGGGGCATTGTCCCTTGCGAGGTTAAGGGCGAGCAGCCCTTACGGGTATGGGCAGAGCCCATAAAGTGTACCTATAAAAGCAAAACGCAGTTTTGCGTTATACACCGCATAGCGGTGTGGAACCGCCAAGGGCGGTAGTGGCGCAAGCTGTCGCTTGCTTTTAAGAGTCCGTTTTTTGCGCTCTCGGGCAACCGCTGACGCGGAGTCGCAAAGGCTCCGCCTCTGCACACTGCAAGGGACCACGTCCCTTGACCCCTTACCTTTCGCCAACCCTTGACCCTTGGTAATGGAGCGAAATGCCACGTTCTGGCTTAATTTTTTGTAAAATCCTACATTTAAATTTTAAAATGTGGTAAAACATGCTTGCGAATTTTTTCTCATTTGTGGTATAATCATGCAAAAGAGAAAAAACCACACGTGTGGTATAAGGGGCAAAGATGGAAAAAAAACAAGACAGAAGAGTGGTGCGGACCCGTAAAGCGATTCGGAATTCGTTCATTAAATTGCTCAGCGAGAAAGAAATTGATAAAATCACGATCAAAGAAATCGCGGACGGGGCGGACGTTGATAGAAAAACAGTGTATAACTACTATAACGGCATCTACGAGATCTTGGACGAGATTGAAAATGAGCTGGTGTTCAGATTACATAAAGCCGCGGAAACTTTCGTGTATGGGAGTACGGAAACGAAAGAGGTGTTTACTGGGATTCGTTTGCTTATCGAGGAGAATTTTGAACTGGCTGCGCTGTTGATGAAAATAAACGGCAACTCTCGATTGACTGCAAAAATCGTGGTGGAGTTACAGTCTTGTATTCGCCAGGTACTAGGTAAAAATAGCTTTGTTTCCCTGGAGAAAATTGATTTGGCGACAGAGTATATCGCTGCGGGAATGTTCGCGGCGTATCAGTACTGGTTTAACTCGGATAGGAAACAATCGTTGGCAGACTTCACCGACGATTTGTCGCGGCTCGTGACGGGCGGTTTACCAAGATACTTCTTTAATCTTTAATATAAAAAAGCGTTTCGCCTTTATCGGGTGAAACGCTTTTACTATTGATTCAATTACAGAGCAACCGCAACCAGATTCTTCTCGGTTTTTGCTGTTTCTTCTTCCCGTTCTACGGGAACGACAACCCTTTCCGTTTGTTCCTCAGCAATGGGGGCAACGTTCGTTTCCTCCGTGATACATTCGGGGCGTTCAACTTTGCGGATTCTAATCTTTTTGATCGCGATACGGATCTTTTTCTTGGAGGGATCGCTCGGTTCGTCGTTGGGTTCTTTGTCGGTGACGCAAATCGCTTTGATTGCATTGTAGTACACTTCGCTCATCAGACGAATACGATCGAACGTTACGTACTCGTTCGCTTGATGAATGGTCGCTTCTTCGCCGCAAACCTCAGGACCGAAAGCGCAACCGCATTTTAATGCGCGCGCATAGGTGCCTCCGCCGATGGCGATCGGGCTTTCGTTTTTGCCCGTGATTTCATTATACACCCCTACCAGGGTCGAGATTAACTTGCCGTTGGGGTCGTTGTATAAGGGGGCTTGATAGTTGTCAATCGTATAATTAACCCCGAAAGAATCCAGCTTTTTCGTGATCGTTTCCAAAGGATAGGTGGAGGGGAAGCGGATGTCGGTGGTGATTTTTAACACGCCGTCTTTAAAGAACGCGACATCGGGCGACATGGTCAGTTTTCCCGTTTCGTCTTCCAATGCCTTGAGCCCAGTTACGTCGTCAAAGAGAAGTTCGTAGGCTTTCTTGCAACCCTCGTGGAAAGTGGAGAAGAATTTCAATACCGCCTGCAAAGCGTTTGCACCGCATTCGGGAGTAGAGCCGTGGGCCGATTTTCCGTACGCGCGAAGCAAGTTGGTGGTATTGTCATAAGAAAGACGTGTTCCGTCGATAGGGTTTTCATAATGGGAAAGATGGCTTGCGGCGTTTCTCGTTAAGAAAGCCTCGACGCCGTCGCAGACCATATTTACGCGTTCACCGCCTTTCAACGCAGACATGGGTGCATCGTTTAAAGGAAATTCTGCAGTGAAATGCAAAATTCCTTTCTCTGCATAGATCACGGGGAAGTTCGCGTCGGGGGTGAAACCTTCTTCGGGCATTGTTGCGACTTTGTTGTAATGTTCGATACATCTCCAGCCCGATTCCTCGTTGCAGCCGACAATCAGTTTAATTTTTCTGGTGGGCTGAATCTCTTGATCTTTCAAGGCTTTCATTGCGTATAAGCATACGATTGCAGGCGTTTTATCGTCCATTGCGCCGCGGCCCCAAATTTTCGTGCCCGTTACACCGCCTGCGGAAACGTCGTCGTTGATGACGCCGCCGAAGGGAGGATAATTCCAACCGCTGCCTGCGGGTACGACGTCGAGATGAGCGAGAATGGCAAATTCTTTTCCCTCGCCGAAAACGACTTCGCCGACGTAGTTATCGTAATTATGCGTTTCGAATCCCATTTCCGCCGCAAGGTTGAGGAAGTATTCCAAACATTCTGCGGTTTCCTTGCCAAAGGGACAGTTTTCTACAGCCTCTTTCATGGAAGAATCATAGGTCAAAATCTTTGCAGTAGCTTCGACGATTTGGTCAAAATAGTTTTCCATTACGCTTTTTGTCATCATTTTTTAATCCTCGATCGATATTGTATCCCCCAAAGGGGAATAGTTACACTATTATTATACACATTTTTTTGCGTTTGGTAAACAAAATAAAGGGGGACAAGCAAAAAAATAATTTTTATTGTGGCACTCTTTGACATTTTCATAAAAGTATGCTACAATACGTGTAAGAGAAACAAGAATTTTCCGCATAGCGGAAAAAAGGAAGGGAAATTCTATGCACGAAGGACACCGCATGCGCATACGGCAAAAAGCGGAAAAGGGTGAGCTGGCGGAACACGAATGGTTAGAGCTGCTGCTCTTCAACGCAATCCCCAGACGGAACACCAACGAGATCGCGCACGCTTTGATTTTGCGTTTTGGGTCGGTGCAGGGTGTATTTTCGGCGTCCGTGGAAGATTTGGAAGCGGTGAAAGGGGTAGGTGAAAGCGTTGCTTCCTATCTGCACACAATCGGACATTTCTATAAAAATTTCCATGCGCAGGAAGAGAAACGTTATTACGGGAAATTCGAACACCGCGGGTTCTTGGCTTTCGTCAACGATGTGTATAAGGACGTGGAGGTAGAGGTTTTGGATCTGTACCTTTTGGACGGCGATGGCAGAGTAATTGCCAAGAAACGTTTTTCGGTTGAGGATTTGTATTCGGTCAAAGTAATTCCCGAGGAAATTTCGGCGTTTTTATTGACCCGCGACGCGTCCGGCGTCGTCATGGTCCACAACCATCCTTGCGGAGAGGCGTTCCCGTCCGAAGCGGATGATACGATGACGAAGAACTGTCAGGTGCTTTGTAGTATGCACAACCGTCTTTTGTGCGATCACGTGATCTATGCGCCGAATGGGGTATATAGCTATTATTTAAGCGACCGCATGCAATCAATTAGCAAGCAATATTCCATCGGGAATTTCACGCCCGCGGAATAATGGAGAGGTAATTATGAAAGACAAACGTAGAGATACGGAAAAGCGTACGTCGGATAGAGAACACCCTCGGTTTATCCGTATTTTGGGGAAATATGATTTTTCCAACGAAAGTCAGTTTTTGCGTTTTGGAAAATGGGTGCTGTTCTCTCTTATTGTGTTTGTGGAACTCTTAATCGTTTTACAGCACTTGGAATTATCGATTGACCGTCAGGACTGGGCGACGTTCGTTGCGCTTATGGGTTTGGTTGCGACTTTGATAATCGTTGAAGTTGCGAAAAATTTTGTAACGCAAACGGAGAGCAACCGTTGGACAATCTATATTATCGAAGTGGTGGCGGCGTGCAGTTTCCTTGCCTTTACGGAGGGCACGTATTCGCTGATTTTGTACATGCTGGTTTTGACGCAATTTTATTTCAGTGCACCGGATTTTAAATCGTCGCTGTGGATGTTTGCCGTAGCGATCCCGCTGTATTTGATCTGTTATATGTTGCAGGTGCAAATATGGAAAGATGTCTCCGATATCCGCACGATGGAAATTTTGCGTAAAACGTTTGGGGCGTTGTTGGCACTTTGTACCCATTTCCTGTTTGTGCAGATTGGGTTGGGGTTCTATCGTCAGTATATGCAATTAAACGCTGTTTTGAAAGAGCTTAGCGAGAATAAGCAAGAATTGGAAAAGGCGTATTCGGTCGTTGCAGAAGTCACCGCGCTGGAAGAAAGACAGAGGATTGCAAAGGAAATCCACGATACGGCAGGGCATTCGCTGACGACGGTAATCATGCAGACGGAGGCGGCGAAACGCCTGATCGAGAAACAGCCTGAAGAGGCGAAAAGCAAGATCATCGCAGCAAATTTGCAGGCGAAACATGCCTTGGAAGAATTGCGCGAGAGCGTACACGTCTTGTCGGGTGCGAAAGAAGAAAAGGGGTTGAAAACGGCGTTGGAAGGGGTTATTCACGAATCGACGGACGGCACGGGTATATGTATCCGTTCTGCGATAGAGGATCTGACAGTTTCTACGGCGAAATCCCGTTTTATATGTAATACGTTAAAAGAGGGAATTTCCAACGGCTTGCGCCACGGCGGCGCGTCGGCGTTCTGGTTTGAACTGAAAATTATTGACGGAAGAATACGGTTCTTACTGTCCGATAACGGCAAGGGTTTAAACGGAAAAGCATTGGCGGCGGGCTATGGCTTGACGACCATGCGTGAACGGGTAAAATCTTTCGGTGGTGAGATTTTTTTTGAGTCGGAAGAGGGCGAGGGGTTTGAAATTAGAATGATATTGCCACTTGATAAGGAGGGATAATTATGGCGAGAAAAATAAGAGTTTTGGTGGTAGACGATCAAAAGGAACTGGCGGATGAACTTGCGTTGATCTTGCAGATGGATGAGGATTTAAACGTTGTTGGCACGGCAAATGACGGGTTTGAGGCACTTGAAAAGATTCCTCAGGAAAAACCTGACGTTGTCCTTTTGGATATCCGTATGCCGAACATGAACGGCGTGGTGGCGACCAGCCGTATCAAGACGGAGTATCCTTACGTCAAAGTGTTGATTTTGACAACGTTTGACGATAGTGATTATATCTTAAATGCGATCAACAACGGCGCTAGCGGGTATCTTTTAAAGGATATCGGCGGGGACGCTTTGATCCGCGCAATCAAAAATGCGTACGAGGGGGATACCATTCTCCCTTCAAAGATTGCGAAACGTATCACCGACGCGGCGAAGAACGTAGCGACGGATAGAGAGATTAAATTGATGCGTGCATTTGCAATGTCGGACAGAGAGGTGGAAATTGCGCTGATGATCTACGAGGGGTTTACCAACCGTCAGATTTCTTCTGCGTTGCGCCTTTCGGAGGGCACGACGAGAAACTACGTTTCGTCCATTTACATAAAGCTGAATTGCGAAAACCGCACCGAAGCGGTACAGGCGATTAAGGCGGTGCTGTAATGCGAAACGGGCATACCGTGTACGAGACTATCGTGTTTGACCTTGACGGGACATTATTGGATACTCTGGATGATTTGACGGCGGCAACGAATGCGGCGCTGACAGAATTTTCCCTCCCGTCACGAACAAAAGAAGAGGTGCGTGGGTTTGTCGGGAATGGGATCGTCAAGTTGTTGCAACGAGCGGTCGGGGATACGGATTTTTTGCATTTTCCCGAACTGTTGGCGTTTTTCAAAGCATACTATAAAGCGCATTGCGCAGACTATACACACCCCTATGAGGGGATTATTCCGCTGTTGACCGAACTCAAAAACCGAGGAATAAAGACGGCGGTGCTGTCTAACAAAGCGGATTTTGCGGTAAAGCAGCTTGCTAAAGAATACTTCGACGGGTTTCTTTGCGAAGCGGTTGGGGAGAATGAGGAGGCAGGGATACGTAAAAAGCCCGCGCCCGATTCTTTGTTTGCTGTAATCGAACGCATGGGCGCGGAGAAAGAAAAGGTTGTGTACGTTGGGGATTCTGACGTGGATATCCAGACGGCGAAAAATGCAGGGGTTGATTGTATCTGCGTGACTTGGGGTTTCCGCGACCGTGATTTTTTGGAAACGCACGGGGGAGAAATTTTTGTGGATTCCCCTTTGGAAATTGTTGAGTTTTGCAAGGAGTAAACGTTGAAAGGAATCGGGAATACGCCGCTTGTACGGCTGAAAAATACGGAGGAGCGCATTCAGGCGCACGCTGCGATCTGGGCGAAAGTCGAGGGGGAGAACCTCGGCGGTTCGATTAAAGATAGAGTGGCGTTGGCGATTATTGAGGACGCGGAAAGGACGGGGCGTTTGCGCGAGGGCGGCACGGTCATCGAGGCAACCTCGGGTAATACGGGGATAGGGCTTGCGCTTGTTTGCAAGGCGCGTGGGTATCGCGCGGTGATCGTTATGCCCGAAAGTATGTCCGTGGAACGCAGAACGTTGATTGCGTCCTATGGTGCGGAAGTTGTTTTGACTCCTGCTAAAGAGGGTATGGCAGGCGCTGTAAAATGCGCGGAAAAATTGCTTGCGGAGACCCCGAATTCCATTTTGGCGGATCAGTTCAACAACCCTATATGTGCGAGGGCGCACTATGAAAGCACGGCGGTAGAGATTTTCAATCAAACCAACGGAAAAGTGGATATTCTTGTGGCGTGCGTGGGCACTGGCGGAACGCTGACGGGTATAGGTCGGTATTTGAAAGAAAAGAATCCCAAAACGCGTGTAGTTGCGGTTGAGCCTGCTTATTCACCGCTGTTATCCAAGGGGGTAGCGGGGGCGCATAAGATTCAGGGGATCGGAGCGAATTTTATTCCGTCTGTGTTGGATAGGACTGTATATGATGAGGTGTTGACAGTCACGGACGAAGACGCTTTCGAGCGTGCAAAACGTCTTTTTAAAGAAGAGGGATTGTACGTAGGCATTTCTTCAGGGGCGGCGGTCAAGGCGGCGGAGGAAATTGCAAGCCGCGCGGAGAATGCTAATAAGAATATTGTCGTAATCTTGCCCGACGAGGGGGGCAGGTATGCGTCTATTTTAAGTAACAAGTAAAAGTGAAAAGTGAATAAGTAGCGATGGATCCATGCAAAGCAAAAATGTATGATAAAAAAGCGGATTTGGAAATTTTCCAAATCCGCTTTATAATTTTTCCGCACTTATTCACTTTTCACTTATTACCTATTCTCATACTGCGCCCAAGAACCAAACGGCGAATGCGCAGTAGATGGTCAAGGAAAGAACGTCTACGATTGTCGTAATGAAAGGGGATGCGACAACCGCAGGGTCAAGGCGACATTTTTTTGCGAGCAACGGGAGCATTGCCCCGATCAGCTTCGCAAACAAAATTGTTACAAACATTGAAAGACAGATGACCAGTGCCACCAACATACCATTGGTTACTGCGTACAAAGAATCAATCACCAACAGTTTGATAAAGCATGCTACGGAAAGCATTGCGCCGAGTAGGATGGATACACGGACTTCTTTCCAGACAACTCTCCAAAAGTCTGCGAATTCAACTTCTTTGACCGCCAGTCCTCGAATGATCATGGCGGATGCCTGCGAACCTGCGTTACCGCCCGTACCCATCAGCATAGGCATACATGCCGTTAAGATGATACCGTATACGGGCATGTTCAAGGTCGTTTCGTTGGCGGAGATGATCAAGCCTGAAAAGGTTGAAGATACAAGCAGTATTAAAAGCCAAGGCAGGCGGTTGAGACAGATACGCCAGATACTTGTTTTAAGGTACGGCTTTTCCGTAGGGGTGACAGCCGCCATCTTCGCGATATCTTCCGTGTTCTCTTCCTGCAAGACGGTCATTGCGTCGTCGACGGTTACGATACCGACAAGGCGCATTTCCCGATCGACAATGGGGAGGGCAAGGAAACCGTAATCAGAGATTTTTCTCGCGACGTCTTCCTTATCGTCTTCTGTGTAGGCGTAGATCACGTTTTCGTTCATGATCTCTTCAATGAGCGCAGTCTTCGGCGCAAGCATTAGATCTTTTGCAGTGACTAGCCCCAATAGCTTGTTTGTAGGGTCGATTACGTAACAGGTGTAGATCGTTTCTTTATCAATGGCGGTACGGCGGATCCGCTCGAATGCGTCGTCAACCGTCATAGTGGGACGCAGGGAGACGAACTCGATCGTCATAATACTGCCCGCGCTGTCCTTGGGATATTTTAACAGTTCGTTGATATAGGCGCGCGTTTCTTGGTCGCTTTGCGCCAAGACACGTTTTACCACGCTCGCTGGCATTTCTTCGATAAGGTCGACCGTATCGTCCAGGAACAGTTCGTCCATGACTGCCTTTAATTCTCGGTCGTTCAGCTTGTCGATAAGGCGTTTTGTGACGTCGCTGTCCATTTCGATGAAGGTCTCTGCCGCAAGGTCTTTGGGCAGGATACGGAAAAGAAGCAAAAGATCGGTGTCGTTTTCCGTTTCTTCAAAGACTTCGGCGAGGTCAATGGCATTCATGGACGCCAACAGCGGCTTTAAGACGGCGTAGTTGCGGTCTTTAAGCAACATCATGATATCGTCCAGCTCCGCAATACGGCGGACGAGCTCTTCGGGCATGTCTTCAATGATCTCTACCGTTTCGTCGACGGACATTTCGTCCATGACCTTTTCCAGTTCGTAATCGCGCAGACCGCTAAGGATCGTTTCCTGAACATCTGCGTCTAATAAAACGAGGGTATCGGCGAGCAGTTCGCTCTCGATTGCAGAACAAAACGGCAACAGAGTTTCTTCGTCTGTGCCGTGTAATTTTGTGATGATTTCGGCAAGCTCCGCTGGTTGGTACTTTTCCACGAAACGCGCCGCCTCTTCATAATTGAAAAGGGATAATAATTCCAGTAATTCTTTCTCCATAATACTCTACCTCCTTCTTATGCATTTTAGGGGTAGCGTGACCACAAGTTTACCGTTCAGGCGTGTAAAAACAGCCCGATGCAGTTCTACTTAGCGGGTCTACGCTTGGGTGATGTTCTGACATAAGACTGTTCCTCCTTGTGTTATTTTATGAGAATTTTTACTCGTTTTCTTGTTCGTCCTGATCTTCTGGCTTTTCTTTACGGAGTAAAAGCACGTCGATCAGTATGCCAATCGCGCCCAAACCGAGGATCAGATACACCATTCTCCAAACGGAATCTTTGTCCGCGTCCGTGTTTCCGATAACGGTGGTTTCGGGAGTGGGGGAAGACCCATCGAAGAGAGTGATGAAAACTTTCGGGATATACCCCGTTTGTTCGCCTGCTTCCGTCGTATAACGGATTTCGTAGTACCCATGGTCGAGGTTATTAACCTCGCCGATGATCGTCACCTGCTCCCCGCGAGGTAAATCGGTGAGGATAAGCTGTTGGGTTAAGCAAGGGAATTTGAAAAGGGATACGTCGTTGATAAGGTGCCCTGCGAGCGCCTGCTCGTGCTCCGTTTTGTATTCGTCTAAGGCAAGATCGCTGCAGTCGCTTTCCAACGCAAGATAGGTCTTGTATTTATTCGTGTTTTTGCCCTGCACGGCAAGGATTGCATAGCCGTTTTCCGTGCCCATGCGTACCGCCGTCACTTCTTCGCCGCAACGCTCGAAAGCCACGTAGGGGAAATATTCCGCACTGGGAAGGGCGGCAAGGTCGAACTCGATGAGAATTGCGCCCTTGGAAACTTTGGTCAGGGCGAAACTTGCCGTTTCTTTGGCGAATAAGTCAGTCGCCGCGTTTCCAACGGGAACGGGCATAACCGTGGGCAGGGATAATTCGTCCGTTTTGACGAGGTAATCGCCTGCATAGAGAAGATATGTTTCGTTTTCTTCCACTCCGAACGCAAACGAACGCAACGTGGGCGAGTCGTCTTTTACCAGATTGTAATCGGGCGCAAACGTTTCCGCCGCGATATAGCCGTTTGTATCGGGTGTGTATTTTTGCAATACGCCGCCTGAAAGGGCGTAGAGGTTGGTCGCGTAGTCACTCGCCAGTTTGTCCGTCTCTAACAGTCCGTCTAAAATCTTTTCTCCGTTACCGTCCGTAGAGGTAAGCTCGGTTTCCGTGAAACGGTATACCGCGGCGTTATCGTAGGCAACGTATAAACTGCCGTACACATCGGCGGTGAACGCCGTTGCGCGGCGGGTGATCTGTTTTTCTGTTTCCGTCCATTGCCAAGAACCGCTCTCTTTGCTGAGTACGTAGCAATGGTTTTCGTCGGTGAGCAGATAATACCGATCGTATAAACTGACCGAACCGACAATATTCCCCTTGATTTCTTCGTTCGTTAACGTGGACAGCGTTTTTCCGTAATTCTTCTCGGAAAGGCTGTACAGAACGGCTGAAGTGGAGGAGACCAGGACCGTGTCGCCGTAAGCCGAAAGACGGGGGGCGGTCTGCTCCGTTTCGATCGGGGTCATAAAGCTTTCTTCATCGGTATCGTAGACGGAAATGCGGCCGTTGCCGCTGTCTGCGATGAGGAGCTTGTCTTCCGAAAGACAAACGTCGGTTGCCCCGCTTAAACGGTGGGGCGCAGACGAGGAAGCGCTGATCTCATAATCGGTAAACTTTGTGTCTTCCGTTGCGTATAAGCGAATGTTTTTTGCTTGAATTGCGTAGACTTTGTCGTTACAGCTCCCAAGGGAAACGTAGTTGCCTGCGTCCGTTTGTAAAGGGGTGACAAGGTCGAGGTGTTCGCTTGCGCGGAGCTCCGTATGATTGTAGGCGTAAAAATCGCCGTTTCTGGTCGTGAAACAAAATTGATTGCCTGCGATTGCCACACTGCGCACCTGCATGGGGAACGCGGTCACAAAAGTGTCTGCGTCGCTCCCCGTTTCGTTGGGATGAATGGCGTGCAGGGCGTTTTGTCCCGAACTCTCGCAGAAATAGTATAACGTATCGTTGAAAAAGGCGAGTGCCGAGCCGATCGGGTCGGTCTCTGTTTTCAACGTTTTAATTGTGCCGTCCGTCAAGGAATATGCGCCGATTTTATTGCCCGTTGTGTAATAGAGGTTGGTTCCCTCGATCATGAACCCCGCACAGCCGAAGTCGGACAGCTTTTCAGGGGTAGGAGTACCTGCCCGTAAGGAAGCTAAGGGCAATTTGTACACGAATAAGTCGGCAAGGTAATACACGTTGCCTGCATTATCGAAACAGACGTTGCCGATTTTGTCGGTATCTGCCGTGAAGGAACGGTAGACGTTGCCACTTTCGTCGTAAACGTACAGCGTGTTTCCGTCTGTGATCGCAAGGTAACCGTTTGCGGTTGCCACGGAGGAGGGCGATTGCAGTGCAAGGTACTGCGCATAGGTATCGGGACAGAGCAGCTTTGCGGAGACCGTATCTGCCTCTGCGGAAAGGGGCGTTTTGTCGCACGCAAAAATCCCCGCCGTTCCCGTTATGGAAAGAGCGGTAAATGCTATCACCGATAAAATTGTCGCCGTCGTTTTTCTCATACATAATCATTATACCACGGCAAGGCAAGGATTGTCAATTATATATAGAAAACTTTTTATCATAAGTATTTAACTTATTTAATAGAACGGGTGTTTTTGACGAAAATTATCGAAGTTTCTGTTTTTTGGAAGAAAGTGGAAAAAAATTATAAAATAGGCGTACATTTGTCTTATTTAATCATGTATAATACCATAAAACACGAACAAATGTTCGAATTTTTTCAAAAAAGTTGGCAGAGGGGTCTTGCAAAAAACAAAAACGGTGACATAATATGCGCGTCGGTTGCGACGGACAAGCTCGATGGAGAAAATGAAAAATCGGTTGGGGCAAAGTAGAGAAATTGGGCGCAAAGTCAGCCGTAACAGGACGGTGGAAAAACATAAAAAGAGGAGGTGATTTTTTTGGAGAACTACATCAAGACGGTGTTGTACGCGTATCCATTGTTAAAAACCGTGGAGGAGGATTACGCAGAGCATATCAAGAACAAGGCGATTCTGTCTTATGACAGCCGTTGGGATGCCGAAAGGTTGACGGAATATCTGGCGGAGGAGATTCTCTCGAAAAATCATCTCATCTGGTTGCGTTCGATGGTGGACAAGGTGATGGATAGACTGAGCGAGACGGAACGCGCGCTGTTGTCTATTCGGTACTTTGGAAAAGCGCGCAGCGCACGGACGTTCTCCTTGCAAGGAAAAGAGGGTAGCGTTGCCGTTTGGAGCGAGCGAACGTATTTTCGAAAACAGCAGAGGCTGGGAGAAAAGGTTGCGGCGATGTTGCGCGTTTCTGGCGTGACGAAAGAGGTGTTCGATCGGGATTTTTCCCGTTTGGATATTTTTAAGAAGATTCACCGATTCGTCGAAGAGGGGCGGGACAGAATCATTGCCGCCGATGAGACGAGGCGATTACATAAACGCGTTTGAAATTATTCTTCCGTTTCGTACGGCGGGCGGCGAGGAGGCTTAATCACCAACGCGGCGAGTACGGGGACAAGCAGACAGATTACAATCAGTATGGCAATCTGAGCAGGGGAGCTTTTTTCGTCCTTTGCAAAGGCGTCGACGTCTTCTTCAGAATCTTCCTCAGGCGGTATTTGCGAGGCGAGGTATTCCGCGTATTCGGGGTTTTCCTCATACCGCAAAGAGTAGGGCTTGGGGATATAGCCGAGTTCGTCGCCGCGAAGAACGTAACAGTAGGTGTCCGAGCCAACGCGATAATCCCCATAGTATAGACAGGATACGGTGATTTGGGTGAGGAAGGAAGAATCGGTGAACGATTCGTCCTCGATTGTGTACGTTACGTCAAAGGTATAGTAAAGATACGGGCGATCGGGTACGTAGGGGACGAAGGTCAGTTGTTCGGTTTTGGCGTAGCCGACAATCCGTTCCTTTGCGTTCTCGTTGCGTTGGTATTCTACCTTGCAAAAATCAGAGCGATATTCGAGAAGTTTGACGTAATAGCTCTTAGGGAGAAGAAAAATGCCGCGCCTTTCATCCGCTGAAGAATAGAAGTATACGTCGTCGGTTAAGATGCAGGCGTAATCGCCGCTCGTCGGCGTTTCTGCCGAGGCGGTGACGGTGGAAGTTTTTTGCTTGGAAACGGCATTCGCATAGGGCATGGCCGCGTTGAGCGCAAAAAACAGTAATATATAGAGCAATAGTGGCATGAGCCAAATGAATAAGAGTTTTTTCATAAACCGAATGTGATAGATTTGATTTTTTTAAGGTTTTCCGTAAAGTCGGTTCTATCATTATAACGGCGGAAAGGAGAGCTTTTTTGGCAGGTTGATGGGGATTATGAGAGAAATTGTAGAAAAGTTGATTCGGGTGGAGTCGGAGTTACGAAAACGAAAGAGAGAGGATTTTTTGGCGGTGTATAACACGGGAGAGGTCAAGCACGAAAAACAGTTGGCGTTTCATAAGTGTACAAAACGCAATCGTTGGGTGTTTGGCGGAAACCGATCGGGGAAGACGGAGTGCGGCGCTGTGGAGAGTGTGTATATGGCGCGCGGTATACATCCCTATCGGGAGAACAGAAAGGACGTATGCGGTTGGGTGGTGTCCCTTTCACAACAGGTGCAACGCGACGTTGCACAGAAGAAAATTTTGCATTATCTGCGTCGGGATTGGATAGAGGATATCGTGATGCTCAGCGGGAGAAAGGACGCGCCCGAGAATGGGATTATTGATTTTATCCGTGTGAAAAACGTGCTTGGGGGGAGTTCGGTTATCGGGTTCAAAAGCTGTGATCAGGGGAGGGAAAAGTTTCAGGGCGCGTCCTTGGATTTTGTCTGGTTCGACGAAGAACCTCCTGAGGATATTTACGCCGAATGCCGTATGCGCGTCATTGATCGGCGGGGGGACGTGTTTGGAACAATGACGCCTCTTAAAGGGCTTACTTTTGTCTATAACGAAATATTCCTCAATAGGCGGAACGATCCTGAGGTATGGTACGAGTTCATGGAGTGGGAGGATAATCCGTATTTGGATAAGGGGGAAATTGCGGCGCTTGCTCTTAGTATGGACGAGCGGACGCTGCAGTCGCGGCGGTATGGGCGGTTTGCCTCTGCCGCCGCGGGGTTGGTTTATCCCGAGTTCGACGAAAACGTGCACGTAATCGATCCCTTTCCCATCCCCAAAGAATGGCAAGACACCATTTCAATCGACCCTGGACTTAACAATCCATTGTCGGCGCACTGGTATGCGGTGGATTATGACGATAACGTGTACGTTACCTATGAGCATTATGAGGCGGGGCGGGATATTGATTACCATGCGGACGCGATAAAACAGATTAGCAGACGGCTTGGTTGGCATACGGATGGGCAAGGGCGGTTGAACGCATTGATTGACAGCGCGGCGAAACAAAGGACGCTCGGTTCTCTCAAAAGCGTAGCGGAATTGTTCTATGAGAGGGGGATTTTGGTCAATCCGAACGTGGAAAAGGATCTCTTTTCAGGGATTGCGCGGGTGAAAAGCTATCTTAACCGCAATAATTCTCTTCCAAATCTATATATTTTTAATACTTGTCCGAATTTAATCAGGGAGTTAAAAGGATATTACTGGGGGAGCGGTGACGTGCCTAGAAAGGTGGACGATCATGGGTTGGACGAGATGCGGTATTATTTAATGAGCAGACCGAAAAAGACGCCGCCGACCGCAGAGAAAACGGTGATACAAAAGGATAAGGAGCGTCGGGCGAGGGTGTTGAGAAGAGGGAATATTTCCTTTTAGGTAAATTAAAAAGAGAGGGGGCAGGTATGCGTTGAATAAGAAAAGGAGAGGAATATGAGTGAAAGGAAACAAGAGGAAAGGCTGGGGGAAGCGTTGTTAAAAGTTGCCTTGGGATATCAGGTCGCGGAAGTGACGGAAGAGTATGCCGAGGTGGATGGCGCGCTGAAGTTGATGAAACGGAAGAAGACGAAAAAGGACGTGCCCCCCGATCTAAAAGCTGTGCAGATATTACTCTCGCAAAACAGTGAGGAGTATGCGCAGTGGTCGGAAGAGGAGCTGGAGCAGGAGAGAGAAAAGTTGATGAAGCTTTTGGAAAAGGGAAAAGAGGAAAAAGCTGTGAGGACGGTACGAAAGACAGCGACGAAGACAAGAAAAGCTTCGGTTAGGAAAAAAACGGTAACAAAGAAGGCGGATAAGGAGGAGAAAGAATGATTTACGATAGCAAGGGTGTGGAGGATAAAGATTATATCGAGCAGAAAGAGCGCATGGAAAAAAGGATCGCCCAGGAAGTAACGGACGATTTTTTACGGCGTAGGGAAAAGCGGCGTTCGGTGGAGAACGGTTGGGTGCTAAATATGAATTTCTTGAGTGGGAATCAGTACTGCGATGTGAGTCCGTTTGGCGAGGTCGTCGCTGAGGATAAGCGTTTTTACTGGCAATCGCGCAGGGTGTTTAATCATATTGCTCCGACGATTGAATCGCGTATTGCGAAATTGGAGAAGATGAAACCCGATTTGAAGGTGCGCGCTTTTTCCGACGAAGAGGGGGATATGAAGGCGGCAAAACTCTCTACGGGCATACTGAAATACGTGCAGGAAAGAATCGGGTTGAAAGAGTCTGTTTCACGCGCAACGGTGTGGTCGGAAACCTGCGGAAGTGCGTTTTTTAAAATCGACTGGGATGAAAAAGGTGGCAGGCAGGTAGCCGTTGACGAGGATAATAATCCCGTTTACGAGGGAGAAGTGCGCGTCAGCGTCGTGCCTCCGTTTGAGATTTTTCCTGACCGTTTGGACGCGGAAGATTTTGACGGAATACAGAGTCTTATCCATGCGCGTGCGGTGCCTGTTTCCTATATCATGGAGAAATTCGGGAAAGCGATCAAGGGCAGAAATATTTCGGGTATAGTTGCGTACAGTGAGGGCGCGGGGGCGAAATTGCCGTTGCAACATGCGGGAATGAATTTTACCGCACTGCAGGATGGAGAAATCTTGATCGAGCGTTATACCCGACCGAACGCAGAATATCCCCAAGGGCGGTTGGAGATTGTTGCTGGGGAAGAGCTGTTATATGCAGACGATTTGCCCTTTGTTAACGGGGAGAGAAACGTGCGTGGCTTCCCGTTTGTCAAGCAGGATTGTATTGCGCTGCCGGGGGCGTTTTTCGGTACCAGCGTGATTGATAGATTGATCCCCGTGCAGCGGGCGTACAATGCCGTTCGAAACAGAAAACATGAGTTTTTGAACAGGCTGTCCATGGGGATTTTGACGGTGGAAGACGGTTCAATTGATACCGACGAGCTGAGCGAAGAGGGGTTGTTGCCAGGGAAAGTGCTCATTTATAGACAAGGCGGAAAGGCACCCGAGTTGTTGGATTGCGGTCAGATTCCTACCGAATTTCAAGTGGAAGAGGAATGGTTGGAAAAGGAATTTGCGCTCATTTCGGGCGTGAGCGATTTATCGCAAAATTCCACGCCTGCCAGGGTGACCAGCGCGACGGGGTTACAGCTGTTGCTTTCTCAGGACGAATCCCGTCTATCAGCGACGGTGCGGAGTATCGAACGCGCATTAAAAGAGGTCGGCAGACAAATTCTTCGTTTGTACAGACAGTTTGCGGGGACGGCGCGTTTGATGACGCTGACGGGCGAAAACAAGAAAACGCAGGCGTATTATTTCAATGCGTCGAGCTTGGACGTCAACGATCTGCAGTTCGAATCGCAAGACGCCGTAACCCCCGAAGAAAAAAAGGCGACCCTTTTGAAATTGTACGAAGCGGGGCTTTTGTCGGATGAAGAGGGTAAGCTGACCGCGGAGAATAAGAATTTAATCCTGGAGGCGTTTGGGTTTGGTAGCTATGAAAACGTTAGGGATATTTCCGCCCTGCATATTGCAAAAGCAGGCGAGGAAAACCTGGGTTTGAAGGAGGGGGATATGCTTCCCGACGAGTATGACGAGCATGATTTGCATGTCCAAGAACATACTAGGTTCTTATTGTCGGCAGAATTTAAAAAATGTAAGAATCAAGACGTATTAAAGGCAAGATTTTTAGCTCATATAAAAGCGCATAAAAAAATGAAAGAAACGGACGAGAATAAATAAAAGGAGGAAGATATGGAAAAAGAGGAGAACGTTTACGAAACAAATGAGGGAACTGAGGTAACCGCGGCGGTTAGCCGACAGGGTGAGCTTGAGAAGACTGCACCCGAACAGCCTATATCGGTTCTCGGGAAATTTAAAGACGTGGACGCCCTTGCTCGGGCATATGGTTCTTTGCAGGCGGAATTCACAAGAAGAAGCCAACGCCTGAGAGAGTTGGAAAAGCTAACGGAAAATTTTGGGCAAGACGGACATTCGGGGGCAGAAAAGCTTCGTAAGAATGCACAAGCGCGCAGAGCGGAAGCGAAACGATTTGATGAGTTTTTATCTGCAAAGGAAGACTCGGCAGAAGAAAGAGTGGAAGCAAAACCGTCGGAAACAGAACCCGTTGACGAAGAGAACGTGCCTGAAGCTTCAGTGCCGAAAAAAGAAGAGGATAACGCGAATGGTGGCACCATGTATGCGTTGAGCTCTGAAAAAATGGCGGTGGAGCAAGCGCCTGCCTTAGAAAAGGTCACGCCGAATCTCATAATGGAAACAGCGCGTGGCGAGGCGAACGAGGACGGAAGGGGGGACTCGGGCGATCTTTATGAAAAGGTGAAGCGCAATGAGGACGTGCGGTTGAGGATCATCGGGGAGTATTTGGCTTCCATCGGGAAACCGCACGCACCTTTGATGACGGGCGGTGTAGGTACGTTGACGACGCCTCCCGTGAAAGCAAACAGTATTTCGGCGGCAGGGGATATGGCGTTGCTGTATTTTAAGACGCCGAAATATGACAGTTGACGAAAAAATATTTGAAATAATAGGAGAAAAATATGGTAACACTTCAAACTGCAGATAATGCATTAAAATCTTTTTACTTGGACGCGGTTACGGACGCGTTGAATCTGAAGGTAAATCCCTTTCTTGCAAAATTGGAACGTACCAGCGCAAACGTTGTGGGCAAAGACGTTAAAAAAGTAATTAAAACGGGGGCAAACGGCGGATTTGGCGCAGGTACGGAAACGGGGGATTTGCCTATTCCCGGTTCGAATAAGTATATTCAGTTTACGGCACCTCTTAAAAATTTGTACGGCACGATCGAAATCTCTGATAAGGCGATTCGCGCGTCAGCAAACAACGAAGGCGCTTTTGTTAATCTTCTCAATGAGGAAATGAAGTCTTTGGTAGAGAGCGCTTCGTTTAACTTTGGCAGAATGTTGTTTGGCGACGGCAAGGGTGTTGTGGGGAAAGTTGTTGCGCTTGCGAGTGATAACCTTATGCTTGTGGACAGTATATGTGCTTTTACGGAGGGCATGACGATCAGCTTTTATACTTCGGACGATAAGCCCATTGAAGCTGCGAAAAACCGTCGAATTCTTTCAGTTGACTATAAGACAAAAACAATTGTTTTTGACGGTCCGGAACTTGATACCAGCGTTATTCCTATCGGTAGCCTTATTTACGTACAAGGCTCGCGCGGTAATGAATTGACTGGGCTGGAGGCAGTTTTCTCTACTGGGACGCTTTATGGCGCAAATAGAAAGTCTACCTTAATGTTGCCGTATGAAGCATATGCGATCGGACAGATTGAGGAAAGTGATATTCAGTTGGCCATGGACGTTATTGAGGCGAATTCTGGTACGAAAGTCAATTTCATTATCTGTTCCTGGGGGGTAAGACGTGCGTTATTGCAATACTACAAGGATTCTAATATGGTTTTACCTACTATGGAGATTGAAGGGGGATTCAAAGCGTTGAGCTTTAACGGTATTCCCATTGTCGTGGATCGTTTCTGTCCCGAAGGTACTATGTATCTTTTGAATACCGACCACTTCAAGATTCATCAGCTGTGTGATTGGCAATGGTTGGAAGGTGAAGACGGTAAAATCTTAAAGCAGGTTGCCGGAAAACCTGTTTATACGGCGACGCTTGTTAAGTATGCGGAATTGATCTGTGAAAGACCTTGCGCGCAAGGCAAACTGTCGGGTATTACCGAAAGGTAAGAAAGTGCGTGGCGCGTATCGTTTGGCGCGGTGTTAAAAAGTAGGAACGGGGCGCCCAGGTACGAGATGAATGACTTGGGCGTTCTCTTTTTATTAAAATTGGTGAAGAGGAGGAGAAAGATGAAAGTAAAAGAAATCGTATTGGCTGCGGCAAATGCATTGGGAATTGAAGAGGGGGTTACATTGTATTTTGCGGGGACGGATCAGGCGTATCAAAAAGAAGGGGAAAGACTGCTCGCTTGTTTTAATCTGGTGGAAAATGAGTTGGCGTTAGATTATTTGCCTTTACATGCTGAGGACGTGTTTGAGACGGAAACGGGGAGGTTGGAGTTTGCTGCGTTCAAGCTTGCGCCCGTCAGGATTGTTCGTGTCATGAATGAGATAGGGGAGAGCGTGCGTTTTTCTGTTTTTCCCGAATACCTTAAAACGGAGGTGGGAAAATTAACGGTGCGTTATACGTATACGCCTAACGAAAAGGGGATCGGTGGGGAGAGTGATTACGTGTTGCACGTGTCCGAGCGATTGTTTGTATATGGAATTTTGGCGGAATACTGTCTTGGGGAAGGTATGTTTGAGGAGGCATCCATCTGGGATAAAAAATATAAAGATGCGATTAAAGCGGCCTGTAAAGCGGTACCATGTACGAGATTAAAGTCAAGAAGATGGGTGTGATTATGGTGAAACAAAGCTTGAAGTTAAAAGAGAAGACAAAGACAGTGACGATGCAATTTTCTGTTGCGAGAAAAGGGAAAGGTTTTTTGCGTGCGAAAGAATCGTTGAACTGTAACTGTTTAGACGGTGCAATACGGACTTTGCCGGGGATGGCGAGTATGATCGGCGATAATAATACTCTTACGCATTCTGCGATAAACTTATTATTGGATATCGTACCGTTACGAAAGTATAAAGCGGGGACGAACACGTATGGAAAACGGTTAGTATATGTTCGTAGTGACGGTATAGTGTATGCGCAAGACGATATGAGCAACGGGTATAGCCTTTTGGGGAAAGTTGGATTAAAGGTGTTTCCGTTTTCATTTATCGGAAAAGATGGGCGTATGTGGGTCGCTGTTTTTGGACAACAGAAGATGATGCTCGTAGACGATACGTTTACTTGTGCGGAGTTGAATTTTACTACGCAGTACGGTGTGGGGTGTTTTTATAAAAATAGGCTGTTTGTTGGCGTAAAGCCGTATTGTATGGCATACTCCGCACCAGAAGAACCAACCAATTTCACCGAATCTGTCAATGGCGGTGGCATGATTCGCTTTACGGGTGGTAGAGGGGAAGTTGTTGCAATGGTACCCTTTAAAGACGCGCTCTATGTCTTTTTTGAGCGTGGGATTGCGAGGATAGATATTGTTGGTACACCGAAAAATTTTCAGATTACTTATCTTGAATATACTGGGGGGACAATACTGTTCCGTACAGTTGGCGCATGCGAAAGCGCTATCTTTTTTATGACAGCAGAGGGTTTGTACCGCTTTGATGGAGAAAAGGCAGAGTTGATTTTGCAGGATACCGTTATTCCACCCATTTCAACAACCGGCAAGGAAAAGGCGGTTGCTTGGCGTGGCGGTATGTTGATGCGCTATCGGAAAAGGGCTGAAGGTGATGTCGTTTTGGCAATCAGCGGCGACGGGCGGGAATGTTCGTATCTGGAAGATCTCGAAGCAATGTCTGGGGACGGAAACGACGGAATACTGTTACGTATTTTAGGGGTAAGAATCGGGAAATTGGATGAAAATGGGGAAACTTTAGGCAGGAAATACCATTTCTATGCGGAAACCGATTTTGAATACCAGGGTAGGAAGACACTGCGGGAATTAATCTTTGAGGGAGAAGGCTCGTTTGTTTTGACACTGCAAAATGGTATGAGGACAGTGATAAGAACGGTAACCTTCCAAGATGGATTGGCAAGAGTAAAATTGTCGGAGCGAGGGGGTATGTATGCGATGACTATAGAACCAGAGGATAAAACTGTACTCAAAAACGTGACGGCAAAATTTCGCGTATTAGAATGAATCATTGCAGTCTAAAAGGAGTGAAATATGGAAATTGATATTATTGCCTATACAGCAGAGCAGTTTGCCGCGCTGTCGGAAGAACAGCTCTTGAAAGTACAAGAGGCGCAGCTGGAGAAGAATCGTTTGATGGGGAAATTGACGAAAAATTTGCAAGATGAAAAGGATAATTTGATCAAAAACGGAATGTTTACGTCGGGGATTTTTGAGCTCATGCAGGCGGAGATGACCGCAGCATGCAATCAGGAGGTGGAAATGCTACGTCAAGGGTTATTGTTTTATTTGCACTACTCAGCGAAAACAGACGTGGGGGGCGCGCCGTATACGGTGGATTATGCCCTGTCTGATACCGAACGTTTTAATATCGTAAAGGCATATTACGAGACGGCATATACCGATGGAAAAGAGCGTTTTAATGCATTTGTCGCGGATTCGGTTGCAAAATCCTATCTTGGGGAACTGTATGCTCCGCTTTATCATTATTTCTTGGATTTGTCCAAGGCATAATTTCGGCGGGCGGAAGGGATTGTGTATAAAAATCCTTGCGTTTTTTGTCGGGATTTGTTATAATAACAAAGTAACGACGATATGAAAGGAGAATGGTTATGCCGAAGATCGCTGTAAAGAAATTAGATGAGAGAGCTGTATTGCCCACATATGGATCGGAATTTTCCGCAGGGGCAGATCTGTATGCGGTTGCAGACGAGGATATTGTCATTCAGCCAGGGGAAACGAAACTGGTGCATACGGGGCTGGCGATGGAGATACCCGAAGGGTATGCGGGGCTTATCTATGCGCGGAGCGGTTTGGCGTCCAAGCGCGGTTTAGCGCCTGCGAACAAAGTTGGGGTGGTCGACGCGGATTATCGTGGAGAGGTTATGGTCGCACTGCATAACCATTCGAATACTGAACAAAAGGTTGCGCCGATGGAAAGAATTGCGCAGTTGGTCGTTGCACCTTTCTTGAAAGCGACGTTTGAAACTGTGGATGAGTTGAGCGATACAGTGCGCGGTGAAGGCGGGTTTGGCAGCACGGGTACAAAATGATAAATTCCCTCATAGAAAGGGGACAGGTATGCGTTGAAAGGGTATTAGAGGTGTTTTTATGTCGATGCGAATGAGAAAGAAACGGAACTTTGACGCGCGCATGGAGGCGTGCGGCGATCTTCTTTTGGCAAAAGGCGCGAACGGGATATTGAACATGAAAGAGGCGGCGGAAAATTATCGTGCGCTGATTGATTTTTCTAAGGAGTTTGGGAATGATTTTCCCGTGGCTTTAGAGATTGGTTGCGGTAAAGGCGGGTTTGTTATCGAATTGTCGAAAAGTGAACCGAACGTCAACTATTTGGCGTTGGAAAAGATGAGCAATGTTATCTTAACACCGATGGAAGAGGTTAAAAAACAAGGACTTACGAATATCCGTTTTCTCAATATCCGCGCAGAGTGTTTGCCCTGCTATATTCCCGAGGGTAGTTTGGATAGAATTTATCTTAATTTTTCCACGCCGCTTCCTAAGCTTGGATATGCAACACAGCGTTTGACTCACCGTAATTTCTTGGAGGTTTATAAAAAGCTGCTGAAAAAGGGCGGGAAGATTTTACAAAAGACGGATGATAGGGATTTCTTTGAATTTTCGTTGGAGGAATACAAGGAGTGCGGTTTTGCGTTGGAGAACGTAACGTATGATCTGCATAAGGACGGAAATCCGTCTTGGAATATCGTCACCGAATATGAAAGCAAATGGGTGGAACAAGGCTTGCCCATTCATCGCGTCGAAGCGGTTTTGAAATGAGGATATCTTTTGTGATATCGCAAGAAAAGGCAACTGAGAACGGTTGTCTTTTTTTATATTTAAAACCATTCAACACGTACATGGGTGGGTCGTTTTGTGGTGGCACGTATGCCCGTTGGTGCATATAACGTAAAGTGCAAAAAAAATCTTTAAATCGGCAAAAAAATTTTGTTTTTGCTCTTGAAAAAAATGGGAAAGTATGATATAATACATGAAAATATTATATATTGCGCGCTACGCGCGTGTGTGCGAGCTGCGGATAGGGAGGATGAAAATATGGTCGGTGAATATCTGGATAATATCGTAGAAGAAACGGAAAACGTTGCGATTGAAAATACATGGAAATTGTTGACGGCGAGCAAGGAACGCACGTTTGTGGCGGTGCAAATTTCGCCCGCGGTACGCGTATCTATCACGGAAAAGCTAGGTATGCACCGCGGTGAGGACGGTATTGGCAAACTCGTGGCGGCGTTGACTGCATTAGGCGCTGACGCGGTCGTGGATACTGCTATTGCGGCAGACGCGTTGACTTTGGCGCGCGCGCAGGCTGTTTCTGAGAATAAGAGAAAAGGGGGAGCTATGCCCGTATTCTCTTCCGAATGCTCTGTTTGGACTGCGTATGCAAAAGAAAAATATCCTGAAATCGCAGCGGAAATGTTACCTACGGCGACTACCGTTTGCGCAAAAATGTTGAAGAGATATTACGGAAAAATATATCCCGACAGAAAGATTCGTGTGATTGCACTGGAGATGGGTGAGGGAAAGAAAGCGGATCTTGGTGTGGATGTTGTTTTGACTGTGGACGAGCTGGCGGAACTCTTGTGGGAGACTGGTGTGAATATCCGTCTGTTGAAAAAAATGCCCCTTTCTATACCGTTCGGCGGCGCAAGCGGCGGTGGGTACATAGGCGCGGCGAGCGGTGGCGATGCAGAAGCGGTTGTACGTTGTTTGCTGACGGATAAAACGCAAAACGCGTTGCGTAAATTGGAATATAGCGGTCTGTATGGCGTGGGCAATCGCCGTGAGGCAACCATCGTTGATAATGGTACGGAGTGGAAAGTTGCCGTTGTTGACAGCTTGGTGGCGGCAGATGCTTTGATCGCTGATATTCAGGCGGGGGCGGCGTATGATTACGTTGAGGTGGCTGCATGCGCAGGCGGTTGCGTTGGTGTGAACTGCCCTGACGAAATGACCCGTAGATTGCGTAAGCTTGGGCTGAAATATTTGGATTTTGCGCGCTCTGCACGATCCGCGGATTGCAACTCTTCTGCGGCGGCATTGCTGAAACAGTGGAATGCGCTTTGCCGTACGGGTATGGCGGATCAATATGATGAAATCGAGGAAATCGTTTTTGATTTTGACGACGTTGTAGAGGAAATCGCGGAAGAGGTCGCACAATTTGTGGCGGAAGAGGTTGCGCATACTGTCGCCGAAGAAGTTGTTGAAGAACCTGCTGAGGAAATCATTGAAGAAGTAGTCGAAGAGGTTGTTGAAGAACCCGTCGAGGAAGTAGTCGAAGAAGTTGTCGAAGAACCCGTCGAGGAAGTAGTCGAGGAGGTCACCGAAGAGGTTGTCGAAGAACCCGTTGAGAAAGTAGTCGAAGAGGTCACCGAAGAGGTTGTTGAAGAACCCGTCGAGGAAGTAGTCGAAGAAGTTGTTGAAGAACCCGTTGAGGAAGTAGTCGAAGAAGTTGTTGAAGAACCCGTTGAGGAAGTAGTCGAGGCGGTCACCGACGAGGTTGTCGAAGAACCCGTTGAGGAAGTAGTCGAAGAGGTCACCGAAGAGATTGTCGAAGAACCCGTTGAGGAAGTAGTCGAAGAGGTCACCGAAGAGATTGTCGAAGAACCCGTCGAGGAAGTAGTCGAGGAGATTGTTGAAGAACCCGTCGAGGAAGTAATCGAAGAGGTTGTCGAAGAACCCGTTGAGGAAGTAGTCGAAGAGGTCACCGAAGAGATTGTCGAAGAACCCGTTGAGGAAGTAGTCGAAGAGGTCACCGAAGAGATTGTCGAAGAACCCGTCGAGGAAGTAG
>SVIT01000008.1 GCA_015069365.1 Clostridiales bacterium | reverse complement strand
GATCGAATCAAGAAGCTTTGCGTTGGGGGAATAGATGTCGATGATTCTCTTGTAAGTTCTCATTTCGAACTGTTCGCGGGAATCCTTGTATTTGTGGGGGGAACGAAGGATCGTTACGATCTCTCTTTCCGTGGGAAGAGGAATAGGACCGCTGATTTTTGCGCCGCTCTTCTTCATCGTCTCTACGATGCGGCTTGCCGCTTCGTCTACAAGTTCGTGGTCGTATGCCGCCAACTTAATTCTGATTTTCTGTACTGCCATTTTGTTGCTCCTTTTTAGTTTATACTAACATTTTATTTCGCTGTATCAACTTATCCGTGTGTATCGAGGTGTTTGCAAAATAAAAACACTCTTTATTTTTTCCGAGCGTCTTACGCAAAAGCCTCGGTTAGTCGCAGGAGTCTAGCCCCCACTTTTGTCAACGGAAATTATCTGCCAAAGCGGCTTTTAGCTTTGGATTTGCAGTAACTTCCCGCATCAACCCTATACAACGCATTTTTACACAGCTTACCTATAATATCAAATCTGTAAACCCCTGTCAAGCGTTTGAACGAACTTTTTTGAAAAAAATTTCATTTTTTTAGAAAAAAGGCATATTTTTCCTTTCGCGGACATATTATTCCCCTTTTTCGGGATTTTATACGTATATATTTTGTTATACGCGCGCGGCTCATATATTATATACGCGCACGCGCACGATGTCAAGCGTTTTAATTAGAAATCCCCCAAACGGCGTCCTACCGCTTGAGGGATCTTATTCTCGCACCTTTCTTTATGCTGTTTTGCGAGCGTTCTTCAATTCTTCTAATCTTGCCTTTGCGTCTGTTTCCGCCTGATCAATCGCCGCATTCATCGCAATCCTATCCTCTTCAAACCGAGCAACGATCTTATCAACTTCTGCGTTAATTTCCGCTTTTTCCGTGTCATTGAGCTGATTTTGAGCTTCAACAAGCAAGCTTTCCGCTTTCTCGCTCATATCCTTTGCCAACACACGAAGCTGCGCTTCATTAAAGGTATCTTCATTAATCGCCGTTCTTACGTCCGCTGCAACTGTTTCAAAATCAGCAACCGCCTGCTGGATTACTGGGGGCAACAACGCGGACATTCCTTTCAAGGGCATAAGGCCTACTTCTGCAGACTGAATAATCGCTTCGATCTGCGGACCGTAGGTTTCTTTTGCCTTTGTAACCTCTGCCTTCAACAAAGTTTCCGCATTCGTCAACGCTTCATCCAAAGCCGTCTTCATTTCTTCTATCTTCGCGCCCGTTACACTGTTCTTGAACAGTTTATCTGCGTATGCTTCTACGCTGGCTACCGTAATCTTACCGTCAGCGTCTTTCAATAATTCTTTATTTGCTTCCACTTCCTCAGCCGACAATTTGTCCGTCTTCAACTGTAAAGCTTCCATCACCAACTCAACCTGCGTATCGTTGAGTTCGTAGTTCTGCAATTTTTCTACGTACATCAAGGAATCTGCAATCGCCTCGAACCCGCATGCGCTCGCTTTATACATAAAGTATGCGCCGCCATAGGGCAAAAGAGTAGGCTTTTTCGTGGTCGCATATTGCATATATACGCCCGCTTTCGCCATGCCGAGAGCTTTATCGTACGTTGCGTTTGCCAAGGTTTTTGCTTGCTTGAAAGCTTCAGTCGCGAATTCTTCCATCTTCTCGTGGGAAGTAGAAACCATCTCGACCAACTCTTCCGTATCCATTTCCACAGCCGCTTTTAAGGTCACTTCGCCCGTTTCCGCCGCCGAAGCCGCCAACTGGAACTTGGAAACAGATACGTTTTGAATTGCACTGCTATTCGGATAAGCCGCTTTCAATTCTTCCAAATCACGCAATACGGAATACGCGCCCTCTGCGTCCGTCGTTACAGCAAGACCAAGCTCTTGCGCTGTTGCGGTGATCTCCGTATTGATCTTAGAAAGCAGATCGTTTTCTTTACCGTCCGTAGAAACAACGCTCGTTCCTACCACTTTATTTTCTTCATCAAGGTAGCCCATCTCTACCGCAAGATCAATAATCTTTTCAACCGCATCCTCTACGTCCGCGCCTACAATCCCAGTTTCCTCATAGAGTAGAACCAAACCGTCTTCGTTGCCGCCGTAAACGCTGACGACTTTATTTTCCGTATCAATCGTCAATTCCACCTCGGGATTGATATCCAGATTGACGTATGCAGCCGCCTTTACGTCTCCGCCCTCACTATTGCTACTGTTTTCGCTGTTGCTTCCACTATTTTGAAAGATATTACAGCTTGAAAACATTGCTACCGACGCGCACGTTGCCAGTGCCATCATCATGCTTAAAACTGATTTCATTTTCATAATAATATCCCCTTTTTATTTTTACAGCGTTTTTATCCGTCTGTATCGTTATTATACAATATATTTTTCTACGCGTGCAAGCGGTTTTTTGAAAATTTCTTCCAAATATCACAGTTGTCATATCAAAAAATGACACACGCCTTTGTTTTTCTACACCTTTGCACATTCTGTGGATTTTCTAAAGATCAAAAAAAACGAGGGCTTTCCCCTCGTTTTCTTTCCTGATTTTATATATTAGAAAAGTCATATACTGCGATATCCGCAGTCCTTTGCATCTCCACCCAAGCGTCTTTTGTCATTTCCTCATATACGCCGACCGTTTGCATTCCCATCTTTTTCGCCGTCTTCAAAACGTTGACGTTATCGTCCACCATTACGCAATCTTCTGGAATCGTTCCCAGCTTTTCCGCCACCTGAAGATAGATACGCGGATCCGCTTTCGTCATTCCGAAATCCTCAATCGACCAGACGTTATCGAATAGCTCAAATACACCGTGACGCTTTAAACAAAGCTCCGTAATCAAACGAGGGCTCGCGGTCAGAACGTTCAACCCATAATCTTGTCCCCTTAAACGCACCAACGTTTCCCTAACAGCTGTTTTTAAAGGAATCGTGTTTCCGTACGCGTATGCCACTTGTTCCTGAAAGCGTTGAAAGATACTCTCAGCAGTGCAATCAAGCGCAAAATGCTTGGCGAAATATTCCGCAACACCCTTATACCCAAGCGGAGTCAACGTTTCCACGATATCATCGGGATAGGATATGCCCTTTTCTTTCAAAAACCCCAGCACAATCCCAACGCCCGTCGGCATGGAATCCACCAGCGTCCCATCCAAATCGAAAATATACGTCTTTTTCATGCTGATATTTCCTTAATTCCACACATTCAACGCGTACATGCCCCTATCGTTTGCTTATTTCGCGTTCTTTTCCTTAAAACGTGCTTTCGCGCGAAGTTCGCTGTCTAAAATACGTTTTCTGATACGCAACGATTTGGGCGTAACCTCCAACAACTCGTCGTCGGCGATAAATTCGAGGCATTCCTCAAGACTCATTTTGCTGACGGGAACCAAAGTCAACGCGTCGTCGCTACCCGAAGAACGGGTATTGGTCAAATGCTTGGTCTTACATACGTTAACGTTGATATCGTCTGCAAGGTTTGTGTACCCAACGACCATGCCTTGGTATACGGGCGTACCAGGGGTAACGAACAAGTTCCCTCTGCCCTGCGCATTGAAAAGGCCGTAGGTAACCGCCTCACCCGTTTCAAACGCGACGAGAGATCCCGTGTTTCTGCGTTGCATATCCCCTTTGTACGGTTCGTAAGAATAGAAGATCGTATTCATAATCCCCTGCCCTTTCGTGTCAGTCAAAAATTCACTCTTATACCCGAACAAACCGCGGGAAGGCACAGCAAATTCCAAACGCATACGGTTGCCGATTGCCGTCATTTGCATCAGCGTACCTTTTCTGTTTCCCATCGCCGAGAATACGGGCCCCGTCATATCCTCGGGGACGTCCGCCAAAAATCTTTCGATCGGTTCGTGCAAAACGCCGTCGATTTCTTTATACAATACTTTCGGGGTGGAAACCTGGAATTCGTACCCCTCACGGCGCATCGTTTCAATGAGAATGGAAAGGTGCATTTCCCCTCTGCCACACACACGGAAACTATCCGCAAATTCCGTATCCGATACGCGCAATGATACGTCGCGGAGTAGTTCTTTATACAATCTGTCACGAAGCTGTCTGCTAGTAACGAATTTTCCTTCCTTGCCCGCAAACGGACTGTCATTGACGGAGAACGTCATCTCAACCGTGGGGTCTTCGATTTTAACAAATTGCACGGGTTCAACCGCCGTAGGCTCGCACACGGTATCCCCGATATTCAATCCGTCGATACCCGAGAACATAACAATATCCCCTGCTTGCGCACGATCTACCAACACTTTTTCCAAACCCTCGATCTGGTACAGATTGACAATACGGCAGTTGGTACGCACTTTATTGTCATTGAAATTACAGATGGAAACGGGCTCGTTTGCACGGATTACACCGCGTTCGATTCTCCCGATACCGATACGGCCGACAAATTCGTTGTAGTCAATGCAGGATACCAACAGCTGCCCCTTGCCCTCCACGTCCATATCCATGGGCGGAATCGTCTCCAAAATGGTATCGAATAAAGGATTCAGGTTTTCTTCCTGCTTATCGGGCGTCAAAGACGCAGTACCCTGTCTTCCGCAGCAGTAGACGATCGGGCTTTCAAGCTGTTCGTCCGTAGCGTCCAAATCCATCATCAAAAGCTGCATTTCTTCCACAACTTCATCAATACGCGCGTCAGGTCTATCCACCTTGTTGATAACGATAATCGTTTTCAACCCAAGTGCCAACGCCTTTTGCATAACGAAACGGGTCTGAGGCAAAGGTCCCTCCGCCGCGTCGACAAGAATGATCGCGCCGTTTACCATCTTCAAGACGCGTTCTACCTCGCCCGAGAAATCGGCGTGTCCCGGCGTGTCGATAATATTGATTTTTACCCCTTTATAGTGGGCGGAAGTATTTTTAGCGAGAATGGTAATCCCTCTCTCTCTTTCCAAATCCCCAGAGTCCATCACGCGATCCTGCACCTGTTGATTTTCACGAAAAACACCACCCTGCGCCAACATTTCGTTGACGAGCGTCGTTTTGCCGTGGTCAACGTGCGCAATAATCGCTACGTTTCTCAAATCTTCTCTGATCATAAGTATATCTCCTATTTCTCTGTAAAACTTTTCAACCCATTTATTTTAATACTTTTTCCGTCAATTGACAAGAAAAAACACAGGGGAATGCAAATTTTTTTTATAAAATATAAAAAATTTTTCCGCAAAGCCCTATGCTCTGCGGAAATTTTGTCGTTATAAAGGCTTTACCGCCCTATTTTCATATCTCGTAAAACGAATGGTATTGCCGTTATCCTCTATCGGCTCCCCCTCATCCACGCAAACAAAATCTTCCCTCTCATCAAGGTTGGGGAAGAATACTTCCGCGCCGCCGACGGCGTCCACTTTGGTCACCAACGCACCGTGGCAATAAGGCAGCAGTTCCCGATACACTTCGCCGCCGCCGATCACGTAAATATCCTCGTTTTTACGGGCTTTCATCTCGTTTTTTAACTGTTCATAAGAACGGACGATTACGCAATCATCGCGTACCTGCCCCCTAGATAACACAATATTCACCCTATTTTTTAAGGGCTTTTGGTTAGGGAAAGAACGCAAGGTGTTACCACCCATTACAACCGTATGCCCAAGGGTTGTCTCCCGAAAAAATTTCATATCCTTGGGAAGAGAAAACATCATATCGTTTCCCTTGCCGATCCCCCATTCTTTGTCCACGTGTACAATTGCGTAAATCATATTGCCACCGGGATCTTCTTATCCAATTTTTCGTATTCGTAGTCAATAAGTTGGAAACTATCCACCGTGAAATCGTAGAAATTCTTGATACTCGTATCCACAACCAGTTTCGGTGCAGCGTGACGGGGTTTATCCAAAATTTCTTTCACGAGCGGAATATGTCTATCATAAATATGCGCGTCTGCAATCACGTGCACAAGTTCCCCTGCCCTCAGCCCCGAAACCTGCGCCATCATAATAAGCAGAATCGCGTACTGTACCACGTTCCAGTTATTTGCCGTCAGCATGTCGTTGGAGCGTTGGTTTAATATCCCGTTTAAGGTATCTCCCGTAACGTTGAACGTCATAGAATACGCGCAAGGATACAGATTCATTTCGTGCAGATCTTGGAAATTGTAGATATTCGTCATAATACGGCGGCTGGCGGGATTGTGCTTCAAATCGTACAAAACGCGATCAACCTGATCAAATTCACCCTCTTTATACTGGTGCTTGACCCCAAGCTGATACCCGTATGCCTTGCCGATTGAGCCGTTTTCGTCTGCCCAGCTATCCCAGATATGCGAACCTAAATCATGGATATTATTACTCTTTTTCTGCCAAATCCACAACAGCTCGTCCACGCAGGACTTAAACGCCGTGCGGCGCATTGTCAAAATAGGGAATTCCTCTTGAAGATTATAACGGTTGACGATACCGAATTTCTTGACCGTATGGGCAGGCGTGCCGTCCTCCCATTTCGGGCGAACGTTCAGGTCGGTATCCCAAAAACCGTTCTCCATGATATCTCTCATGTTTTGTGCAAAAATTTCGTCCGCTCTGCTCATTTTCTTTCTCCTTTATTCGATAACTTCAATGTAAAAACTCACGGGACGGAACCCGTCGTTGCAAGATATCATCGCCGAGTTTGGATTCTTCATCCAACCGCCGTAAAAATCCCCCCTGCCCGCCTCTAATTCTCTGACGAAATACGCCATACTCTCCCACGCACTATCGCAAAGATCCCGCGGTTTTTCTCCATTTTCAGAGATGAAAACCTGACCCTCTTTTACATTACAAGCATGCTCGATCGGGTTTTCGTATTTTTCCATCAAATCGGGATAGGACGCCTTCCGAATGACCGTTATCTTGCATCTTCCCATGACGCAGTTCCCCTTTTATCGTATTTTATCTATTATAGCATATTATTTCCTATTTCGTCAAGGCTTGGAAAAAGCTTTTCTATGAAAAGTTTTTCTTTCAAAGTTTTTTCGGATTGTTTTTGTAAAAAGTTGACAAATGTAAAAAAAATGGGTATTATATATGTGTATGCAAAAAATTAAATTAAGGAGAATTCTTATTCTATGAACAAGAAAACCGTAAAAGACGTAGAAGTAAAAGGCAAAAAAGTCCTCGTTAGATGTGACTTTAACGTACCTATGAAAGACGGCATTATCACCGACGAAAATCGTATCATCGGCGCATTGCCCACTATCAAATACCTTATGGAACAGGGCGCGAAAGTAGTGCTTTGCTCCCACATGGGCAAACCCCACAACGTTTTCGACGCTAAGCTCGAACTCAACAAGAAAGAAAAAGGCAAGGTTGCCGCTCTTCCCGAAGCAGAACAGGCTGCTGCAACCGAAGAATTTTTAGAAAAGGCAAAGAAGGACGTTAAGAAACTTTCCCTTGCGCCCGTTGCTGCAAGATTGAACGAACTTTTGGACGGCAAAGTTACGTTTGCTTCCGACGTTATCGGCGAAGACGCAAAGGCAAAAGTTGCCGCTTGCAAAGAAGGCGAATGCGTACTCCTTGAAAACCTTCGTTTCCACAAAGGCGAAGAAAAGAAAGCACCCGAATTCATGCAGGCGCTTGCTAGCTATTGCGAAGTTTACGTCAACGACGCATTCGGTACGGCGCACCGCTCCCATTCCTCCACTGCAGGTATCGTAGAAGAAGGTTTGGTTAAGACTGCGGCTTGCGGTTTCCTCATCGAAAAAGAATTATCCGTTATGGCTGACACCCTCGAAAATCCCGAAAGACCTTTCGTTGCAATCCTCGGCGGTGCAAAAGTTGCGGACAAGCTCAACGTTATCTCCAACCTTCTCGAAAAATGCGACACCCTCGTTATCGGCGGCGGTATGGCATACACCTTCTTGAAAGCGAAAGGCGGCAAGATCGGTACTTCCCTCGTTGACGATGAAAAGATCGATTACTGTCTTGATATGTTGAAGAAAGCGGAATCCCTCGGCAAGAAGATTCTTCTTCCCGTTGACACCGTTGCTGCATACGAATTCCCTAACCCTATCGACGCTCCTATCGAAACAACGGTCGTTTCTTCCATGGCTATCCCCGACGATATGATGGGTCTTGATATCGGACCCGAAACCAAGAAATTGTTCGCTGAAACGGTTGCCAACGCAAAATCCGTTATCTGGAACGGCCCTATGGGCGTATTCGAAAATCCCATTCTCGCAGAAGGCACGAAAGCAGTTGCTCAGGCACTTGCTGACGTACACGGCAAGGCAACGACCATCATCGGCGGCGGCGACAGCGCAGCGGCTGTTCAGGTACTTGGCTTTGCTGATAAGATGAGCCATATCTCCACGGGCGGCGGCGCTTCCTTGGAACTCTTCGAAGGCAAAGTCCTTCCCGGTATCGCTTGTCTCAACGATAAATAAGAAACAATTTGAGGGCATTACGGGAGTTTTGCCCTCCTCTTGCGTTATATAACTACTTTAGAATAAATTTAGGAGAAATGAATTATGCGTAAACCTATTATTGCAGGTAACTGGAAAATGAACAATACCGCTTCCGAGGGCGTTGCTCTCGTAAAAGCGATCGCTCCCCTCGTTGAAAATGCAAACTGCGACGTGGTCGTTTGCGTTCCCGCAATCGATATCCCCGCTGTTAGCGAAGCATTGAAAGGCACGAATATTAAGCTCGGCGCTGAAAACGTACACTTCGCGGCAAAAGGCGCTTACACTGGCGAAATCTCCGCGGCAATGCTCCTTGAATACGGCGTTGAATACGTTATCATCGGTCACAGCGAACGCCGTCAGTATTTCGCTGAAACGGACGAAACCGTAAACAAGAGAACGCTTACCGCGCTCAACGCTGGCCTTACCCCCATCGTTTGTATCGGTGAATCCTTGGAAGAAAGAGAAACTGGCAAGACGGAAGCTGTCCTTGCTACGCAGATCAAAGAAGGTTTGAAAGATATCGAAGATATCACCAAAATCGTTATCGCATACGAACCCGTTTGGGCAATCGGTACGGGCAAGACCGCTACGGCTGAACAAGCAAACGAAACCATCGCTTATATCCGTAAGACGGTTGGCGAAATGTTCTGCCCCCATTGCGCAGCAGCGCTCCGCATCCAGTACGGCGGCAGCATGAACGCAGGCAACTGCAAAGAATTGATGGCTATGCCCGAAATCGACGGCGGCCTTATCGGCGGCGCTTCCTTGAAAGCTCCCGACTTTGCTGCAATCGTTAATTTTGACAAATAATTTCGCTTAAAAACGAACAACATTATGGGGACAGGTGTATTTCAACGCATACCTGCCCCCACCATTTTGAATTTTAGGAGATTTTAACATGAAGAAACCCTATGCCATTATCATCATGGACGGCTACGGTATCAACCCCTCCGTTCAAGGCAATGCAATCGTTGCCGACGGCAGTAAATTCGTCAATGAATTAAAAAACAATTACCCCTCCGCACAGCTTGGCGCAAGCGGTATGTCCGTAGGTCTCCCCGACGGTCAAATGGGAAATAGCGAGGTAGGCCACCTCAATATCGGTGCTGGTAGAATTGTTTATCAGGACCTTACCAAAATCACGAAAGATATCCGCAACGGAGAATTTTTCAAGAACCCCGAACTCCTCCGCGCAATGCACGCGGCAAAAGACAGCGGTAAAAAATTACACCTTTACGGTTTGGTTTCCACGGGCGGTGTACACAGCCACACCGAACACCTTTACGCTCTTGTAGAAATGGCGAAAAAGGAGGGTTTGGACAACGTATATATCCACGCGTTCACCGACGGGCGCGACGTTGCCCCCACCTCGGGCGCAGATTTCTTGAAAGCATTGCAGGACAAGCTCAACGAGCTTTCGTTCGGTAAAATCGCTTCCGTGGCAGGCAGATATTACGCAATGGACAGAGACAATAACTGGGATCGTGAGGAAAAAGCGTACGATATGCTCACACTTGGTACGGGCGTTGCTTTTGAGGGAAGCGCTGAAGACGCGGCGAAAGCGTCCTATGAAAACGGCGTGACCGACGAGTTCATTCTCCCGACCAACCTCACTGAAAACGGCAAACCCGTTGCATTGATCGGCGAAGGCGACAGCATTATCTGCTTCAACTTCCGCCCCGACAGAGCAAGACAAATCTCCAGAATGTTCTCTCAAAAAGCTTTCCCCTACGTGGACGCTAAATCGGGCGCAACCCTCGGTTTTGAAAGAAAAACGGGATTCCTTGCCCCCACTTACGTTGGCTTTGCGGTGTACGATTCTTCCTTTGAAAACGTCGGCGTGGCATTCCCTCCCGATGAGATCACCAACACCCTGCCTCAATATATTGCTTCTCTCGGTATGAAGCAGCTCCACATTGCGGAAACGGAAAAGTACGCACACGTTACTTTCTTCTTCAACGCGAAATTGGAAGCACCCGTAGAGGGCGAAACCCGTATCGTGATCCCCTCCCCGAAAGTTGCAACCTATGATATGCAACCGGAAATGAGCGCGTATCCCGTTACTGATAAAGTTTTGGAAGAACTCGATAAAGGCATTTATGACGTTGTGATCCTCAACTTTGCAAACTGCGACATGGTAGGTCATACCGGCGTTATGGAAGCGGCGATTAAAGCGGTACACACCGTTGACGAATGCGTAAAGAAAGTCACCGACAAGATTTTGGCGATGGGCGGCAGCGCGTTGGTTACGGCAGACCACGGTAACGCGGATCAAATGATCGCGGACGACGGCGAAACGGTATTCACGCAACACACCACATTCCCCGTACCCGTAATCCTCGTTTCGGAAGAATATAAAAACGTTTCCCTGCGCGAAGACGGGGTTCTTGCAGACCTTGCTCCCACACTCCTTGATATGATGAAGATCGCGCAACCTAAGGAAATGACGGGAAAATCTTTAATAAAATAATCAAAAGCAAGCCAGCGGACGCGGGAATATGTCTGTTTTCCTGTTATTTTCCCGTTTCCGCGCCTAAAAAGAAAATTTTTTCCGTTTTTATCGCAAAAAACAGTTGCGATATTCTTTTAAGTATGCTATAATCAATAGGTAATTTTGAGTAGGTGTCCCGATCTTTGAACACCTCACATAAGAAAACGATTAAAAGGATTAAATGATATGTTGACTTTAATGAATTTGTTGACGCCTGCAAAAGACTCTGGCTTGTATAACCTTTATTTCGGTTTGAGCCTCACGATGATTATTCTTATGGCGGTTACGGCACTTACAGCCGTTATCCTTGTCTTGTTGCAACCTAGCAACTCCTCGGGTATCGACGCTTTGGGCGGCTCGAGCGAAACCTTCTTCGGTAAAAACAAAGGTAAATCGATTGAAGCAAAAATGAAGAAATGGACGTGGATCTGCCTCGCAGTTCTCGTTGTTTTCTCGATTACCTTCTACATTTTACAGCTTGAAGGCCTTTGGGCATAAAGTAAGATAAGAAACGTCGGCGGCTTAGATTTCAAGCCGCCGTTTTTCTTTCTTCAACAGTTCCCTACATATCAAGGGAGGTGACTATATTGAACGCAAAAGAATCACTCCTTGCGGCATTCCGCGACGGAACACTCGCAGGGAAAAATATCGGGGAAATCTGTAAAACGTTACAGATCCCCTATCGCGAAAAAAATCGTCTTTTCGACCTTTTGGAAAAGCTCTGCGATGATGGGGTTATTTTTCAAAACGACGGAGGCAGGTACGGAACGATTGAGCAATTAGGCTTGATAAAAGGGGTTATAAATGGGAATGAGCGAGGGTTCGCTTTTCTTGTTCCTGATGACAAACAGCAATACTCTGAAGACTTTTTTATCCCCCATAAAAACCTCCACGGCGCGTTACACGGCGACGAGGTGCTAATTGAGCGCACCTATGGGCGCAGCGACGATGAAGGCAGCGTTGTCAAAATCCTCGCGCGCGGCTATGAAAAAATCGTCGGTGTATTCCGCCGTGATCGCCGCGCAGGCTATCTTTTCCCCGACGAAAAGAAATTTTCAACGGAAATTTACATCCCCCTTTCCGCTTGTTCGCATATTAAAAACGGCGTGAAAGCGGTGGCGAGAATCACCTCTTATCCTTACGGAAAATCTCCTGGCGGCGAGATTGTAGAGGTGCTCGGTGACGAGGACGATTTCTTCGCAGAAGAACTGTCCATTATACGTTCTTTCGACTTAAAAGAAGAATTCCCCCCGCAGGTGGAAAAAGAGGCAAAACGTCAAGCCGCTCGCTCTATCACCGAGGAAGATATTCAAAGCCGTAGAGATTTCCGCGATAAACTGCTCGTCACGATTGACGGTGCGGATACGCGCGACATTGACGACGCCGTTTCCTTGGAAAAGGATGGAGAGGATTACATTTTGGGTGTGCATATCGCCGACGTAACCCATTACGTTGCATATCGCTCCCCTCTCGACAAAGAGGCTTTTGAACGCGGCACTAGCGTCTATTTCCCCGATCGAGTCTTACCCATGCTCCCCAAAGCATTATCCAACGGCATCTGTTCGTTGAATGAGGGTGAAGATAGGCTGACATTATCCTGCCTGATGCGTATTGACAAAAAAGGCAACGTCAAAAGCAGTGAGCTTGTGGAAGGAATTATTCGTTCCAC
Source organism: Clostridiales bacterium (assembly GCA_015069365.1). Classification (GTDB taxonomy): domain Bacteria; phylum Bacillota; class Clostridia; order Christensenellales; family Borkfalkiaceae; genus Scatosoma. The sequence goes on along the minus strand of SVIT01000008.1, from coordinate 23,526 downwards.
GCATAAAATGACGTATGACGAAGTCACGAAAATCCTTGACGGAGATAAAGAAACTTGTCAAAAATATAAACTCGTCAAAGACATGGTATGCCTCTTTAGGGAATTAACCGCCATTTTACAGACGAAGCGTTCTAAAAAAGGCAGCATTTCCCTCGACGTCAAAGAAGCAAAAATCCTCTTTGACGGAGAAACCATCCGTATCCCTGATTATGAGCGGGCTTTCTCCTATCAGATCATTGAGGCGTTCATGGTACTTGCCAACGAAACGATAGCAGAGTATATGCACTCGATCGAAGCCCCTTTCGTTTACCGTATTCATGAAAAACCGACGGAAGAGAAAGCGACGACTTTCCGTGCCTTTGCGCAAACCTTAGGCTTGACAGCGCGTTTCTCCGCAGATGACGTAAAACCCTACGATTATCAAAATCTATTAAAATCCGCAGAGGGGTTACCCGTCTATTCAATCCTGAACCGTGTCATGTTACGGTCGATGCAAAAGGCGAAATACTCACCTGAAAACGTCGGGCATTTTGGCTTGGCAAGCAAATGCTATTGTCATTTCACATCCCCGATTCGCCGTTATCCCGACCTGTGTATTCACCGCATTATCAAGCTGATACTAAACGGCGGTTATCCTGAGGCAGTAGAACGGTTTAGCGAATTTGTGCAAGACGCCGCCGCGCAGTCCTCCGACAGAGAACGCCGCGCAGCCGATGCAGAGCGGGAAGTAGATGATCTTTATATGACGATGTATATGAGCGAACGTATCGGCAAAGTCTATAACGCCGTCATATCGGGCGTTACCGCCTTTGGTTTGTTTGCCGAACTCAACAACACCATTGAGGGATTTATCCCAATTGAGTCACTGTTTGGAAACTATACTTTTGACGCCGACCGTTTTCGGCTTGTCGGCAACAACACCGCTTACACCATCGGCGAATGTATCACAATCAAAGTAGTCGACGTGGATTTTGAGCGGCGCAGAACAGAGTTCCGTTTACTCAAAAAAATAGAAAACGGGCATACCGTGTCCGAATTGAAATAAAAAAAGGCAGAAAATCGCATGAAAATTATCACAACGAATAAGAGCGCAAGTTTCGAATATTTTATTGAGGAAAAATACGAGGCAGGGATTGTCTTAGAGGGTAACGAAATCAAATCGTTACGCAGCGGAAACGTGAACATGAATGACAGTTTTTGTTTCGTCCGCGGCAGTGAAGTGACCGTAAAAAATATGCACATCGCTTTGTACGATAAGTCGGACGCTTTCAGCACGAAGAACACAAGACGAGACCGCAGATTGCTTCTTCATAAGAGTGAGATTGCAAAAATCGCAGGAAAAATCAATCGTCAAGGATACACTCTTGTTCCTTTGAAGCTGTATTTCAAAGATTCGCTTGTAAAAATTGAAATCGCGCTCTGCCGCGGTAAGCATACGTTTGATAAAAAACAAACGATCGCCGAACGAGATCTTAAACGCTCGGTCGACCGTGATATCAAAAATGCTGGTTTTTAAAATAATCATCCATCCAAAAATTAAAAAATGCACACCGAACAGTGTGCATTTTTTTATACTCTTTATAGGATTTTATCTCTGAACACGGCCACTCGCATCGCCGCCTGCAAGATTCTTGACCTCTGCAACGGAAACCATATTGTAGTCACCTTCGATAGAATGTTTCAAACAGCTTGCCGCAACCGCGAACTCAATGGCGCTCTGCGCGTCGTAACCGTTTACAAGCGAATAAATCAAACCGCCGCCAAAGCTGTCGCCGCCGCCTACTCTGTCCACGATATGCATCGAATATTTCTTGGAGAATACCGCCTTGCCGTCCGTGTATAACATACCAGACCAGTCGTTGTCGTTCGCACTCTTACTTTCACGCAACGTGATTGCAACCCCCTTGAAGTTGAATCTGTCGGTCAGTTTCTTCGCAACGGAAATATATCCCTCTCTATCCAGCTTACCGCCGTAGATATCCGTATTATCCGCTTCGATCCCGAACACGTCTTTCGCGTCTTCTTCGTTTGCGATACAGTAATCAATATACTGACAAAGTTCGCCCATTACTTGACCTGCTTTTTCCTTGCTCCACAGCTTTTTACGGAAATTCAAGTCGCAAGAAATCGTGATATTCTTTTCTTTCGCCTTTTTACATGCTTCTACGCAGATCGCCGCAACTTCGTCGGAAAGAGCGGGGGTGATCCCCGTGAAGTGGAACCATTCTACACCGTCGAAAATTTTATCCCAGTCAAAATCCTCTTTCTTTGCCATTGCAATAGAAGAATATGCGCGGTCGTAAATGACCTTTGAGGGACGTTGCGAAGCACCCTTTTCGCAATAATAGATACCTACTCTTTCACCGCCGCGAACGATAAGGCTGGTATCTACGCCGAATTTACGCAAAGAATTTACCGCGGATTGACCGATTTCGTGCGCAGGGAGCTTGGACACGAACGCTACGTCCATGCCGTAGTTCGCAAGGGACACAGCAACGTTTGCTTCTGCGCCGCCAAAAGTCGCCTGATACTTTTCGCTCTGTACGAAACGAAGATAGTTTTCGGGCGCAAGTCTTAACATCAATTCACCAAAGGTTACGATTTTTTTCATTTGTTTGCCTCCATTTTTTCCAAAGATTCTTTTACAAAAAAGCTACCGCCGATTGCAGCGATTTTATCCCATGCAAGGAACTCGTCAATGTTACTTCTGTCTACACCGCCCGTAGGGATAAATTTGATTTGAGGGAAAGGCGCTGCCAACGCTTTCATCGCCTTTAATCCGCCGTATACGTTTGCAGGGAAGAACTTGACCGTCGTGATACCAAGCTCTAACGCCATCATAATCTCCGTCGGGGTTACACACCCAGGAAAGTACGGAATATTGCGTTCGTTACAAATCTTCGCAACCGCCACAGAAAGCCCGGGCGATACGATAAACTGAGCGCCTGCTTTAAGCGCCGCTTCGCACTGCTCTGCGTTGATAACCGTGCCAGCACCGATACTCATATCGGGATAATTTTTGCAAGCGTACTCGATCGCTTCCGCCGCGCATGCGGTACGGAACGTAATCTCCGCCGTATTGATACCGTTGTTCTTTAACGCCGTTAAAATTTTATCCGTTTCGGACAGGTCTTTGATAACGACTACGGGAACGAATTTTTCCATGTTTTCCTCCTAAAATTACATATTCAAATACGCAATGGAATTGCGATAACAAATATCCTTAATGACTTCGCCGACCAATTTTTCGTCCTGCGTCATTTCCCCTCTTTCCATCATTCCGCCGAAATAGTTGCATAAAATTCTTCTGAAATAATGATGACGGGGATAGGAAAGCAGAGAACGGCTATCCGTCAGCATGCCGACAAATGCACCGATATGCCCTGTCGCCGTTAAATCCTCTAAATGCTTTTCCATGCCCACTTTATTATCCAAGAACCACCATGCGGGGCCGTACTGGATCTTTCCTTTTGCTTCGTCGCTCTGGAAACAGCCGATCAACGTCATAATCTCCGCATTCATTTTGGGGTTGAGGTTGAAAACAATCGTCTTGGGAAGAGAATTCTCCTTGTTAAGACGGTCAAACAAACGGGACATGAGCTTAATAGAGTTATCCTCCGCGATACTGTCAAAGCCCGTATCCAAGCCAAGTTTTTCAAGCATCTGCGCATTGTTGTTACGCATTGCGCCGATATGCAATTCCGTCGCGATACCGTATTTTGCATACAACTTGAAAAGGAAATAGGTCAGATAGCCTTTGAAAATTTCACTTTCTTCTTCCGTTACGGCCTCGCCCTTTCTTCTCTTCGCAAAGACTACTTCCGCAGCAGATTTCTCCGCAATCGGGTATACCCTTTGCAATGCCACGTCCGCCGCCGTCGTACCCACCTCAATAAACGCCTGCAAACGCTGCTCAATCTTCTCTTCTAAATCATTCAACGCAGACACGGCACCCAGCTTTTCGATAAACTCGTTATATTGCGCCGCCTCGATATTCATAATTTTATCCGCTCGGAAAGCGGGAATTACCTTGAACTTGTACCCTTTCTTTGCAATCGCAGGGAAGGTGGACAAATCATCAAAAATTTCGTTGGTCGTGAACAAATGCGTTACGTTGGACTGTTCGATCAGCTTCTGAGGCGTGATACCGTTAAGACGGATATAATCGTTGCACCAATCCCAAATCAGTTCCGCATTCTCCTCGTTGATTTCAATCTCACAGTTGAAGAATTCTTTCAACTCCACCTGCGACCAGTGATATAACGGATTGCCAAATGCCGTACCTAAAACGCGGCAATATGTTAAAAATTTCTCCTTGTTACTCGTCGTCTTACCCGTGATAAATTCTTCATTCACGCCGTAGTTACGCATCAAACGCCATTTGTAATGATCCCCTGCAAGCCAGATCTCAAACACGTCGTTAAACGGTTTATTCTCCAAAATCTGCTTTTCGGGTAAATGACAGTGATAATCAAAGATCGGCATATCTTTTGCATAAGTAAAATACAACTTTTCCGCCGTCTTATTTGTTAATAAAAAGTTCTCCTTAATATAGCTCATAAAACAGACCCCCATTCTAGCTATTTACATACTGCATACATTATACAACCTTTTTATGAAGAAATCAAGTGAATTTTGAAAATTTCTTTCGTTTTCTTCTCACTATTCGTGCATATCGCAATAAAAAAACGTTTCCTTAAAAATAAGGAAACGCCTTAAACATATTTAAACACGATTACAGCGTAACGCCCGTTTTATAGAACGCAATTTCACGCACGTCTTCGCTCTTACACTTATATTCGCCGTCGACCGCCTTTTGCAACAGCGCAAACAGCCCGTCTTCGTCCATGGAATATGCATTGAAATCAATCCAGCCCGATTTTTTAGCGGAAATACCATCGTTCGTGCCGATCTTCATCGTCGGGACAAAGGTGCTGAACGGCGTGCCTCTGCCCGTGGTAAAAAGCACGATCTGGCAACCGCTCGCCGCGAGCGCCGTCGCCGCGATTAAATCGTTACCAGGCGCATTCAACGCAGACACGCCCCCCTCCTTTACAAGTTCGCCGTACGAAAGTACGTCTACAATCTCCGTCGTTCCCGCCTTTTCGATGCAGCCTAAAGACTTCTCTTCCAAGGTCGTGATACCGCCCTTTTTGTTACCTGGAGAAGGATTCTCGTAAACAGGAAAACCTTGCTTTATGTAATACGCCTTAAAATCCTCGATCATTTTTTTGTAACGTTCAAAGATTTGCTCGTTTTTGCACTTATTCATCAGGAGTTGTTCTGCGCCGAACATTTCGGGGACTTCGGTCAAAATCGCACTGCCGTTTAAGGACACCACCTTATCGGTAATTCTCCCGACAAGAGGGTTTGCCGTCAATCCAGAATAGCCATCGCTGCCGCCACACTTAAGCCCTATGCAAAGTTCGGAAAAATCCACGTCCTCTCTTTGCAAATCTTTTGCCTTGTCGATGAAGCCCTTCAAAACGTTCATACCGTATTCATGCTCGTTTTCAACGTCCTGACAATTGAAGTATTCAATATTGTTTCTGCCGTAGGGCGCAAGCGTTTCCTTAATCCCATCCAAACCGTTGTTTTCACACCCAAGCCCAACGAACAATACGTAGCTCGCGTTGGGATTTAAGGCGATCGCACACAACAGTTTTTTGATGTTTTCGTTATCCTCGCCAAGCTGTGAACAGCCAAACTGATGGGTCAACGCATAGACCCCGTCGATACTGCCTTGAACATATTTTTGTGCCTCGTTCGCAAGACGAATACATACGTTGTTGACACAGCCGACCGTAGGGATAATATAGATTTCATTCCTAATCCCTGCCCTGCCTTTTTCGCGCTTATATCCCTTGAACGTTGCGGAGGATTTCTCGGGCTTATTGGCGTTAAACTCGTACCTGTATGCCACGTTTTCGTCCAAATGGGATTTAACGTTATGCGTATGCACCCATTCGCCTTTGGCAATATCTTTCGTCGCTTTCCCGATGATTTCTCCGTATTTTACGACGTAGTCACCGCACGAAATATCCTGCAACGCATATTTATGCCCTGCAGGGATCTGCTCGTTTCCGTCAAGGCATACGCCGACGTTGTCTTTTTTGTTGATAATGACAGTCTTCATTTTAAAGTTCTCTCTCCCAAGAAGTAAATCCTTTCCCCCGTACCTCTACGGAATTATTAATGATTACAAATGCAGACTCGTCCACGGAATGTACGATCTGACGAAGCTGCGTCAACTGACGGTTTTTCACGCAAGTGAGCAACACGTCACGACTCTCGTGACGATACATACCCTCGCCGTCTAACATTGTGATACCGCGCGGACTCTTTTCAATCAATGCCTGCGCAATCTCTTGCCCTTTATTGCAGATGATGATACAAAGCTTGGATTTTTCCAAACCAACCAAAACCATCTCACTAAGCTTGGTGCTGACAAAAATCACAATGAGCGCGTATAAAATATTGTCGGCGCTCCGCAAAACGATCGTACCCGTCAAGACGATGATTGCGTCGCAAATTCCTACACAGACGGGAATCGTCAAAATTTTCGTCCACTTTGAGAGCACGCGGCCTAAAAGCTCCGTACCGCCGCTACTGAATTCAAAACGAATAAACAGCCCCACACCGATCCCTTGAAAAATCCCACCATACAATGCAGCGAGCAAAGGATTGGTCGTCATTGCAGGTAAAAGCGCCAGTATATCCGTAACAACACCCAAAACCGCAACCGTGAGTAAGCTGCGTAAAATAAATTTACCGTCCGTGTATTTCAATCCAAGCAAGAAGATAGGAATATTGAGGGCAATCGTGATCAAACCGATGGGAATTTTCTCATTGAGCAAATGAAACAAGACGGAAAGACTCGCTACACCACCTGCGACAATCTCGCACGGTGCCAAAAAAATAACAATCCCAGATGCATAAAATACGCACCCGAAAAACATCCCCAAATACCCCTTGATATTATTGAAAAGCTTTTGTTTATCCATAACCGCCAAAAGTGATTAAATCAGCACTTCACCCTTTTTGATTTTTGCAACGTTTTCAAGGACTGCATCCAAAAATCCAGCGTACGCCGTCAAATCCTCCCCCCAAACGTTTTTGTCTGCCATGAACTGTTCAATCGAATTTCCCCCCGCAAAATATTCTAAATACGGAAGATCGTCCTTAAACTCCACAGCCCCGTTTTTCAAATTCACCTCGTACCTGTCCCCTACCTTTACAATCGAAGTGTACAATGCCATCAAATACGAGAACCCGATTGTAAGGTTGGGGGCAAGCTTGCCGTTCGCGCTGTAATAATCCTTAAACGAGGGCAATACTCTCGCTCTCCATTTGGAAATAGAGTTCAGTGAAATACTCAACAACTGGTGATTCAAGAACGGGTTCATGAATCTGTCCTTTACACTGTTGGCAAATACCGTTGTTGCCGCAATATCCTTAGAAACAAACGGAATAATCTCGTTTTTTAATGTGTTTTCCACAAATGTAGACAGCTTTTCGTCCGTCATGCAATCGTACACGGTAATCGCGCCCAGCATCAACCCTGCTGGCACAAGGTTGGTGTGACTGCCGTTCAAAACGCGCACCTTTCTCTTTTTATAATACCCGATATCGTTGGTCAAAACCACCTCAATGTTATGTACGCCCTCATAAATATACTCGGCAATATTGCCTTTCTTTTCTACCGCCCAAAGCCCGAACGGCTCACCGATCGACATAAGTTCGTCCTTCTCGCCAATAAGCTCTTCCAAATGCGCTTTCGTCTTTTCATCGCGGGGATAACCCGATACGATACGGTCAACCAACGTATTGCAGTAAAAATTCTTCTCCTCGTTCCACTTTTTAAAGTCTGCAGACAAGGACCAAAGTTCTATATATTTATCCACGCATTTTTTCAATTCGTCAGCGTTATTGTCGATCAATTCTACTGGCAAAAGATACACGCCGTCTAACCCTGCGCTGTATCTTTCGTATAAGAATTTCGTCAGTTTTGCAGGATAGGTAATCCCATCAAAGCTGTCCATTTTATCGTTGCCGTTGAAACAAATCCCAGCCTCCGTCGTGTTGGATACAACAATCTTCAACTCAGGATCTTTCGCAAGAGCAACGTATGCCTCATAATCCACAAACGGATCAATCACGTTTTTGAGACAATCCACCTTATACACGTTTTCAACAGACTGGCCGTTTTCCATACCGCGCAGAATAATATGGTATTTATTCCCCTGCTTTTCAAAACGTTCCAAAGAACCGAACGTGATAGGTTTTACGATATTCACCTCGTACATACCCTGCCCGTTTTTACTCAATGTATCAAAATACACGTCCACAAACGTACGCAAAAAATTCCCTTCTCCGTATTGCAATACCTTCGTCATAATCCTATACCTCAAAAATATTTTTACTAAGGTTTTGTATATTCTCGCGTCGTTTTTACGCCCGAGAAACTACCGTATTTATTATACGACAGGGCACACTGTTTGTCAAGAGTTTTTTGTGTATAATATCACGCTCCAACAAATAAAAAACACCGAAATCATACATCTCGGTGTCTTTTCTTTAATTGTTTTCTATCGCTGAACCATTCATGAGGTCCGTTACAAGACAAAGGTCTTCTCCAGTCTCCGCCATCAGCCGTAATACCGCCCCTCTCGTCTCCTTTCTGGTAACGTGACAAAGAAGCTCCGCATACTCTTTTAATAGGGTCTTTTGGAAATAATACGTCTCTTCCAAGCTATCGTACTCGTTCAGTGTAATTTCCCTTTTTTCCAGTTTCATTCTTCCTCCTCCTTAGAAGGTTTTACCTGTTTTCCCGTCGCCAGTGCCATCAATTTTTCCTTTCTCTTTTGGTGACGAAAAGAAAGAGCTTCCATATCCTTCGCCAGTGCCGCGTCCATCAGCAAACGAGAATGAATCTTCGCCTTTTTCTCCGCCAGTTCTTCCAAGCGTGCCAGCGCGACCAATCGTTCTGCCCCCTCGTCTATTCCTTGATTTTTTTGCATAAAAAACCTCCCGTCCTTCCAAGTATTTGAAAAAACGAGAGTTTTTATACCGATTTATTTCTTCGAGGGTGATTTTTCCCCGCCTTTTTTATAATAATCGCACAACCCACATAAAGTACAAACGTCACAGGCAGGTCTTTGCGAATGACACACCCGTCGACCGTGATAGATCAACCAGTGATGCGCCTTGGCCCAGTCCTCTTTCGGGATCGCCTTGCACAACCCCGCCTCTACAGCAAGCGGCGTATCCCCTTTCGCAAGCCCTAATCGGTTGCTCACACGGAATACATGCGTATCTACTGCAATAGCCGCACCGCCAAACGCTACCGAATACACGACGTTCGCCGTTTTCTTTCCTACTCCCGCCAAAGTCATCAATGACTCAACGGTATCGGGAACTTTCCCATCGAATTTCTCCAAAATATCACGTGACGCAGAAAGGATATGTTCTGCTTTCATACGGTAAAATCCACATGAAAAAATATACTTTTCCAGCTCCTTTTGCGAAAGGGTCACCATCGCCTGCGGCGTAGAATATTTTTCAAACAGTTTCGCTGTGACGATATTAACTCGTTCGTCCGTGCACTGCGCAGACAAAATCACCGCCACCAACAATTCGTATGGGGTCGTATAATGCAATGCAGGCTTCGCATCGGGATATAAAGTTGCCAGTTCGGCAAGAGCCGCCGTTTTATCCGTCTTTTTCATAGGTGTATTATAGCACATCTGTACACAGATTGCAAGTGTCTACCCATCGAAAAACTCATCTATACGGAGTTATTGACATTCTGCCGTTCAAAAATTCCGTTTTGTAAAAACCTTTGAAAGAGGAATATCTTCCCACTTTCAATATTGCCTGCGCCCGCGCAAAATACCGAACGTCAAACTGCACGCAAAGTCCGCAACCGATCCTCGCCTCTTTGGGGGTCGGTACGGTATTTGCCTGCACGCCATAACCGCGTAAACGTTCTAAATAATCCAAACTGTGTGTCCGCGAGCGGAACACTGCTATAATCATCATAAGTCATACCCGCCTCCTTTTCGGAATACTATATTTTATGTATTACATAAAAAAAGAGGTGCTATTATGTTCTATTTCGACAACGCCGCAACCAGCGGCAGAAAACCCGATTCCGTCCTCACCGCCGTAGCCTCCGCTATAAAAGTATGTGCAAATCCAGGAAGAAGCGGTCATAAACTCTCCCTTTCCTGCGCAGCAACAGTGCAAAACTGCCGCTACGCCTTAGATCATTTTTTCGACGGCTATGGATACGATCGCGTAGTGTTCACAAAGAACTGCACAGAAGCCTTGAACATCGCCCTTTTTGGATCTCTTCATCAAGACGATCACGTCATCGTCTCCTGCATGGAACATAATTCCGTTTTGCGGCCATTGGAACGACTTAAGCAGTTGGGAAAAATTACCTACGACGTTTGCCCTTTGGTGCACACAGACGAGGGTGTAAATCTATCTTTACATCATCTAAAAACTTTACTCCGCCCGAACACAAAACTGGTCGCAATCACCGCCGCGTCTAATGTCACGGGGGCAATCCCCGATCTTACCGCCGTTAGGCAAATACTCCCTAAAAACGTGCTTTTGCTTTGCGACGCCGCACAAGGCGCGGGACACATTACAATAAAAATGAAGGAGGCAGGTATCGATCTATTGACCGTTGCAGGGCATAAAGGCATGCTTGGAATACAAGGCAGTGGCGCGTTGCTCTTTTCGGAAAGAGTAAATCCCACCCCCCTTTTATACGGAGGAACGGGCTCTGTCAGTTTCTCTCTCGATATGCCCGATTTCTACCCAGACTGCTTAGAAGCAGGCACTGTATCTTTCCCCGCGATCGTCTCTCTTCTGGAGGGCACGCATTATCTGAACGTCCATAAAAATGAAATTGCTGAAAAGCTGACGACACTGACAGCCAAACTGCTACAAGGATTAAAATCACTCCCACAATACGAAGCTTTTTCAATTAAAAATCCCTGCGGAATCGTTGCATTTCGCCATAAAACGAAACAGTCTGAACAAATCGCCGATCTACTTTCCTCGAAATACGGATTTGCCGTACGAGGCGGTTTGCACTGTGCGCCCCTTATGCATGAAGAACTGGGCACTTTAGACGGCGGCTTGGTGCGCGCCTCTTTCTCCCATTATAATTCCGAACGTGAAATTGACATGTTTTTATCTGCTTTACAAACGATTTCCGACAGTTAATCTCGTACATGGTATGGCGATTTTTAAATCTCCTTTAGCTTTTCCACCACGGCGCGCAACTGCTTCTTCTGCGAGCTGTTGAGCATCGGCGAAAACGTATTATAAAAATTGTCAATCTCCGCGTTAGAGAGGGTACCCGCACGCTTACTTTTTTCCGCCTCGGTCAAGATTGTACGGAATATATCCGCATTACTTCTGCCCGCGTACGCTTCAGCGATCTTTCGGGTCAATTCCTCCGCAGTCGCAGCACCTTGCACATCTTCTGATTTTGACGTTTCTTTCGCATAATTTTTAAAACTTCTCATACACTCCTCCTCGTTTTTTACCAGTATATTCTCTTTTTGTCTTTTTCGACACTGACACCGATTTTTCCTTCTGCGCATACAATGAATTATGGAAATTTTAATGTTGGTACTCTTATATTACCTCTCCCAAAATCCCGATTTTTCGGATAGCGTAAAACCTTTGATGGCGAAATTGAAAGACTCGGAACAAATGCTGTGCTTTTTAAAAGATCTTTCCTCATTCACGCAGACTTTTAGCACGTTCCAAAGTCCTCAAAAGAAAAAAGAGGAAGAAAAAGCCCCGCCTTGCGACGGGGAGAAAAAAGAAAAACCGCAATCCCCTACCGAGGGAATTGCGGATGAGTTTATTCAAAATATTTTAGAAAGCTATCTCAAAAAGCGCAATTAATCACACGATGGAAAAACCGCCGTTGACGGGCAAATCTATTCCCGTTACATACTCGTTTTCTTCCAAATACAAGACCGCCTTTGCAATATCCTCCCCCAACCCCATGCGTCCCATGGGGATTTCTTCAATGAGCGAAGCAATTTCTTCCCCAGAAAAATGTGCATTCATCGGCGTATCAATCACCCCGGGAGAAATGCTGTTGACGCGGATTTTCGACCAGCCGAGCTCCTTCGCCAATGCTTTGGTAAACCCGATGAGCCCTGCTTTGGACGCGGAATAAACGCTTTCGCAGCTGCCACCGACTTCACCCCACACGGACGCGACGTTGACGATCAAACCGCTTTGATTAGAAATCATGTATTTTGCCGCTTCACGCGCACACAAAAACGCACCACCCAAATTAATCGAAAGCACACGATTAAATTCTTCATACGAAACGTCCTGTATTTGCTTGATCAAAGAAACGCCTGCGTTATTGACCAAAACGTCAACCCCGCCGATTTTTTGAAACAGCCCTACAACGTCATCCTCGTTCGCCACGTCCGCGCGATAGGTTTCCATCCCCATCGCCGCCACACGGCGAGCGTTTTCTTCGTCTTTAGAATACGTTACGCATACACGATACCCTTTTTTTAAGAAAATCTTAGCGATTGCTTCGCCGATACCGCGCACACCACCCGTAACCAAAATTGTTTTCATCTCGTACCTGCCCCACTCGTTTAATACTTTACACCTCAATAACCGCTATGATTTCACGCGCGATTTCTTCAGGTGTTTTGCCGTCTACGTCTACAATATATTCCGAGACACGCTCGTAGATGGGCGTGCGTTCTTTCATCAGCAGCGTCAACCTTTCATATAAATACCCCGACGCATTTTGCAACAACGGACGCTTGGTATCTGCGCGCAAACGTTCCGCCAACGTCTCGAGTGTAGCGCGTAAAAAGATAATCTTTCCGCTTTGTTGCAATAACTCGCTGTTTTCTTTTTTCAAGACCAAGCCACCACCCGTAGCGATCACAAGATTATCCTTTTGCGAAAGCACCGTGACGAGCTCTGTCTCCAATTTACGAAAACACTCTTCGCCGTAACGCTCGAAAATATCCGAAATTTTTCCGCACTTCTCTTCGATTAGGCTGTCCGTATCATAGCAACGCCGCCCTATCAACTGTGCAAGCTTTTCCCCGACAGCGGTCTTTCCCGACCCCATCATGCCGCATAAAATGAGATTCATATTCTCCTCACAGATCGTTCAGCGCGTCTTGCAACCCAACGAGCGCCGCAATATAACTGCCTGCTCCAAAACCGCACACTACCCCTTTGCACACCTCGGATAAAACGCTGGTATGACGGAAAGACTCACGCGCGTGCACGTTGGACATGTGTACTTCCACCACGGGCACGTCAATCGCTGCAATCGCGTCGCGCAACGCATAACTGTAATGGCTGTACGCGCCCGCATTCAATAAAATCCCATCGTAGCCGCCTTTCAAATATGCTTCGTGTAATTTGTCGACGAGCTCTCCCTCAATATTGCTTTGATAAAAGTCTACTTTATTCCCGTTTTTCGCCGCAAATGCAGCGATTTTTTCATTGATCTCTTCCAAACTTGCCCCACCGTAAACGTCCTTTTCGCGTTTACCTGTCAGGTTAAGATTGACTCCGTTAATGATTAAAAAATTCATAACCGACCGTCCTCCGTTCGATTTTCATTCGTCAATAAATTTTTGATAAAGCGCAATCGCCTCATCGTCGCTTGCGGCGCGCCCCAAATACAGACAATCAGCAAAATATGCCTGATAAAAGAGCATTGCCTCACCATTTAAAGTTCTTATTCCCTGCGATTTTGCAAGCGCTAAAAATGCAGATTCTCTCGGTTGATAAATCAAATCCACAGCCATTTCTGCCCCTTTAAACGCCTCTTTCGACACGGGAGATATTCCTACCGTATCATGCATACCAACCCCCGTACAATTCACGAGAATATGAAAGCCGCCCAAGATCGCCGACTCCGCCGCTTGCACCCCAAGCTCCGCGCACACCTCTTGCAATTTATCCTTTCGTCTTTGATAGATAAAGACCTGAGCACCGTGCTTTTTCAGCGCCACTGCGGTACTTCTGCCTGAACCGCCGCCGCCAAGAACAAGCACCTTTTTGCCCCGCACGTCCACACCGTTTGCAAAAAGCATCGTCATAAAACCGACTCCGTCCGTATTATATCCGCAAAGCGTTTTACCCACGACCGTATTCACTGCGCCGCATGCAAGCGCGTCGCCCGTTACTTCGTTCAAATATCCCATTACGTCACGCTTGTAAGGGATCGTTACGTTAAACCCGTCAAAATCCCCCAAAAGCCTGCGCATCACACTGTCAAAATCTTCTTGAGCTACAGAAAGCCGCTCATACGCACAATCAACCCCGAGTTCCCTTAAAATAAAGGTATGAATGCGTTCACTATCCGATTTTGAGACGTCTTTCCCGATTAAGCCCAATCGCAAAAAAATACCGTCCACCTCGTACCTGCCCCCTATCAACAGCGCTCTATCCCTAATTCTTTAAAGAAATCGGGGAAGGAAACCGCGCAACATTCGGGTCTGGAAATATAGCCGCCGTTTTCCGACGCAATCAAACCAACCCCCGCCGTCATTGCAATGCGATGATCCTGATAACTATCCACTGCACCGCCGACAAGTTTTTTCTTGCCGCGAATCACAAATCCATCGGGCAATTCTTCACATTCGCCGCCTAAACCACGTATAAGCTGGACGGTCGCTTGAATCCTATCGCTCTCTTTTATTCTAAGTTCTTTTGCACCCGTGATACGGCTCACTCCGTCCGCGAACGCGCACAGTAGCGCAATCAAAGGCAACTCGTCAATCATGGACGGAATATCCTTTTCCGTCAGCTCGATACCGCGCAGATCTGATTTTTTCACCAAAATATCCGCTGTTTCTTCACCGCCTAAGACTCGTCTGTTTGCAAGAAAATATTCCACCCCCAGTCTATCAAACGCCGTAAAAATCCCCGTTCGAGTGGGATTAATTCCTACGTTTTTACATAAAGTTTCCCCTTTCAACGCCCCGAGTGCCATGAAATACGCCGCTGAAGACAAATCGGAAGGCACGCATACGTCCATCGCATGCAACGCACTTCTCTTGACCGTTACGCAATTCCCGTCCACACGAATATCCGCGCCCATCGCGGAAAGCATACGCTCGGTATGGTCACGGGATTTGAACGGTTCGCGCACTGAAGTTTCTCCGTCGGCGGAGATACCCGCCAACAAAACCGCGCTCTTGACCTGCGCTGAGGCAATCGGTAACTCAACGTGCGCGCCATGCAAGTTGCGCGGAGAAAGGTACACGGGCGCATATCCGTCCGTCGTCTTTATATCCGCACCAAGCAACGATAGAGGTTCCGCTATACGGTTCATGGGCCGAAATGAAAGGGATTCGTCACCGAACAATTTCGCGTCAATACCCTTCCCTGACAAGTACCCCGTCAAAAGACGGAGCGTCGTAGCAGAATTACCGCAATTTAATTCCTGCCCCCGCCGAAACTGTTGTGTTCCCTCAATCCTAATCGTCGTACCGTCAATATCAATCTTTGTCCCCAAAGCACGCATACACGCGCACGTGGAAAGACAATCTTCGCCGAGCAGAGCATTTTTTATAAGGGCTACCCCCTCCGCGCCGCTGTTTAGAATAATCGCACGGTGAGTGACAGATTTATCACCAGGAAGAGAAAACTCCCCTGCAAAATACTCTCTCGATTGAATTCGTTGCATACCTGCCCCTCCCGTTTCAACTTACTCGACTTTCATAAGCCGAGCCAGTCTCTCCGTATATTCCTCAAACGGTAACGATAACGTTGTCCATTCGCCCCAAGTTTTTGCGATTGACATCGTCACCTTCCCATCGTCTATATTCTTTTTATCCGCGCGCGTTTTTTCCACACACGAGCGAACGTCACGCACATTCAGCCTCTCGTTCGGCGATACCGAAAGCGCAGCCTTAATCAGTTGAATCAAGCGTTCTCCGTACGCAGTCTCGCACAACTGCAATTCCAACGCCATCTGTGTTTCGTACAGCATACCGTAAAGAACACACTCTCCGTGTGATAAACCGCACGTCAATTCAATCGCGTGTCCCGTCGTGTGTCCAACGTTAAGACAACGGCGTTGCCCGAGCTCTTTTTCATCCGCCTCAACAATGCGTGCCTTATAGCGAATGCAGGCACAAATCAATCCCTCCAAAAAAGAAACGTCCGTCCAACGTCCTTGTCCGTTGGAAAGCTCGTTAAAAATCTTTTGATCGAGTGCCGCGTATTTGATAATTTCCCCCAAACCGCTCTTAATTTCACGTTGCGGCAAAGTCGATAAAAAAGCAGGATCGATCAATACTTCGTCGGGATGGTAGAACGCGCCGACCACATTTTTCACGCCGCCAAGATCAACCGCCGTTTTCCCCCCGACACAGCTATCCACCTGCGCCAAAAGCGTCGTAGGAATCTGCACGTAAGAGATCCCGCGCATGTAAAGCGCCGCCGCCAAACCGCCAATATCACCCGTAACACCGCCGCCTACCGCAAACAATCGGGAGCTTCGATGCATACCTGCCCCCGTCATTTTCTCTAAAATCTCATAAAGTAAACGAAAATTCTTATTCTTTTCCCCTGCAGGCAAAACGAATATTTCCGCAACGGAAAAGTAACGCTTGAACCACGTTTCATACAAAGCGTACACGTTACTGTCCGTTACAACAAAATTCTTCTGTCCGTTGATAAGTGCAGGCAAACGGGATTCGATCACCTCTTTCCCGATATAGATCTTCCTTTCTGCGGAAGATGTTTTAAGAATAATACTTTCCATAATTTTTAATTCAACGCATCATAGCGCGCCTTAACCTCTGCCATCGTATCACCGCCAAGCCGTTTCGCCACGGCATTTGCAATCACCTCGGCAACCACTGCCTCTGCGATAATCTCCAGGGCGAAAATCGCGCAGACGTCACTGCGCTCAGACGCCGCCACACAGCTTTCTTTGCTATTAAAATCTATCGTACTCAAGCCTTTCATTAAGGTCGGAATTGGTTTCATAGCCACACGGACAACAATTTCCTCCCCGTTGGACATTCCGCCCTCGATACCGCCAGCGCGGTTGCTCTTGCGATAATATCCGCGGCTCTCCTCATAGAAAATCTCGTCGTGCACCTCTTTCCCGCTCTTTTCAGCGACCGAGAACCCCGCACCGATCTCTACCCCTTTGACCGCTTGAATGCTCATTAACCCTTGCGCCAGTTGTCCATCCAGTTTTTCCGCATACGTCATTGCGCTGCCAAAACCACTCTTTAAGCCTTTCACGCGCACTTCGACAACACCACCTGCGGTATCCCCCTCCTTTTGAAGGGCGTTTATTTTTTCTTTCGACAACGCTTCTATCGCACTATCAAGCATTCCAAGATCGGTGTTTTTTGAGGCAGAAAGCTCGTTAAACGCGTACATACCCCCATCCTTCACACCGCAAACCTCGCAAACGTAGCCTGCGATTTCCACGCCGAGTGCGGAAAGATACTGACGGTAAACCTCGCCTGCCGCAACCCGAATTGCGGTTTCCCGAGCCGAAGCTCTTTCCAAAACGTTACGCGCGTCCTCTTGCGCATATTTTAACACCCCCGTCAAATCCACATGCCCAGGGCGTACCTTTGTCAAAGCCTTTTCCTGCATTGCCTTGCTATCGCAAGTGCCTGCGGACATACAGTTTTCCCAGTTCGCATAATCTTTATTAAAAACGCAAAGCGTAACGGGGCTACCCAGCGTTTCACCGTTTCTGACCCCCGTCAGGATTTCCACGCAGTCCTTTTCAATCTGTTGTCTGCTGCCGCGGCCGTAACCACTCTGCCGCAATGCCAAAGCGCGGTTTATCCCGTCTATATCGATCGACAAATGCGCAGGCAAGCCTTCGATGACAGCAATCAACGCTTTTCCGTGCGATTCCCCTGCCGTTGTCAATTTCATATAACTTCTCCTTTCGTCAACTTAAACCTATACATCAATGATCACGAACCGCAAACACAAACTCGCCCTGCAAACAATCCACCGTCACGTGCTGACCGTTTCTAATCCTACCAAGTAAAATCTCCTCAGACATTTTATCCTCGATTCTGCGTTGAATAACCCGCTTGAGCGGCCTTGCGCCGTACTGCGCGTCATAGCCCTCCGAAACCAGCTTCGCAAGCGCTCCTTCCGTCACCGTCAAAACGATACCGCGCTGTTCCAGCAGGCGTTTTGCAAGCCCCTCTACAATCTTTCTGCCGATACGAACACAATCCGCCTCCGACAAACGATGGAAGACGATGATATCGTCCATTCTGTTCAAAAATTCAGGGCGGAACTTTTCACGCAACGCTTTCGTGATATTCTCTTTCATAGAATCATACTGCTTTTCGCCTGCGTTTCCACCACTTCTATCCTCACTGCCAAACCCATAAACGCCCGTTTTTTGCGTTTCCACAGCCGCTGCACCGACGTTGGACGTGAGTATGATAACCGCGTTTTTAAAACTGACCGTACGACCTTTGCTATCCGTCAACCGCCCATCATCCAAAATCTGTAACAACAGATTGAAAACGTCAGGGTGCGCCTTTTCGATTTCGTCAAACAGAATCACGCAATAGGGCTTTGTGCGCACTTTTTCAGTGAGCTGCCCCGTCTGCAAATCCTCATATCCAACGTATCCAGGAGGGGCGCCGATGAGCTTGGAAATCGACTGTTTTTCCATATATTCGCTCATATCCAGGCGAATCATCTGTTCTTCCGAACCAAACAGAGTCTCCGCTAGAGCCTTGCTAAGGTCCGTTTTCCCCACGCCAGTAGGGCCCACGAAAATAAAGGAGCCAATCGGACGGGAAGGGTCTTTCAAGCCCGCTCTTGCACGGCGAATCGCCTTTGCCACCGCGGAAACACCCTCGTTCTGCCCGATAATTCTTCTGTGTAAATTCTCCTCAAGGCGCATCAGTTTTTCACCCTCTTCCTGCGTGATTTGCAAAAGAGGAATGCGCATTCTCGCACTGACAATCGCCGCAACGTGCTCTTTGCCGATCGCCAACCTACCATCAGGCAAACGTTTGGGAGTCTGCGCTTGCTCTAAAGCACGCTTTTTATCTTCAGCAAACGCTCTGTTTTTCCTCGCCTCTGCCGCCATCGCGTGGTTTCCGCTCTTGAAATAGGTTTCTTCCTCCTCCGTAAAGATGCGGATTTCCTTTTCCACCTCTTGCAATTCAAAACTGCCGCCCTCTTCCACGATACGCACTCGTGCCGCCGCCTCGTCTACGATATCAATAGCTTTGTCGGGTAAAAACCGATCGGTAATATAGCGGGAGGAAAGCTTGACCGCAGTCTCTATCGCCTCATCAGTAATCACGATTCCATGATGTTCTTCATACTTTGGACGAAGCCCGCGAATAATCTCAATCGTGTCCTTTTCAGAGGGTTCATCTACGTACACGGGGGTAAACCGACGCTCTAAAGCGCTGTCTTTTTCAATATATTTTCTGTATTCTTCGATCGTCGTCGCGCCGATCACCTGCAGATCGCCACGCGCCAACATGGGTTTTAAGATGTTCGCCGCATCCATGCTACCCTCGGACGAGCCGCCCGCACCCACAATCGTATGGATTTCGTCGATGAACAAAACCACGTCGCCATCTTTCATGACAGTGTCTAAAAGATTTTTTAATTTCTCTTCAAAATCACCGCGATAACGAGTACCTGCCAACATTCCTGGCAAGTCCACCGAGAAAATGCGCTTGTTATATAGCTGCTCAGGGACGTTATTATTGACGATCAACTGAGAAAGCCCTTCCACAATCGCGCTCTTACCAACCCCAGGTTCACCGACCAAAACGGGGTTATTCTTCAAACGGCGAGAAAGCACCTGCACAACCTTTTCAATCTCTTTTTTACGACCGATTACGGGATCCATTTTACCCTTTTTCGCCCGTTCTGTCATATCAATACCGCAATCGGGCAATTTTTCCGCACTGCGATGAGCCGCCTTTTTCTGTTTCTCACTCTTGTCCACCAACAACGTCTGCTCGCTTTTTCTCTCAGACTCGTCCAACAGCCATTCTCCGACAAACTCCGTCTTCACGGAACTAGAAGAAGAGGGCGCATTGTCCACCTCCTCTCCCCATGCCTTTTTATACGCCAAAGCACGCAGAGCTGCTTCCGTTGCCGTTTTCAAACCGTCCACTTCCACAAATCTCTCTAAAAAACGAACCCCGATACAATCGGGAACACAGAGCAGCTGGTACAGCATGTGCGCTGTGCCCGCACTCAACCCCTCTTTTTCTGCGGACTGCACCGCTTTTTCATACATGCGCTGTACACGGGGAGTAAGCCCTTCGCAAGTGCAGCTCTTATCCACGCTTTTGATAAACAGGGCACCGTATTCTTGCTTGGTAATCCCCTCGCCTGCAAGAATTTTGTACGCCTCACATTCAGGCATACACAAAAACGCGTAAATAAAGTGCTCGCTGCCGATAAAATTGGTACCGAGCTCCGCCGCGGTTTGCCCTGCAACCGTCAACGCTTTTCTGAAATTTTCCGTCAATTTCGATAAAGGATACATTCCCCTCTCCTTTCGCCTTAGCAGGCAACTTTTATCTATCGCCTCTGCGTACCACACGGACCAGTTTCGGCAATACACTGCCTACTGTTTCCGCGCGCACCTCGTTGCAAAAACGTTCGCTTTCGCCCTCAAGATTATTGTTCAAACAGAAGGCCGCAGGACGCATATCGTCCAAAAACTCGTCAAATTTCTGTGAATCGGTTTCTTTTAAAAAGCCGAACAGTATCCCAACTCTTACGTCTGCGACTTTGCATAAAAATTCGTCCAAACTCAATATCGCGCAATTCGTCAGCGCGCCGTACGCGCGAAGACAGCGGTCGCGAAGCTCGGTCTCCTCCGTCTCTATCAACCGTTGGCGCTCCGCTTTTTCCAGCTCGCAAAGCCATAACGCGACCTCGGTCACTTGCTCTAAAATCTCTTGTTCCGACCACCCGAGCGTGCGTTCGTTGCTTACCTGGTATAGATATCCTTCCGCGCTGGATCCTTCTCCAAACGCACCGCGCAAGGTCATATCGCGCCTACGAAGTTCACGAATATGCCGTTTCAAATCCGCGCTCTTGGAAAGTGCGGGCAAAAACAGCATGACCGACGCGCGCATACCCGTCCCAAGATTGCTGGGACAAGCCGTCAAATACCCAAGCTTTTCGTCAAATGCAAAATCGAACACGGACGATAATCCGTCATCCAACGCACTGAGGCGTTCGTACGCCTTATACAAATCAAGACCTTTACAAATATATTGTTCTCGCAAATGGTCCTCTTCGTTGACCATAATCGAAACAGCTCCGTCCAGCGACACAAATGCCGCACCGCCGTTGACTCTTTTCAAAAGCGCAGGACTGATAAGATACTGTTCCTGCATCAAGCTCGCCTCGCTTTCACTCAGCTTGCCGATGTCATAACGCTTATATTGATAAGGATCAATCTTTTTCAAGCCTTCTGCAACCAACTGTACAAGATCGCCCGCGCAAGCGTCGTTCATCTTTGACGGAAAGGGAAAGCCTGAAAAATTCCGCGCAAGCCGTATTCTGGTAGATATTACGGTTGTTTCGATAACGTCCGACCTGTTCGCCATACGAATTCCTCCTCTACCTCCGACGTTGCACGCATTTTGGCGAGTTTCGCCTCGTACCCGTCTGCCCCGTCATAATCTTTCTTTTCACGGAGATAATCGCTCAAAATCTCCAACTCGCCGCACTGGCGTTCTATTCGCGCGCGTTTCGCTGCATCCGCGCGGTATAAGATAAACTCCGCTTCCGTAGCAAACTCTTTCTTATCCAAAACATCCTCATCCTCAGGCGACAAGGGCGGCATTTTCCCGCGATGCCCACTCACCCCGCCTTGCATCTTCACGATCGAGGGGTATAATCCTGCGCCCATTGTGCGATAACAGTACGCGCATCCAACCAGTTTCGTTGCTTCGTATTCCGATAAAGCAGTACCGCAATAAGGGCAAGCGGAAAGCGCGTCCTCCGCCTCCGTATCTTCTGCACAAAGGAATAATCTATGATAACATTCCAGACAATAATACTCGGTTGTTCTTTTGCCTTTTTTCACTTGTTCATACGTTTTGGTCGCTTCGTTTTTATTGCAATACAAGCACCGCATACAAGCACTTCTCCATTCTCTCGATCATTCTTTTTTCGTTGTCTCTTCCAAAGAAACATATTTGGGCTGTTTTTGTTTCCGCAACAGCGTACGGAAAAAGACCCATAAAACCTCTAATACCTGCAACGGAATCCCGAGTAAAAATACGCACCATAATCCGTCTAATACCAGCCCGCTATTCCCTGCGAATATCCGCACTGAAAGATAAATGGATAGCAGAGTAACCCAAATAATTGCCGTTACACAGATAAAATTAAGGATCCTATGGTGCCAAATAGAGGCATATACCAAAAGCACGACCGCGTTTGCAACGACCGCATAAATAAATGCCAACCACCACGCATATCCAGGTTTCCACAATCGGAAGGAAACAAAGACCCAACTGGCAACTAGCCAAACGATACCGCTAGAGAGCAACATAATCAATAGATGCAAGCCGCGCGTTTCCTTTTGTTGTTGTATTGGCGTTTCATCATCAACAAAGGCGTTGATACTGACCCCGTACAAATTAGCAAGCTGCAACAGCGTATAAACGTCGGGCACGCCGTTGCCCGATTCCCACTTGGATACAGACTTGTCGGAATAATTAATTTTTTCCGCCAATTCCGCTTGCGTCAGCCCTGCCGCCTTACGGTAATGAATCAATTTTTTTGCAATTTTTTGATTGATTTCGTTATTATTATCCATAATACTATAATACCATTTTTTCCACTTTTCGTCAAGTGGGTACAGTGATTTTTCACGCATTTTCCTACATTATTTATACGCACGCCCGCTCACACGCGTAGAAAATTGTCAAAAATGATCACTTTTTAAAGAGTTTTTATAAAAACATCCCACCCATGTACGCGTTGAATTAAAAAGACAGCGGTTTTCTTCTCAGAAATCCGCTGTCTTGATTTTTTATGAAATATCCTTAATATGCACGAGCAAAAACAATCACGTGCTCCGCTTTCTTGCCACATACTGCGCAGGTTTCTTTCGTTTCGCCTTCCGCATACACACGTGCCGTTGCCGCTGTTTCTTCCTTGATCTTATCTTCACATTCGCGACAGCCGCACCAGCCTGCCTTTACAAACTTACCTGTTTCCACACCTGCAAGAATCTCCGACATATCGTCCGCATAGACAATACGTTCGTCACGATGCTTTCTTGCCTTTTCAAGCAAGCCTTGCTGAACAGCCGCCAACAGTTCTTTGATACCATTAACTGCGTCAGCCAAAGGCAATTCCACCTTTTCAAGCGTATCACGGCGAGCACAAAGCATCTTGCCTGCCTCGATATCGCGAGGGCCTAATTCAATACGTACGGGTACGCCTTTCATTTCCCATTCATTGAACTTCCAACCAGGGCTA
>SVIT01000007.1 GCA_015069365.1 Clostridiales bacterium | reverse complement strand
GGATAGGTAATCGCCGCTTTTATTGCCCCTTAGCTCAGTCGGTAGAGCAACGGACTGTTAATCCGTGTGTCGTCAGTTCGAGCCTGACAGGGGCAGCCAAATGATACACCTATTGAAATTCGAACTCTTAGAGTAAGACTTTTCAATAGGTGTTTTTGGTTATTTATAGTTTTCATATCGAAGAATAAAACTATATAATGATAAAAAATCTTAAAATGATATAAAAATAAATTATACCTGCTCACATTCGAACTCTTAGCGAGAATGTGATTTTTATTTTTGACTGAAATACTCTTGCTCTTTAGCTTCAGGAGACTTATAATTGTTATTTGAATGGGGTCGTTGAGTATTATAGAATGTGATGTAATCGTCTAAAGATTGCAAAAAATCTTTTTCGCTTCTATAGTTGATCCGATATAACTCTTCACGTTTTAAACTGGAGAAAAATGATTCAATAACGGCATTATCGTAAGGAGTTCCCTTTCTCGAGAAAGAGCGGTCAATTAATTTTAAGGAATCAAGATATTCACAAAACGCCTTGGAACAATAATTGGATCCTCTATCTGTATGAAACATTAATGGTTTTTGTGGATGGCGATGTTGGTATGCTTGCTGTAAAGTTCGTTTGACTAGCTGAGTACTGTTGTTTTCACTCACTTCATATGCAACGACTTTTCTTGCGTATAAATCAAGAATAACGCAAATATAATAATTTTTATTTAAAGCTTTGATTTGTGTTACGTCGCTAACCCAAACCTGATTTGGTGATACTACTTGAAATTGTTGATTTAATCTGTTTTTCATTTCTAATCTTGTAATAAAAGAA
Organism: Clostridiales bacterium; assembly: GCA_015069365.1. Classification (GTDB taxonomy): domain Bacteria; phylum Bacillota; class Clostridia; order Christensenellales; family Borkfalkiaceae; genus Scatosoma. The sequence goes on along the minus strand of SVIT01000007.1, from coordinate 37,999 downwards.
TGAGGTCAAAGCAAATACAATTAAATAGTAAAGTCGGGTTATATATGAGATTGAGCCGAGACGATGAAAAGGTCGGAGAATCACAGTCCATAGAAAACCAAAGAGAGATTCTGCAGCGCTTTATCCAAGGTCAAGGGATATACCATGTACGAGAATACGTAGATGATGGGTATTCAGGAACCACGTTTAATCGTCCTGAAGTGCAACGCTTATTAGAGGATGCCAAGCACGGCAAAATTGATACGATTATCGTTAAAGATTTAAGCCGATTTGGACGAAACTATATCGAAGTGGGAATGTACTTGGATTACGTATTTCCTGCGCATAAGGTGCGGTTTATTGCGTTGGAAGATAACGTAGATACGTTGGATACGGAAAGTACGGGCATGGGTATGATGCCGATAATGAACGTCTTTAATGAATGGCACGCAGCGAATACAAGTAAGAAAAATCGAGCTGTATTCGAGGCAAGGGCTAAGGCAGGGCATTATATGTCATGGCGAGCTCCGTATGGATATATCGTTGGAACGGATGAAAAGCGTTTGCCTGTGATAGACGAGCCAGCGGCAACCATTGTTAGACGAATCTTTGAAATGCGAGCAAGCGGTGTTAGTCCTAATCAGATAGCAAGAACACTGAATGCGGAAAGAGAACCCACACCGTCACAGTATCGAAAAGAAAAGTATGGGGTTGGTTTTCGGAAAGGTGCAACACAGTTTTGGTCGGCAGAGGTGATACGTGAAATCTTACGAAATCCTATCTATTGCGGAGATTTGGTGCAACGCAAGGAAACGACGGTATCGTATAAGAACAAAAAGCGAGTCAATCGTCCAAAGGAAGAATGGGTAGTTATCCACAATACCCACGAAGCGATTATAGAAAGAGAGCTTTGGGAACGAGTGCAAGAGATGATAAAATCTTCAAGCACGGGTAGAGTAACAAAAGAGAAAATTACAATGCCATTGTCAGGGCTTTTGTATTGTGTGGATTGTGGCAGTAAGATGAAATTCTCACGTACACGTAAAGCGTTAAAGCAAAGGGACGGGTATTGCGTTTCCGAACGGTATATGTGTGGAGCGTATGAACGGATAGGCTCGCAAGCGTGTACAACGCATAATATTCCAAGAAAGGTGATTGAAGAAATCATTTTGCTGGATATACGAGCCAAAGCGCAACGGATATTGCAGGACGAAGAAAAGGTACGAAAGGAATACCTTTTGAGGAAAGACCGAAGCTTACATACAGGAAATGCTTTTACAGGAACATCAGGGATATTTGGATGTTTTTCCCGCAATACCGCAAGAATGGAAAAAGTTGCAGTGCTCTTTTAAAAATTTGCGCTCCTATAATGGTGTGCTTGTAAGTGCGAAGTGGCAAGACGGTAGAGTTCTAAATATCGAATTAAAGGCTTCCAAAGAAATAGAAATTTGTCTTAAAAATTGTTTTGAAAATGCGTATATATATTTAAAAGGAAAAGATGGAGTTCATCGGCTTCAGGAGCAAGAAGGATATTTTCACGTGAAGTTGGAAGGCGAGGAGAAAAAATTGATATATAGTATTTAATATGAATTGGAAATAGTTATCTCAAACACAAGGTAGAGATCAGCCGATTTTAGGATTTGTGATTGAATAATTAGTATAAATAGAATATCGTTTTATCAGAGCTAATAGAAAGAGCGTTTTATAGAAAATGCAGTATACATAAGTACGTTTTTTATTGGAAAGCATTAAAAATTGTATAAAATTGAATTTCAAAAGGCTTGGTACATAGTTGTTGTATAGTCCTGAACTCCTTTAAAAGGACTGTAAAAGGCAGAGGCGCTTCGAATTTACCTCCATTAAAATTGATAAAATTAGGGTAAAAAACTTGGGGGTAATGATGTGACAGAACCGCTGAAAGCCTTTGAAATAAGGGCTTTCAGCGGTTCGTTAATAGGTTTCGAGTTTCGTACGGGTTTAAGTATTGATGATAATTTATGTATAATATTCCTTGGGACATCGATAGGATAGGGCTTGGAAAGCCTTTAAAATAAAGGGATTGAAAGAAGCTGATGTGCTTCGAATTCACCTCTGTTAAAAAACGCCGTATTTTTCTGTAAAATGATATGATCTTCTCGCGCGCGTGCGCGTGCGCGCGACAATATTAATATATATAGGGATATTCGCTAATTCATAAATAAAAAACAACGGACTATCGGTCCGTTGCTTGTTGGGTTAAGAAAATATTATATACAACATTGGGGTTCGAATAAGACAGGGTTAAAAGAAAATTTTTTCAAAAAACAGCGGAAATACGGGAATAAATCCAAGGCTTTTTGGACTAAAGTATGGACTAAATAAAAACACGCTGAATCCCTTTAAAATAAAGGCTTTCAGCGACCTCAAAAAGTGTTTTTTTGGCTGTTAATCCGTGTGTTGTCACTGACGCTCGCAAGGTTATTGCGCACATATATTAGGAAAGTGGGCTCGCTATTCCGTCGCAGGGTAAACCTGCTCCTTCCGCTCCTGACAGGGGCAGCCAAAATAACCCGTTGGACATCAGTCCAGCGGGCTTTTGCTTTTGCCCCTATCAACCGTCCACTGATGAACGTTTTCCATACGAAACGTGGGCGTACGAGTATTTGCAAGTTCAACGCGTACATGGAGTGGGTGTACTGTCTAAACAAGCCCGTATTGCTCGTCTTTTTGAGCTTGGCAGAGATAGTTATAGTTCAAATCTCTTAAAAAAGTTTGTCGTTTTTTGTTGATAAATATATTATATCTTTTTAAAAATTCAATGCATACATGGTATGTCCTTTTAAAATTCAATGCGTACATGGGTGGGGGATGGAAGATGCTTAATTGTTTGGTACATATGAAATTAAGGGGTTGACAAGAAGAAAATATAGTGGTATAATATATTTATATATTATAAATTTTGGAAAGGTAATCCCTATCATGTACAAACATTTTTTTAAAAGATTTTTTGATATCATCATTTCTTTTTTAGGATTGATCATTTGCGCGATCCCTATGTTGATTGTCGCATTGGCTATTAAAATTGATTCTAAAGGCCCCGTCATCTTCAAGCAAGAACGCGTCGGCAAAAACGGTAAGGTGTACTGGATGTATAAATTCCGTTCTATGTGCGTCGGTGCGGAACAGCAGGAAGGCGGGGTTTATTGTGTTAAAGGGGATAAGCGCGTAACCAAAGTCGGCAAATTTATCCGCGCGACGAGCATTGACGAACTTCCTCAATTCCTCAACATTTTAAAAGGGGATATGTCGCTCATTGGTCCTCGTCCCGTTCTTACATACTATCCCAAGAACTGGGAAGAATACACGGAAGAAGAGTTAAAGCGTTTTGACGTTCGTCCAGGTGTTACGGGCTGGGCGGCAGTGCACGGCAGAAAGACGAACACGGTAGAGGCGCGTTTTCAATACGACAACTATTATGTAGAGCATTTGTCTTTATGGCTGGATATCAAGATTTTCTTCATGACGATCAAATCTGTCTTCACGAACGAAGGGAACGAAGACAACGGTGCGTCCGAGGTTAAGAAGGAAGAAAAGACGGCAGAGGCAGTGCCTGCTGTGGAAACAACCGAGTTTGAACAAGAAGCGGCAGTGGCAGAAGTAGTCGAAGGAGTCGAAGACAATGCAGAAAGTAACGATTAAGAAAACGGACCTGACGGTATCGGCGCTGTGCATGGGCGGTTGTCCTTTGGGCGGTTACGGCTGGGGCAATACGCAACGTGAAGACCTAGTCAACGCGGTAAAGACCGCGGTGGATAACGGAATCAATTTCTTTGACACCGCAGATACGTACGGACTTGGGGAAAGTGAGAGAACGCTCTCTGAAGCCCTGGGCGCGGACAAAAACAACGTAGTCATTACGACCAAGTTCGGTGTGCGCGTTGAAAACGGAAAGACGACGTATGACAATTCCCGAGAATACATATTCAAAGCGGTGGAGGGGAGTTTACAACGTCTTAATCGTGATTATATTGACCTTTATCAAATGCATTACCGTGACGGTGTGACTCCGTTGGCGGACGTAGCCGAAACGTTGGAGATATTAAGACAGCAGGGGAAAATCCGTTACTACGGTCTTTCTAATATCCATGAAAAGGACGCGGAAGAATTGCAGGCGTTTGGGTCAAACAATCCGTTTGTTTCCTTTCAAGACGAATACAGCTTGGCATGCAGAAAGAACGAAAAGGAGATGTTCCGTTTCCGTGACGAATACGCAATGACGCCGTTTACCTGGGGTAGTCTTGGCCAAGGGATTTTAAGCGGTAAATACGATAAGAACTGCAAATTTGAAGCAAACGACAGACGTTCCCGTGAGATATACGTGAACTTTCACGGCGAGAAATTGCTGAAGAACCTTGAAATCGTAGAAGTATTAAAAGAAATCGCAAACGAGCAAGGGAAATCGGTATCATCGGTGGCGATACGTTGGATTTTGGATTATTTGCAGGATTCGGTGGTAATCGTCGGTGCGAAATCCCCCAAACAAATATTGCAGAACGTAGAAGCGCTCGATTGGACGCTTACGCAAGAACAAATCAACAGATTGGAAGAAATCTCAAAGGAGTAAGAATATGAACAGCGAACAGTTAGCGTGGCTGATTAGACGCCACGGGATAGAAATGACCCATCTTTCGCACGGCAGCCATATCGGCGCGATTTTATCGGTAGCGGATATTGTAGCGGTGCTTTATAACGACGTGGCGAATATCACGCCCGAAACGCTGAAGGACGAAAACCGCGACAGAGTGATTTTGAGTAAAGGCCATGCAGGCGCGGCGATTTATGCGGCTTTGGCAGAAAAGGGCTTTTTCGATAGAGAAGAATTAAAGACCCATTATGCAGACGGCAGCCGCCTTTCTGGGCACGTTTCGCACAAAGGGGTACCTGGGGTAGAATTTTCCACGGGTTCGCTTGGGCACGGCGCTTGCGTAGCGGCAGGCATGGCGTTGAACGCAAAGCTTGACAAAAAGCCCTATTATACGTATGCGATTGTAGGGGATGGCGAATGTGACGAGGGCTCTATTTGGGAAATGGCGCTGTTTGCAAACCAGTTCAAGCTCAATCAGTTTGTCGTTGTTGTTGACCATAACAAAATGCAGAGTTTGGATTTTTGTGAAAACACTCTTTCGCTTGCTCCGTTTGCGGAGAAGTGGAAAGCGTTCGGCTGGAACGTGCTTGATATCGACGGACACAACCATGACGAGCTTCGCGCGGCGTTTGCAAAGGCGAAAGAAAGCACGGACAAGCCCACGGTCATTATTGCAAACACGGTAAAAGGCAAGGGGGTATCGTTCATGGAATTTGATATTCTTTGGCATTACCGTTTCCCTCACGAGGGAGAAGAATACGACGGGGCGCTTCGTGAATTGCACGCGGCAATGCCCGAGGGCGTAGAAGATCCGTATAAGGGGGCAGGGAAATGAGAGATACATTCGTAAGGACTTTGCTGGAGATTGCAAAGAAAGATAAAAACGTATACATCATTACGGGCGACCTTGGTTTCGGGGTATTGAAGCCTTTCTGGACGGAGTTACCCGATCAGATCATCAATGCAGGTATTGCGGAACAGAACATGACCTCGATTGCGGCAGGACTTGCCATGCAGGGCAAGACGGTCTATACCTATTCGATCGGGAACTTCCCCACGCTTAGATGTATCGAACAAATCCGTAACGACTGTGCGTACCATAACGCGAACGTAAAAGTCGTTTGCGTAGGCGGCGGTTTTGTGTACGGTTCGTTGGGTATGAGCCACCATGCAACGGAAGATATCGCTATGATGCGTGCTCTTCCCGACGTAACGGTGCTTGCGCCGGGGGATTTGGTGGAAGCGGAAGCGGCGACCAAGGCGATTTACGAAACGCCTGGCACGTGCTATCTCCGTCTTGGCAGAGGCGGTGAAAAGCGTATCCATGAGAAATTGGAAAACTTCACGATAGGCAAAGCGATTGAAATCCAAAAGGGCGAAAAGGTAGCGGTATTCTCTACGGGCGCGATTTTCGACGAAGTGAACGAAGCCTGCGAAGCATTAAAGTCGGAAGGGATTATGCCCACGGTCTACACGTTCCCGACGGTGAAGCCGATTGATAAGGAAGTGATTTTGGAGTGCGCAAAAACGCACAAGGCGATCGTGACGGTGGAAGAGCATAACTTAAGCGGCGGTTTCGGGTCCGCGGTAGCGGAAGTATTGGCGGAAGAAAGCGGCGAAAAAGCGAAGCTTGTCCGCGTGGCATTGGACGACAGATATTCTTGCATTGTCGGCAGTCAGAAATATTTAAGAAAGCAGTATTCGATTGACGCGAAAGCAATCATAGGAAAAGTAAAAGAGAATTGGTAATATGAAGAAAATCCTGATTTTGGTAAACGACGTCACGACGGTGTTACAGTTCCGTTCGGAGCTGGTACGCGCGCTTGTCGAAGACGGAAACGAAGTAATCGTCAGCGTTCCGAAAAGCGATAGAATCCCCGAGATAGAAGCTCTGGGGGCAAAGGTCGTAGAGACGGAAGTTTCCCGACACGGTAAAAATCCGTTCAAGGATTTGAAACTGTTAAAGAGCTATAAACGGCTGTTAAAAGAGATAAAACCCGATATTGCGTTGACGTTTACGATAAAACCGAACGTGTATGGCGGTATGGCTTGCGGGAAATTAAAGGTACCGTACGTAGCCAACGTAACGGGCTTGGGTGTTGTAGAGGACAAGGGCATTTTGCAAAAGCTAATGCTTTGGCTGTACAAGCAGGGCTTGAAAAAGGCGAAATGCGTTTTCTTCCAAAATCAGGCGAATCAAGACTTTTTCGTAAAGAAAAAAGTGGTCAAAGGCGCAACCGAGCTGTTGCCTGGGTCGGGGGTCAACGTAGAGAGATTTTGCTACGTGGACTATCCTGAAGAAGAGCAGGCGAATATCGTGTTCGTAGGCAGGATTATCAAGGATAAAGGCGTGTTCGAGCTTGCTAAAGCGGCGAAGAACTTAACGGAAAGCAACGTAAAATTCACTGTTGTTGGCGACGTGGAATACGGCGCGGAAAATCCGTTTATCGGGTTAAAGAACGTAGAATGCGTAGGTTTCCATAAAGACGTAAAACCGTATTTGAAAGAGGCGCACGCGATCGTGTTGCCGTCCTATCACGAGGGCATGGCAAACGTATTGTTGGAGGCGGCGTCCAGCGGCAGAGCGGTGTTGGCGTCGAATATCCCAGGCTGCAAAGAAACCTTTGACGAGGGTGTGACGGGTTTTGGGTTTGAAAGCAAAAACGCGGAGAGCCTGCAAGCGGCGATAGAAAAATTTATCGCGCTTTCCCTTGAAGAGAAAAAGACAATGGGCAAGGCAGGACGCGCAAAAATGGAAAACACGTTCAATCGCCAGATTGTCGTAAACAAATATCGTGAACAAATAAATTCATTGAAATAAAAAGGAGATAAAATCATGTACGCAAATCTTTATGAAAAAATTGTCAAAGGGGAAGAGAAAATCTCCCTTGTAGGTCTTGGCTACGTAGGTATGCCAATCGCGGTTGCATTTGCAAAGAAAGTAAAGGTCGTTGGGTACGATCTGAACAAAGCGAAAATCGAGCTCTATAAATCGGGTATCGACCCCACGAAAGAAGTAGGCGATGAGGCGATCAAGGCAAGTACGGTAGAATTCACGGCGGACGAAACGAAACTCCGCGAGGCGAAATTCCATATTGTAGCCGTACCTACCCCCGTGTATGACGATCATACCCCCGATTTGACCCCTGTGGAAGGGGCTAGCCGTATCTTGGGCAGAAACCTTGTAAAAGGCAGCATAGTCGTGTTTGAATCGACGGTATACCCTGGGGTAACGGAAGACGTTTGCGTGCCTATTTTGGAAAAGGAATCGGGCTTAAAGTGCGGCGTGGATTTCAAGGTCGGTTATTCTCCCGAACGTATCAATCCAGGAGATAAAGTGCACCGCCTTGAAACGATTACGAAAATCGTTTCGGGTATGGACGAAGAAACCTTGGACATCGTTGCAAAGGTATATGAACTGGTAGTAGACGCAGGGGTACATAGAGCGTCTTGTATCAAGGTTGCAGAGGCTGCAAAGGTTATTGAAAACAGCCAAAGAGATATCAATATTGCGTTCATGAACGAACTTTCCATTATCTTCAATAAGATCGGTATTGATACAAAATCGGTTTTGGAAGCGGCAGGCACGAAATGGAATTTCTTGAAATTCTACCCTGGGCTTGTCGGCGGACACTGTATCGGCGTTGACCCTTATTATTTGACGTATAAAGCGGAACAGCTAGGCTATCACAGTCAAGTGATTTTAGCAGGCCGCCGTATCAACGACGACATGGGCAAATACGTTGCGGAAAACGTAGTGAAGAACCTTATCAAGGCAGAGAAAGCGGTTAAAAACGCGAAAGTGGCTATTCTTGGTTTCACGTTCAAGGAAAACTGTCCCGATACAAGAAATACGAAGATTTTCGATATCGTAAAAGAATTGAGAGAATACGGTATCGAGTCCACGATTGCAGACCCTACGGCAGACGCTGCGGAAGCGAAACATCTGTACGGCGTAGAGTTTGTGGATATTGCCACGATTAAAGATATGGACGCGGTCGTTTTGGCGGTTGCGCACGATGCGTTTGCACATTTTACAATCGCGGACATGGACAAACTCTTTGGCGAAGGCAAGAAAGTCTTACTCGATATCAAAGGCTTGCTCAATAGAACCGAATATGAAAAGGCTGGGTACAGCTACTGGAGATTATAAGAGATGGGATATAAACATTTGAAATTCTCTGAAGGGAGCAAATTCTTGGTAACGGGCGGCGCAGGCTTTATCGGGTCTAACCTTTGCGAGACGATTTTGAATATGGGCTACAAAGTACGTTGTCTGGACGATTTATCCACAGGCAGTCAGGCGAACGTAGATATGTTCTTGGATAACCCCAACTACGAGTTTATGAAAGGGGATATCAAGGACCTGGATACCTGCATGAAAGCTTGCGACGGGGTGGATTACGTTCTTAACCAAGCGGCTTGGGGAAGTGTGCCCCGCTCCATTGAAATGCCCATCTTCTATTGCAAAAACAATATCGAGGGTACGCTGAACATGCTGGAAGCGGCAAGACAGCAGGGGGTAAAGAAATTCGTTTACGCTTCGTCCTCTTCCGTGTATGGAGACGAACCGAATCTTCCCAAGAGAGAAGGGAGAGAAGGGAACTTGCTCTCGCCCTATGCGCTGACCAAGCGTTGCGACGAAGAATGGGCGAAACTGTACACGAAACTCTACGGTTTGGATACGTATGGGATGAGATATTTCAACGTATTCGGCAGAAGACAGAATCCAAACGGCGCGTATGCGGCGGTTATCCCCAAATTCATCAAACAGCTTTTGAATAACGAACAGCCGACGATTAACGGCGACGGCAAACAAAGCCGTGACTTTACGTATATTGAAAACGTCATTGAGGCGAATTTGAAAGCTTGTTTGGCGTCCACGGAAGCGGCTGGCAGAGCGTACAATATCGCCTACGGCGGGAGAGAATATCTCATTGATATCTACTATACGCTGACGAAAGCGTTGGATAAGGATATCGAGCCGAACTTCGGACCCGACAGAAAGGGGGATATCAAGCATTCCAACGCGGATATTTCTGCGGCGAGAGAGCTGTTGGGTTACGACCCTGATTATGATTTTGCGAAAGGTTTGAACGAAGCAATCGCTTGGTACAAAGAAAACCTTTAAATAATAGGAGTTGCCATGGAGAAAGAAAGCAGACAACCGAAGATTTTAATATTTACAATGACGTCTTGGAACAGCAAGGTCGGCGCAAACACTTGGGGGACCTTGGTGAACGGTTATGACAGCTCCAACGTGGCAAACGTATTTTTACGCGAGGAAATACCCGATAGCAAGATCTGTTCTCGGTATTTCCAAATCTCCGAAAACCGTGTAATCAAAAGTATCTTAAAGAGAAAGATAAAAACGGGAAAGGAAGTCCAAGCGCAACCGTTGTCGGAAACGGTGGAAACAGAGGATTTGCAGGCGCATAACGCGCGCTATGCAAAGATGAAGAAAAAGAGAAGATATTCTATGCTTTTGGCGCGTGAGCTGTGTTGGAAATTCGGGAAATGGAAGAGCAAAGAATTAGACGCTTTTTTAGACGAATTCCAACCAGATATCATTCTGCACGGTATGGACGGATATATCCACATGAACAGACTTGTCCGCTACGCAATCAAGCGCACGGGAGCAAAGGCGGTTGGGTATATTTGGGACGATAATTTTACCTATAAGCAGTCCAAAAAATTCGGATATAAAGTATATAGATATTTCCAAAGAAAATCCTTGAAAAAGCTGGCGAAACAAACGCAGGAATTTTTTGCGATTACACCAAAGACCAAAACGGAAGCGGATGGATTTTTCGGGATAGATTGTACGGTCTTATCCAAGCCGTTAAACGTCGCTCCCATTGCGGAAACGTATGAGGCGGTAAACATTCCTTTGCGTATGCTGTATACGGGGAATTTGTTGATAGGCAGGGAAAAGACTTTGGCAAAGATATCTTCCGCGCTTAAAACGGTCAATGAAGCACAGACAAGGATTGTTTTGGACGTATATACGCAGACGGCGTTACCCAAGGAATATTTGCAGGAAACGAACAACGAGTTTTGCAACATTTATCCCCCCATACCGCAAGAAGAGGTTTTACGTCAACAAAAGCAGGCGGATATTTTATTGTTTTTGGAAGATATGGGAGATAAAAATCTGACTGCCAGATTGTCGTTCTCCACCAAAATAACAGACTATTTTTCAGCGGGAAAATGCGTCTTTGCGGTGGGAAATCCCGATCTTGCGCCGATGGAATATTTTCAAAATACTGTTTCTGCGCTAACGGCGCACAGCGAGGCGGAGATACTGTCGGGCTTAGAACGTTTATTAGAAAAAGAAACGTTGAAAGACTATGCCCAAAATGCCGTGGACTGCGGTTTAAAAAATCACAGTGCAGAACATATTCATAACACTTTTGATGAAGTGATAAGCCGAGTGTATAAAGGGGAATAAATGAAAGTTTTACAAATTAACGCCGTGTATGGTTTTAAGAGCACGGGCGTTATCGTAAACGATATTGCCGATACCTTAGAACAAAACGACGGAGAGGGGTATTTTGCCTATCAATCGACCTGCGAGCCTGTCAAAAACGGTTATAAGGTCGGGGGAAAGCTCGGTTGGAAATGGCACGCTTTACACGCGCGTATCTTTGGGAAACAAGGGTATGCAAGCAAGCTTGCGACGAGAAAATTCTTAAAGTGGATTGATGAAATCAAGCCCGATATCGTGCATTTTCACAATTTGCATAGCAATTATATCAATCTGAATATGCTGTGCGACTACCTTGCGAAAAAGGAAATCCCCACAGTCATCACCATGCACGATTGTTGGTATTTTACGGGCAAGTGCAGTCATTATGCGGCGGTCAAATGCGATAAGTGGCAAACGAAGTGCGGGAACTGTCCTTTAAATAAGGCGGAAGTACCCAGTCTGTTTTTCGATAACACCGAAAAGGTTTTGAAAGACAGAACGGAGCATTTGTTAAAGATTAAAAATTTGACCTTGATCGGGTGCAGTCAATGGATTGCGAACGAAGCGAAAAAATCAAGACTGCAGACGGCAAATATCGGGGTTGTATATAACGGCGTGGATACGGAACTTTTTACCCCGCATGAAAACGGTTTCAGAAAAGAAATCGATGCGGAGGGGAAATTCCTCATTTTGGGTATGGCGGATAAGTGGTACGCTGAGAAAAACCGCGAAATTGTTGAAAGGCTGATCGCGGCACAAGGGGAAGATACCCGTATTGTCATCGTTGGTTGCAAGGACGAGCAAAAGGAGTATTTCGAACGTTTTGAAAAGGTGACGTCGGTTGGATACGTGACGGATAGGAAACGGCTTTCGGATATCTATGCAAGTGCGGACGTCTTTGTCAATTTAACGAGAGCGGATACCCTGCCTACCGTCAATATGGAGAGTATCTGTTGCGGTACGCCCGTGATTACGTTCGATTGTTGCGGCAGTCCAGAGCTGGTGGATAAAGACAGCGGTTATATTATTAAGGAAGGGGACGCGGAAGAGCTGATTACTAAAATCGCTGAGATCAAACAAGCGCCTTTGACCTTTGACGTAAAGGAAAAACAGAAAAAATTCGATAAAAACGAGTGCTATAAAAAGTATTTAGAAATCTACAACGGCATGATAAGAGAGTAGAAAGCATGATTTATTACGGTCTGGCGGCGATATTCCCGCTTTTCTGTTGGTGCATCGATTGGTGGTGGAAACAACAGAACCAACTGAATAAGGAAGATGAAAAAAAGGTAAAGAAATGGCTGACCGTTTTGGCGGTTTTGCCCATGTTTTTGCTGTTCGTTTTCCGTTATAAGTACGTTGGCGTGGATACAATCGGGTACGTACGTTTTTTCCAAACCGAGATAAGAAAGTATTCTTTCATACAGTTACTGGATCAGGATTTGTTGCGCGTAGAGATCGGATACCGTCTGTACGTTAAAATAATTTCGCTGTTTACAAGCAATTATACCGTTTACTTTTTCATAAACGGAACGATTATTTTTGGTACGCTGTTGCGTTTTTCGCTCAAGTATACCAAAAATCCTTTTGTGTTCTTCTTTTTATTTATTACGCTTGGGACGTATAGTTTCTTTGAGACGGGCTTAAGACAATCGCTTGCCATGACGGTTTGTTTATGGTCGATTGATTTTATCAAGGATAAAAAGCCGATTAAATTTATTTTGACGGTTATTTTGGCGTATTATTTTCACAAATCCGCGATGATTTTCTTGATAATGTATCCTATTTGTTTAATCAAGAGATACGACTGGATGATGTGTATCTATGCGTTCTTGGCGGTCGTATTCGTCGTAGGGTTTGCGGCGTTCCAAAACTTTTTTAACGAATTACTTGGCTATGAATATGATGTAGAAGAGACGGGTAACGGCGGAATCTTCATGTTGTTTACCATGGTGCTTTGCGCCTTTTCATTCTACATATTATACGACAAAAAGGGTGAGGATAAAGTGCCGACGTATATCGTGCATTTATCCTTGATGACAGTTCTTTTCTGGGTGCTTCGATTGGTCTCGCGTACAGCGGAACGTATCAGTTTTTATTTTATGTTTGGCTTATATATTTATTTTTCACGGGCAGTTAATTTTGAACGAGACAAGCTGGACGCCTTTTTGAAATGGCTTTTGATTGCTGCTTGTTTATTCTTATTTGTATATAGAAACATCGGGGCTTATTATAAGTTCTTCTGGCAGGGGGCTTAAAATTATGGAAGAAAAAGTAAGCGTTATCATTCCTGCTTATAACGCGGAAAAATATCTTAAAGAATGTTTGGATTCGGTACTTGCGCAAACGCATAAAAACGTAGAGATTGTGGCTGTAAACGACGGTTCGAAAGACGGAACGGGTAAAATCTTGGACGAGTATGCGGAAAAATATGACAACGTTACCGTTCTACATACGGAAAATAGGGGTGTTTCTTGTGCGCGGAATACGGGTTTGGATACGGCGAGCGGACAATACGTAATGTTTTTAGATTCTGATGATTATCTTCCTTTGAATGCAATCGAGATTTTATATAATGATTTGACAAGTAAGGAAGCGGACGTTGCTTGCGCGCTGTTAAACAGCCATATAGAAACGACGGTAGCCTGTCAAGAAGATTGTACGCTTTGGGAAGGAGCGGAAGGTTTGATAAAGGCTTTGGAAGATAATCCGTATACCTATTCTTCCTGCGCAAAACTTTACAAAAGCAACTTGCTTTCCGATATACGTTTTATCGAGGGGAGAAAGATCCACGAAGACAGTTATTTTGTCTTCCGCTGTTTTTTCAAACAACCTCGTATCACGGTTAGAAATGAGTATCTGTATTGTTATAGAGTAAATGAAAACAGCGCGTCGCACGCGGCGTTTTCCGAAAAGTATTTTGATATCTTATATTTTGCAGAGGAGAAGAGAAAAGCGGTAGAGCAAGAATTTCCCCAGTTGACAGATAAAGCAAACAATATGTTAGTGAAAGCAAATCTTGCCATGTTGCAATGCTTTTTGAATACGAAAGACAAACGTTATAAACAGGATATAAAAAAATGTATCCGTGCAGTGAAAGAGAACGGTCGGTATTTTGTACCCACCTATCCTGGGGATAAACAGAGATTTTTGATTGCGAGATATAATTTATATTGGCTTTATAAAAAATTATATCGATTGAAATATGGGAAAAGAATTTCAGGGGGAAAATAAAGGATATGAAGAAAAAAATACTAATGGTTATCAGTAGTTTATCGATGGGCGGTATAGAGAAATCCATGATAAATTTTTGTAATGTATTTGATTATGAAAAATATGATGCGGATTTATATTTATTTAATGAAGGACGTGCTTTATTACATAAGTTAAATAAAAATGTAAATCTACTTCCAAATTCGCCGTATTATGCAGATGTCTATAATCGTTCAATTTTGCAAAGTGTTAAAACTCTTCTTAAGAAAAAGAAAATCGGATTAGCAATATATCGTATTTGGCGCTTTATACGCATCCGTTTTGGATCCAAAAAATTTACAGTAAATGATTGGAGACAGATGAGAAAAACGATGTTGAAGTTAGACACTCATTATGACGTGGCAATCGGATTTGAAGAAAATACATCTTGTTACTATGTCGCTGAGTGTGTAAACGCCGATGTTAAGGTGGGATGGATACGGACAGATATAAAGAAAATTGATAATAATAAAAAGTTGGACAGAAAAGCTTTTGAAAAACTAGATTCTATTGTTACCGTATCCGATAATTCATTAAATTCATTAAAAGAGGCGTATCCTGAGTTTTCTAATAAATACCAGTGCATCAATCTTCCTAAGTTGATGAATGTGAAAGAACTGAATGCGTTGGCGGCAGTTCCTAATAATATTGATTATAACGGTATTAAAATATTGTCACTCGGTCGGTTAGTTGAGTTAAAAGGATTCCATCTTTGTGTCCCTGTTTGTAGATGGTTGTTGGATGAAGGATATAATTTGAAATGGTATATCGCGGGAGATGGGGATTATCGCAGTGTGGTAGAGGCAGAGATTGCTAAATATGGGCTTGAAGAAAACTTTATTTTATTAGGTAATTGTGATAATCCTTATACATATATCTATGCAGCGGACATTTGCGTACAGCCTTCCAGTTACGAAGGATTAAGTAGAGTTCTTTTAGAAGAAAAATATTTCAAAAAGCCGATTGTTGCAACGGGGATTCCTAGTAATTTGGAAATTATAGAGGATGGTGTGAATGGGATAATTGTTAACCGTGATTCCAAAGATATTTACAATGCCGTCAAAGTTTTATTGGATAATTCTGACCTTAGGGAGCGGTTAGGAAATGCGCCTGCAAGAGGAGATATTGATAATAACAAGATTATGTCGGCGATTGAAAAAACTTTTGTGAGACGTGATGCGTAATATGGGAAAGATAAGAGCGTTGCTTGGAAAATTAAATAGTCTTTCTCCTGCGGCGAAAGCGTCCGTTTGGTTTGTTATTTCCAACATAGCCTTAAAGGGCATGTCCTTTATCACGACGCCGATTTTTACAAGATTGATGGCGGTGGAGGATTACGGCGCGACCAGTGTTTTCGTTTCCTGGGAAAGCGTAATTAGTATTTTTGCAACGCTATCCTTGGCAGGCGGCGTATACAACGTGGCGCAGACGAAATACGAGGACGATATTAACGCATACACGTCCAGTATGATTTCATTGACCTTTGTTGCGTCCTTGTTGGTGTATACTGCGTGTATCATTTTTAATATTCTTGTTCCGTCCGTTTTCGAGCTGAGTACACCATATCTTCTATTTATGTGGATACAGACCTTTACGAATGCAGTGATTTCGTTTTGGTTGATGAGGCGGCGGTTTTTATACGATTATAAGAGCGTTATTGCCTATACCTTTACAAACGCGCTGTTAAGCCCGACCATAGCCATTATCGCTATTTTACTTTTCCCTTCGCATGCGGCGTATGCCAAGGTAATCGGGGCGGGGCTTGCAGGTATCGTTTTAGGGCTTGTTCTTTGTGTGCTTACCTATAAAAAAGGGAAAAAGATATACAACAAAGAATACTGGAAGTATGCGTTAAAATTTAATTTACCGCTGATACCTCATTACCTTTCTTCAACGTTGCTCAATTCCAGCGACAAGCTGATGATCAACTCGATGGTGGGTACGGCGCAGGCAGGTATCTATGGGATTGCGCATAGCATTACGGGGCTGGTCAGTATCATTACGCAGGCGATCAATTATGCTTTGATTCCGTTTACATTGCAATCGATTAAAGCCAAGAAGTTTGGCAGTTTGAAGAACGTAACGACGGGTTGTACAGCGCTGGTTGCAGTGGTGTGTATCGGGGTTATGTTGTTTGCCCGTGAAGGGATCATGATCTTTGCCACGAAAGAATATATAGACGCCGTGTGGTTTATTCCGCCCCTGACAATGTCGGTTTTGTTTTCATTTATTACGGGGATTATAGGCAACATCTTGTTCTATTACGAAAAAACTTGGCAAATGTCAGCGATTACTATTACTTGCGCGATTATTAACCTCGTGACCAACTTTTTCGGTATTAAATATTTTGGGGATATTGCGGCGGGTTATACCACCTTGGGTTGCAGTTTTATTCAGTTACTGCTTTATTATTTTGTTGTGAGAAGGTATGAGAAAAACTTGAACAAGATTGTGGATTTGCGTTGGTTTTTCGCTATCATGATCGTATATGTAGGTTTTATGGTATACAGTATGGTTTTCCAGAATATTTTTTGGGCAAGAGCAGGATTGTTGTTTGCGGTGTTGCTTGCAGTTGTTATTTTACATAAAAAGATTATTGAACTGATTAAGTCGATGCTACAAAAAGAAAAAACGGAAGACAATACGTCGCAAGAGACGGTTTCCGAGGAGGCAAATGTATGATTTTGATTGTTTGTAGTTCAGTTTTTCAATTATATGTAGCGCTTCTCATTAAAAAAGTATTTTTACAAGATAGAGACGTGGATTTGATTTTGACGGATTCTACGCCCATCTTTCGAACGTTGCATAAAAATGAGAAATTGAAAGAGTTGTTTCACAGTGTCCGTTTTGTTCCAGTCGGGGAAAATATTAAAAAATTGAATCGGTTGGAGAAATCGAGATATGGACGGATGTTTTTTGAGCTATTTCCACGTAAATATACAAAAAAAGTTTGGGAAATCGACGTAAAAAAATATCAAGAATGTTATTTTTCCAGCTATACGCGGCAAAACGTTATGTTGCAATATGCGATAAAGCGTAAGCGGAAAGGGACAAAAGTGCATATTCTTGAAGATGGGATCAGTACATATTTGGTAAAAAACGGTCAATATTTGAGACTTCCAAAACTGTTAAGGAAATTGTTCCGCGTTCAGCCGATCGAAGAATTGCTTGATAGCGTTTACGTTTTTGAACCTGAATTGGTATGCATTGAAGAACACAAGAATCTTGTCAAAATACCAAAACCGCAGGAAGTAGAAGGTCTTGTAGACCTTTTGAACGAAGTGCTCACCCAATCCGATTATGAAATCAAAGAAAAATTTATATTTTTTGAAGAGAGCTTTAACAACGACGGATACGTCACGAATGACAGCGAGCTTATCAATACGCTTTGGGAAGCATGCGACGGAAAAGATTTTATTCTAAAACATCATCCTCGCAACAGAGCGGATCGATTCAAAACGATTTTACCGACTGTGGATGCGCCGATTTTTTGGGAAAATTATTTTTTGAACCATTCCATTGATAATCACGTTTTGGTTACGGTTTCTTCCAACACCGTATTTGTTCCGCATATCATTTCCGCGGCTCAACCTACGGTTGTTATGTTATATAAAATCTTTAATGGAACGTCGCCGATTTTAGGTAGCGGAAATTTTGAAGCGTACGTGGAAAAATATCTGAATCATTATGAAGATTATACGAAGAAGAAGTTTTACATTCCGGAAACAGTGGAAGAATTTCAACAAATTATTCAAAAATTAAAACAAGAGAATGAGGTGCAAAAATGAAAGTAGTTGCTTTGGTCCCTATAAAAATGAACAATGAAAGAACGCCCGGGAAAAATACAAAACAGTTTGATGATGGTACGCCGTTGATTCATTTTATTTTAAAAGCGTTAAAAAACGCTGAAGAAGTAGACGAAACTTATGTATACTGCAGCAAAGAAGAAATCAAGGAGTTTTTGATTGACGGCGTACATTATTTGAAGCGTGATGAAAAATACGACACAGCGCAGGCAGACGTAAACGATATGTTTTATGCTTTTTCGCAGGCAGTTCCCGCGGATATTTATGTGCTTGCGCACGCAACAGCACCCTTCCAACTTTCAGAGAGTATCAACAAAGGTGTTCGCGCGGTAAAAAGCGGAGAGTACGATTCTGCAATTGCCGTTAAAAGACATCAGGATTTCTTTTGGCTGAATGGAAAACCTTTGAATTATGACCCAAATCATATCCCTAGAACGCAAGATTTAGATCCCATTTATATGGAAACAACGGGCATGTATATTTTCACCAAAGAGGTCATTGAAAAATTGCGTAGAAGAATCGGAAACAAGCCGTATATGCTTGAGGTTTCCGAGGTTGAGGCAACGGATATTAATAATCCAATCGATTTTGAGATTGCAAATGCAATTTATACTGGGATTTTATCAAAACAATAAATTGAGGTAAGTATGAGTAGAATACAAGTCTTAGACTGCACCTTGCGCGATGGGGGATATTGCAACGAATGGAGATTCGGGGCAACGAATATACGGCATATTATAGACGGACTTGCGCATGCAGGGATTGAGATTATTGAGTGTGGTTTTTTAAGTCATAAAATTTCTTATAAAAGCGGCGTTTCTAGGTTTTCCACAATGGCGCAGCTGTTTCCGTTTATTCCGCAAGAACGAGACGGCAAAAAGTTTGTTGTAATGGCGAACTATGGCGATATAGACGTTGAAAAACTGGAAGAACGTAGTGATGATACGGTGGATGGGATTCGTGTGGCTTTCCATAAAAAAGATTTGGAGGGCGCGTTACAGCTGTGTAAACAAATCAAAGAAAAAGGCTATGACGTGTTTGTGCAGGCGATGGTGTCATTGGGCTATTCTGATGAAGAATTTTTAAGTTTGATTAATAGAACGAATGCAATCCAGCCGTATGCTTTTTATATCGTTGATAGTTTCGGGGTTATGAAACAGAGCGATTTGACGCGTTTGTTTTATATCGTTGAGCATAACCTGTCCAAAAATATTAAAATCGGTTATCATTCTCATAACAACTTACAGCTTGCTTATTCCAACGCGCAATCGCTGGTTAATATTCAAACGAATCGCGAATTGATTTTGGATTCCAGCATCATGGGAATGGGACGCGGTGCAGGGAATCTTAATACCGAGCTTTTTGTAGAATATTTAAATGAAGCATGCGGAACAGAATATAGCTTAACGCCTATTTTGCGATTAATTGATGAAATCATCAGTAAATTTCATCAAGAAAATTATTGGGGATATTCTTTGCCGAATTATTTGTCAGCAAAACACAATATCCATCCAAATTATGCAAAATATTTGTCCGATAAAAATACGTTGACAATTGCAGATATGGACATAATCTTCAAAAATATTGTAGAGGACCGGAGGATTAATTACGATAAGCAATATATAGAAGAATTATATATGGAATATATGAATAAAGAAATTGTTAATGATGAAAGATTGTTCGATTTTAAGAAAAAGTTAATAGGGAAAAAAGTGGTGTTGATTGCTCCAGGAAAAAGTGTGGAAGAGGAAAAAGAGAAGATTCTTTCTCTTATAGCACAACCAGACGTCATCTCTATCAGTATCAACTTTGATTATAAGCAAAAAACAGACTATATTTTTGTTAGCAATATACGTCGTTTTCGTATGTTGGAATATGCGTCTATTAAAAAAGTGATAAATACTTCGAATATATCTGCTGAAGAATGTTTTGTAAAAGTCAATTATGCATCGTTGGTAAATGAGGAAGAGCGGGTATCTGATAATGCGGGCTTGATGGCGATTAAATTATTAATAGATTTGGAAGTTGAAGAAGTAACGCTTGCAGGATTTGATGGGTACTCTTATCTCTCGAATCAAAACTATGCGGAAACTGAAATGAAACTAACATATAGGCAAGAAGATTTTGATGCCTTGAATAAAGGAATGAAATGCGTTTTGAATAATTATGCGCAGAAAATAAAACTTATTTTTTATACGCACACGAGATTAATGTAAAAATATTTGGGATTGCAAACATATTAAATGGTGGATTATGAATTTATTTCGGAAAATTTCAAGAAGAATTAATAAGTGGATGTATTTTAATATTGCCAAAAAGATGCCAGAAACTTTTGCGCGTGGTGGGAAATTTGCATGTCGCTTTCGCATTAAAACAGCAAGAAAGGAAAGGCGCTGTTTGAAAAGACGGAGGGCGAACGGATTGCGGGCAATTTGGAAAACGCGAAACAGCCGCAATTATCTGCGCCGACTGCTCGACCGAATGAGAGAGAGACGTTTTGGATGGAGTACCACAAAGCAGGTGTAAAACCTCTTTTAAAAAAATACGGCGGATTAAAACGTGATTCATTTAAAACCGCATTGTATAGATTGAAAAAGAAAATTTTTAGATAAACAGCGTATAGGAGTGACTATGAAAGTTGTATATATTGCCAACACGTGCGAGCATGTTGTTCGACCTTTGTGCGACGGCTTGTATAGTGAATATGGTGATGATTTTACCTTTATCGAAACGATGGAGTTGGATAAAAACCGTGCAGGGATAGGTTGTTTGGAAAGCAGGCCGTATATTTTTAATGCAATCGGCAAGGAAGCGGAAGCAAAAAAACTTTGTACGGAAGCAGACGTTGTGATTTTTTGCGGAGTACCGCTCGATTACATTTCGGAAAGAATTGCACAGAACAAATTAACGATTTACTATTCGGAAAGAATGTTCAAAAAGGGATTTTACAGATATTTTAATCCCATTACAATGAAAAAAGTACGCAAGCGTTTTGTGAAACCGTCCAAAAACAGTAATTTTCATTTACTTTGTGCCAGTTCATTCGCAGCATTGGATTTTCACAGGGTAGGGGCATTTCGAAACAAAATGTATAAATGGGGATATCAAATTGCCGTTTATGAAAAGGATATTGATGCTCTGATCAATGAGAAACCGCAAGATGGTTTAGAGTTTGTCTGGGTAGGCAGGTTGGTTGCCTTGAAACACTGTGACGACGCAATTCGGGTTATTGCAAAATTGAAATCGGCAGGCTACCGTCCGAGAATGACGGTGATAGGTTCTGGTGAGGAAGAGGAAAAATTAAAAGCGTTGGTAAAAGAGCTGGGCGTTGAAGAATGCATTAATTTCAAGGGCACTTGTAAGATTGATGAAACGCGCGCGCAAATGGACAAGGCAAACATTTTTATGTTTACCAGTGATTTTGGAGAGGGCTGGGGCGCTACGTTAAACGAATGTATGAACAGTGCCTGTGCGTGTGTCGCGAATCATGCGGCGGGCTCTACAAATTTCTTGATTGAGGATAAGGTTGATGGGCTTGTATATAAAAACGGAGACGTGGAAGCGTTGTATCAAAAGGTGAAATATCTTGTCGATCATAAAGAAGTGCGTGAAAGAATTGCAAGAAACGCCTATGATAAAATGATCAATGAATGGAATCCTGCAAAGTCTTACAAGCGTATTGTGGAACTGATCGACTCGTTGTTAAAAACGGGGGATTGTACGACCTACGAAAGAGGGCCTTGCAGTAAAGCGGTTCCAGTAAAACAAAATTGGTATAAGAATTAAGTAAAGAACTACAAAGAGGAATAAAATGAAAATTTTAATAACGGGCGCTTATGGCTTTTTAGGAAAGAATTTGATTGCCAGATTGAAAGAATACGGAGATAAATACACGGTATATTCTTATGATTTGGACACCACGTTTGAAGAGTTAGAGAAATACACGGCAGATTGCGATTTTGTGTTTAATTTTGCGGCGGTACATAGACCGAAAGAAAACAGTGAATTTGAGAAAGTGAATCATCTGTTTTTTGACGAGCTGTTAGGCTTATTGAAAAAATATAATAATCGTTGTCCTGTTTTGTATACTTCTTCCATTCAAGCGACGAACGGTACCGATTATGGGAATAGTAAGTTAGCGGCAGAGGCTGACTTAAGGCGGTACGGAGAAGAAACAGGGGCAAGAGCGATTATTTACCGTTTGAGCAACGTATACGGACGCTGGGCTACGCCAAATCACCATTCGGTTGTGGCTACGTTCTGCAACAACCTGGCGTTGGGTTTGCCGATTACGGTCAATGATAGTAATCACGTTATGTATTTTCATTACGTAGAAGACGTTATAGATTCTTTCGTGGCGCAGATTGAGGGCGCGCCTGCGGTGGACGAGGACGGTATCTTTAGAGTGAAGAAAATCCATGAGATTACTTTGGGAGAGCTTGCAGATACCTTGACTTCTTTCCAAACGGCGGTGAATGAGGGTTATATACCAAAAACAGAAAATGAAACGCAAGAGACGCTTTTAACAACGTATCTTTCATATGTGGAACAAAATAAAAATAGGAGATAAAAAAGATGTCGCTTTTTACAAATAAAACGTTACTTATTACAGGCGGTACGGGTTCGTTTGGGAACGCCGTACTCAACAGATTCTTAAAAACGGATATCGGGGAAATCCGTATTTTCTCGCGTGATGAAAAGAAACAGGACGATATGCGTCACGAATTCCAGGCAAAAATGCCTGAAGTTGCGGAAAAAATCAAATTCTATATCGGCGACGTGCGCGATTTGGCGAGCGTGAAAAACGCCATGCACGGTGTGGATTACATCTTCCATGCGGCGGCGTTAAAGCAGGTGCCTTCTTGCGAATTTTTCCCGATTGAGGCAGTAAAGACCAACGTTTTAGGTACGGAAAACGTCCTGACGGCGGCAATCGAGGCAGGGGTAAAAAATATCGTTTGTCTTTCGACGGACAAGGCGGCATATCCCGTAAACGCAATGGGGACAAGCAAGGCGATGATGGAAAAGGTCATTGTTGCAAAATCCCGTACGGTTTCGCCTGAAAAGACGAAGATTTGTTGTACGCGCTATGGCAACGTAATGTGTTCTCGTGGGTCTGTTATTCCCCTTTGGATTGACCAAATCCGTGCGGGAAAGCCTATCACCATCACCGACCCTACCATGACGAGATTTATCATGTCCTTGGAAGAAGCGGTGGACCTTGTTCTGTTCGCGTTTGAACACGGTGAAAGCGGGGATATTCTCGTACAAAAAGCGCCTGCTTGTACAATCAAAACGCAGGCGGAGGCTGTTTGCGAACTGTTCGGCGGCGATAAGGAAAATATCAAGGTCATCGGTATTCGTCACGGCGAAAAGATGTATGAAACCCTTTTGACCAACGAAGAATGTGCGAATGCCATCGACCTTGGTAACTTCTATCGTGTGCCTTGTGACAAACGCGGTTTGAATTATGATAAATATTTCAATAACGGCGATACGGAACGTAATCCTTTGACGGAGTTTAATTCCAACAACACCCAGCTGTTGACGGTGGAAGAAACGAAGGCGAAGATTGCATCCCTTCAATATATTCAGGACGAATTAAAGAAATGAAAATTTTAGTGACGGGGGCGAAAGGTTTTGTAGGAAAAAACCTTTGCGCCGCCTTGAAAAACTTAAAAGACGGAAAGGATAGGACTCGTCCCGCCTTGTCGGTTGAAGATATTTTCGAATACGATATCGACAGCGATCCTGCTACTTTGGAGACGTATTGCGCGCAAGCGGATTTTGTCTTTAACTTGGCAGGGGTTAATCGTCCGCAAAATCAGGAAGAGTTTATGCAAGGCAATTTCGGCTTTGCATCTACCCTTTTGGATACGCTCAAAAGACACGAAAACAAGTGCCCCGTGATGTTGTCCTCTTCCATTCAGGCGACCTTGATCGGCCGTTATGCTGGCGGAGAATACGGAAAAAGTAAGAAAGCAGGGGAAGAACTTTTCTTTGATTATGAGAGTAAAGGCGGGGGGCAGGTATGCGTTTATCGCTTTCCTAACCTCTTTGGGAAGTGGTGCAGACCCAACTATAATAGCGCGGTTGCGACGTTTTGCAACAATATCGCCAACGATTTGCCTATCACGGTAAATGATAGAGCGATTGAGCTGGAACTTCTCTACATAGACGACTTGGTCGCGGAAATGCTCGACCTGCTTGAAGGAAAGGGTCACCGCTGTGAGTACGACGGTTTAACGCCCGTGGAATGTGAGAACGGTAGATATTATTTTGTACCGACAACGCATAAAGTAACCCTTGGCGAGATTGTGGATTTGCTCTATAAATTCCGCGCGCAGAGTGAAACGCTGATAATCCCTGAAATCCCGAACGGAAGTTTTGCAAAGAAGCTTTATTCGACCTATTTAAGCTATCTTCCCAAGGAAAAGGTTGCGTTCGATTTGAAGATGAACGTGGATCCGAGAGGGAGTTTTACCGAACTTTTGAAGACGGAAAATTGCGGTCAGGTATCTATCAATATTTCTAAACCTGGGATTACGAAAGGTCAGCACTGGCACAATACCAAGTGGGAATTTTTCATTGTGGTTGCAGGCAAGGGGCTGATACAGCAACGCAAAATCGGTACGGACGAAGTATTGAATTTTGAGGTTAGCGGAGATAAGATACAAGCGGTGCATATGCTCCCTGGATATACGCACAACATTATCAATCTTTCCGAGACAGAAAATTTGGTGACGGTGATGTGGGCGAATGAACAATTTGATCCTAGCCATCCCGATACGTTTTTTGAAATTGTAGAATGAATGGACATACCATGTACGAGGTGAAATAATATGGAAACGAACATTAGATTGGATTATTCGGATGTAAAATTCAAGGACAACGGCAAGTTAAAGCTTTTAATCATTGTCGGTACGCGCCCTGAGATTATCCGTTTGGCGGCGGTCATCAATAAGTGCCGTCAGTATTTTGATTGTATTCTCGCGCACACGGGTCAAAATTATGACTATAACTTAAACGGCGTGTTCTTCAAGGATTTAAAGCTCGCCGATCCTGAAGTGTATATGGACGCGGTGGGTGACGATTTGGGTGCTACGGTCGGCAATATCATTAACTGCTCGTACAAGCTGATGTCGGCTTGTAAGCCCGACGCTCTTTTGATCCTTGGCGATACAAACAGCTGTCTTTCCGCGATCCCTGCAAAGAGATTGCATATCCCCATTTTCCACATGGAAGCAGGGAACAGATGCAAGGATGAATGTCTGCCTGAAGAGACCAACCGCCGTATTGTGGATATTATTTCGGACGTGAATTTGGCATATTCTGAACACGCGCGCAGATATTTGGCAGATTGCGGTCTGCCCAAGGAAAGAACGTACGTTACGGGCTCGCCCATGGCAGAAGTGTTACATAACAATCTTGCGGAAATAGAGGCGAGCGACGTGTTGGAAAGATTAGGGTTACAGCCGAAAAAATATATTCTGCTTTCCGCACACCGAGAAGAGAATATCGATACGGAAAAGAATTTTGTGTCCTTGTTTACGGCGATCAATAAGCTTGCTGAAAAGTACGATATGCCCATTTTGTATTCTTGTCATCCAAGAAGTAAAAAGCGTCTGGAAGCGAGTGGGTTTAAGCTGGATAAGCGCGTTATTCAAAACCAGCCTTTGGGGTTCCATGATTATAACAAACTACAAATGAACGCGTACACGGTAGTGTCGGACAGCGGAACTTTGCCTGAAGAGAGCTCGTTCTTTACGAGTATCGGCAAGCCTTTCCCTGCGGTATGTATCCGTACGAGTACGGAAAGACCCGAAGCACTGGATAAGGCGTGCTTTATCTTGGCAGGTATTGACGAAAAGAGCCTTTTGCAAGCGGTGGAAACGGCTGTGGATTTGACGAACGATGGCAACCATGGTATCCCAGTTCCCGATTACGTAGAAGAAAACGTATCGACGAAAGTCGTGAAGATTATTCAATCGTACACAGGTGTTGTGGATAAAATGGTTTGGAGAAAATATTAAATAGAAAAACAAGGTGGGCAGGTACGTGACGAACACGGAAAAATTCTTTGTCGAGTGCGTAAAAAAAGGGATTAAAGACGAGAAAATCGACTATATCCCCGAAGAGCTTGACTATAAACAATTTTATAATCTTTGCGCGTCACATTCCATGAGCGTGGTGGTGTTTAAGGCGCTTGAAAATGTGAAGGACAAGCTCCTTCCGCAGTTTTTCACAGCGTTGCAACGCTCGGTGCACCGTCACGTTATGCTCGACGTACAAAGCGAATACGATATCAATACGGTATTGACGGCGTTTGAAGAGCGTGGGATAAAACACATGCCTTTGAAAGGGTATCACTTAAAGAAGCTGTATCCGTCAACGGATATGCGTTATGCCTCCGATTGCGACGTGCTTATCGACGTGGCGCAGTTAAAGACGGTGCGCGCGCTGGTGGACGAGCTCGGTCTTGCGACCAAACGCCATGACGAACACCACGATATCGTGTACTATCCCGCAACAAAGACGATTTTCGAGCTGCACAAAATGATTTTTGTAGGGCCTTTGGAAAAATATTTCGGCGTGGGATTTGAACGGGCGCACGTGAAAGAGGGAACTGCCTATTTCTATGAAATGGATCGTGAGATTTTTTATATTTCCATTCTGGCGCACTCGGCATACCATTTTGCAGAGGGCGCAGGGGTTGGCATACGGCATTTGACGGATATTTATCTGTATCGTAAGGCGTATACGCTCAACGAGGAATACTTGGACGGGGAACTGGAGAAATGCGGTCTATTGCAGTTCAAACGGCAGTTTGAAAAGCTGTCTGCGTATTTCTTCGAAGACGGAGAGGCGGACGAGTTTACCGAAAAACTCGCAAAACACGTTTTAGAGTCCTCGTTATTTGAAAACGAGGGAAAGAAATCGGCTTCGGACGTAGCGGCGCAAACGTCGCAAGGGGACGAGGACGGAAAGAAAGCGAAAAAACGCACGTTTAGGAGAACTTTATTCCCCCCGAAAGAGAATATGCAATTCAGCTATCCCGTATTGAAGAAACATATTTGGCTGTTGCCGATTTTCTATTTCGTGAGATGGGCGCACGTGCTGTTCATTCGACCGAAGAATATCGGGAAACTGAAAAAAATCGGTAACGTAGAAGCGGATGAATTGCAGTATATGAAAGAGCTCCGCGGCGGTCTTGGGATAGAGGGACTTTAAGCTGCGTAAAAACACGATAATATCACAAAAAAAGGCAAGTTTCACAAGAAACTTGCCTTTTTTATACGTTGATATTTATCTATTTTCAAAGACGAGATGGATACCCATGTCTTGAATGAGTTTGCATGCGGATTTAACTCGCTGTGCTTTGTATTCGGCTGCGATATGTCCGTCGAATCCCACGGAAAGGCGAACACCTGTTTTTTTGATGATATCCTGCTGTTCTTTATTCTTGAAAAATTCGGTTACGTAATCGTGCGATTTAAAGCCGTGCAGACTGTCGTAATTGACGTTTATTTCCCAGAAAATACCTGCTTCGGCGAGTTTTCTAAGATAGCGATAGGGTTCTTCCCCTTTTTTGCGGATAAAGGCGAACAAATCGGTGTGTGCAATCCCGACGGGGCAGCCGCAACGCTTTGCAAAATTCACGATATCCCCATTGGTGATGGAAGAGGGATGGTCGAGATTTTCCACAAGGGCAAAATCGAAAAAGGAAACGTCCGCGCCCATGGGCAGGGCATAGCTGTCTTTCGTGCCCGTCAGCGTGCAAATTTCAATCCCGCAGAGGATCTTTATTTTCTTTGCGTATTTTTCACGGATATTATTCATGTGATCGTAATACCGCACGAGCGTCTTTTCGTAATCGACGTCCAAACGGGTACCCTTGCCCCAGCAAGCGTCCGTTCTCGCGCAGCCGACCCCATAATTGTGGTCGCAGATCCCCAGCATTTGGATCCCGCCCGCAATCGCTGTTTCAACGACTTTTTCGGGTTTGTCCTGCGAGCAGAAAGAATAATATGTGTGTACGTGTAAGTCTTGTATCATAAAACAGCCCTCAAAATTTTTGACCGATTGCAAGTATTATAGTACATTCTCTAAAAGAAATCAAGCCTTTGGATGAAAAATTAATAAATCAATTTTACGCCGCTGAAATCTATATCCGCAGGGGGAGGGGCGTCTGTTGCGACCAAATCATATTCCGACAGCGCCGCGAGCCGATAGGTTCCGTGTGCGGAGAATTTTGTGTGATCGATGAGTAGAATCCTCTTTTTGCAACGCAAAAACGCCGCGCGTTTGATCTCTTTTTGATCGAGGGAGCGTTCGTATGCCTCGTTGCCGATAATCGCCGCGCACGAGGAAATCATAAGATCGAACGCAAAATCTTCCAGCTGCCGTGCCGTCCAACTGCCCGTTGCCGAGTTGGTGTTAAAATGCACGTTTCCGCCCAAGAGGATCAGGTTCAAGTTGGGCTTTTTGGAGAGTTGAATTGCCGTTTGCAGATTGTTGGTAACCACCGTTTTAAAGGACAAATCAATGCGCTCTGCAAGGGCGAGCGCCGTGGAAGAACTGTCGATGAATACCGACTTAAAAGAGGGGATGTACGGCAGAGCTTTCGTCGCTGCGCGCTCCTTTTCACTCGCGTTTTTTTCCATGCGGAAAAAGATGGATATTTCCTCGGCGTTTTCGGGCAATAACGCGCCGCCGTGACTGCGTTCGATCAGCCCCATGCTTTTCATCTCCGCAAGGTCGCGGCGTATGGTCGCTTCGCTGACAAAAAGGTCTTTAGCCAGCTCGTTCACGTTCGCCGTTTTGTTCTCTTTTAATCGTCTTAAAATCTCGTTTTGACGTTCGGTCAGTGCCATACATGCTCCTTTTCACTTTTTTTGAGCGAAATTTACATATATTTTGCGCGTTTTTGCGCATTTGTGCTCATATTATACTGCAAAAAATTTTTTTTGTCAATCTTTCGAACATATATAGACAAGTATTTTTTTTTATTATATAATGTATTATAGCAAAAAAGTTTGCGGTTTGCGCGTTTGTGAAAAAGTGCGCAAAACTGCGCAGGAGACGGAAATGAGATATTATCTTGCAATTGATATCGGGGCTTCCTCGGGACGGCATATTTTGGCGCATCTTGAAAACGGGAAGATGATTACGGAAGAAATTTACCGCTTTCAGAACGGCCCTGAAGATCTGACCGCGTACGACGGAAAACAGCACCTTATGTGGACGCATGAAAGACTGTTCGGCGAAATCCTCAACGGTTTGAAAAAGGCGAAAGAAATCGGAAAAATTCCTTACTCGGTCGGTATTGATACGTGGGGTGTGGATTACGCATTATTAGACGAAAACGGACAGGCAATCGGCGGAACCTATTGCTACCGCGATTCCAGAACGGAAAGCACGATCCCCGCTGTACACGAGATTATTCCCTTCGAAGAATTGTTTGCAAAGACGGGTATCGCATTTGCGACGTTTAATACGGTATATCAGCTCCTTGACGATAAGAAGACGGGGCGTATGGAAAAGGCGAGCGCGATGCTCATGCTTCCCGATTATTTCCACTACCGTTTGACGGGTGTGAAAAAGCAGGAATACTGCAACGCAACGACGACGGGTATGGTCAACTCCGTTACCCATACTTGGGACGAAGAGATTATCGAAAAGCTCGGGTATAAAAAAGAGCTGTTCGGTGAGTTGGCGCAGCCTGGTACGGAAGTAGGGGAATTTACCGACGAGATCGCGGCGATCGTAGGGTACAAGGCAAAGGTTATCCTCCCTGCAACGCACGATACGGCAAGCGCGGTACTTGCGGCTCCTTTGGAAGCGCAGACTCCGTACATCTCCAGCGGTACTTGGTCCCTTCTCGGCGTGGAACAAAACAAGGCGCACACCTCAAAAGGGGCGCTTGCGGCAGGGTATTCCAACGAGGGCAGCGTAAAGAACCAGTTCCGTCTGCAGATCAATATCATGGGGCTTTGGATGATTCAGCAAGTTCGTCACGAGCTTGACGATAAATACAGCTTTGCGGAGCTCGTTTGCATGGCGAGAGAAAATCCCGTTGATTACGAAATCAACGTAAACGATCAAAGGTTCCTTGCACCCGAGAACATGACGGCGGAGATCAACGCGGCGGTCGGCAAGACACTGACGGTTGGCGAAATGGCGTACGTGATCTACAACAACCTCGCGAAATATTACGATTTGGCATTGAAAGCGTTGGAAGAGGTAACTGGCGAGAAGTATGAAACTCTGAATATTATCGGCGGCGGCAGCAAGAACGGATTCTTGAACGAACTTACGGCAAAATATACGGGCAAGAAGATCGTTACTGGGCCTACCGAGGGGACTGCGATCGGCAACCTTATGATGCAGATGGTCGGCGGCGGAGATATCGCGGACGTTGCAGAGGGCAGACGGATCGTAAAGGCGTCGTTTGATATCGCAGCGTTATAACCGCAAGAGGTCTTGATAATGAAAATATTATTTTATGGTGATTCGATTACCGATATGGGCAGGGATAGAGAAAATGAACATCCCGCTTTCAAAATGGGGATTGGATATCCCAACTTTATCGCAGGCGCGCTTGCATACGAAAATCCTGAAAAATACGAATTCGTCAATCGCGGCATCAGCGGGAACAGAGTGGTGGATTTGTATGCGCGTATTAAAGAGGACGTATGGAATCACGAGCCCGACGTATTGAGTATTCTTATCGGGATCAATGATGTATGGCATGAAATTGGTAGACAAGGCGGCGTGGATATTGTCCGTTGGGAAAAGGTTTACCGCATGCTGATTGAAGATACGTTGGCAAGGTTGCCGAATGTTAAGATTATCATCTGCGAACCGTTTGTTTTGAAAGAATCCGCTACCTCAGAGCAATGGAAAGAATTCCTTACCGTGAAAGAATATGCCAAGGTCGCTAAAAAATTGGCGAAAGAATACGGGTTGACGTTCGTACCTTTGCAGGCGGCGTTTGACGAGGTGGAAAAAGCGCATGGCGCAGGCTATTATCTGTTCGATGGGGTTCATCCCACGGCGGCAGGCGCGAAACTGATTGCAACCGAATGGTTGAAGGCGTTTCAAACAAAAATAAATTAAAATATATAAATATATAGGAAGGAGATAATTTATGTCCAGATACGAAGAAGCGAAAAAGATCTATGCACAATACGGCGTGGATACCGAAGCGGCTATGGAAAGATTGAAGAAGTTGTCCGTCAGCGTACATTGCTGGCAGGGGGACGACGTTATCGGTTTTGACGGTAGCGATTCTCTTTCGGGCGGCATTCAGACGACGGGTAACTATCCCGGCAGAGCAAGAAACCCCGAAGAACTGTTTGCAGACCTTACGACGGCGTTCAAATTAATGCCTGGTAAAAAGCGCGTTAACGTACACGCATGCTATGCAATCCTCGGCGAGGATAAAGGCAAGGTAGACCGTGACGCTTACGAATACAAACATTTTGAACCTTGGGTAAAATGGGCGAAAGAAAACGGTCTTGAAGGGGTTGACTTTAACCCGACCTGGTTCTCTCATCCCATGATGAAAGATGGACTCTCTCTTTCCTCTCCCGATGAAACGACCAGAAAATTCTGGGTAAATCACGGTAAAGCTTGTATGAAGATTGCGGCAGAGATCGGTAAAGCAATGGGTAGCCCTTGCTGCGTGAACCTTTGGGTTCCCGACGGATACAAGGATATCCCCGCAGACCGTCTCGGTCCCCGTCTTCGTTTGAAGAAATCTTTGGACGAAGTGCTCGAAGGTTACGACAAAGAATGGGTTATCCCCGCAGTAGAGAGCAAAGTGTTCGGTATCGGCGTGGAAAGCTATACGGTAGGCAGCAACGAATTCTATCAGAACTATGCGGCAACGCGCGGCATCTGCTGCTTGCTCGATACGGGTCACTATCATCCCACCGAAGTCGTTTCCGATAAGATCCCTGCTATGCTTGCTTTCTATGACAAAGTTCAGCTCCACGTTTCCCGTCCCGTTAGATGGGACTCCGACCACGTAATCGTAGTGGACGACGAGTTGAAAGAACTTTCCAAAGAAATTATCCGCAACGACGCAGATGATAAGGTAATCGTTGCGCTCGACTATTTCGATGCAAGCATCAACCGTCTTTGCGCTTGGGTAACGGGCGTACGTTCGATGCAGAAAGCGCTCCTTAACGCAATTCTTCAGCCGTATGCAGAAATGAAGAAATTGCAGGACGAAGGCAACTTCACCAAAGTGTTCTACATGCACGAAAGAGTGAAATATTTGCCTTTCACCGACGTTTGGGACGAATATCTCTCCCGTCAAGGTCTTTGTGAAGACTGGTGGGATGAGGTTGAAAAATTTGAAAAAGAAGTAATTGCGAAGAGAGGTTAAAAAATGAAAATTCTCGTTGTAAACGCAGGTAGTTCTTCTTTGAAATATCAGCTCTTTGATATGGATACGAACGAAGTGCTTGCAAAAGGGCTTTGCGAAAGAATCGGTATCGACGGGATCGTAACCCACAAACGTCCTGGAAAACCCGATTACAAAGCGACCCCCGATTTCCCCGATCATAAAGCGGCGATCGAATGCGTACTTTCCCTCCTTACGGACGCGGATAAGGGCGTGATCGCAAACGTTGACGAGATTTCGGCGGTAGGGCACAGATTTGCACACGGCGGCGAGAAGCTGAAAGCTTCCGCAGTCCTTGGCGATCAGGAACTGGAGTATCTGGAAAGTATCGTAGGGCTCAACCCTCTGCACGGGCCTCCCGCAATCAGCGGTTTGAAAGCATGCAAAGAGGTAATGCCGAATATCAAACACGTAGGGGTGTTCGATACTTCGTACTATTCGGATATGAAAGATTATGCGTACATCTATCCTATCCCTTACGAACTGTATGAAAAGCATAAGATTCGCCGTTACGGGTTCCACGGCACTTCCCACAGATACGTTGCGGGAAAGGCGGCGGAAATGCTTGGGGATAAGAATGCGAAGATCATCACCTGCCACCTTGGCAACGGTTCGTCGATCACGGCGACTGTGAACGGCAAGGCAGTGGATACGTCGATGGGCTTCACTCCTCAGGACGGGGTGCCTATGGGTACGCGCA
The DNA here is from genome assembly GCA_015069365.1 of Clostridiales bacterium. Lineage (GTDB taxonomy): Bacteria > Bacillota > Clostridia > Christensenellales > Borkfalkiaceae > Scatosoma. The sequence continues at coordinate 4,756 of SVIT01000007.1, read as the reverse complement.
GCGGCGCGATTGATCCCACGGTCGTAACCTTTATCCAAAAGGCGGAAGGGCTCAGTGCGGAAGAGGCAGACAAGGTACTTAATAAAGAATCTGGCTTGGCAGGTATTTCTGGCTGCGGCAGCGATTGCAGAGATATCCGTGACGCGGCGGCGGAAGGGAACTATCGCGCGCAGCTTGCGATGAAGATCCTCTGTCACAACATCAAGAAGATCGTCGGTTCTTACGTAGCGGAAATGAACGGCGTAGACGCACTTGTCTTCACGGCAGGTATCGGCGAAAACGACCGCGACCTTCGCGAAGAAGTCTGCAAGGAAATGTCCTTCCTCGGTATTGAGATTGACGAGGCATACAACCAAAGCTGTCCCAGAGGCGAGATCGCGGATATTACCGCTAAGGGCGCAAAAGTCAAGACGTACGTTATCCCCACCAACGAGGAATACATGATCGCGCTTGACACTCAAAATTTGACAAAATAAAAAATAATATATAAAGGAAAGGAAAAAAACTATGAAATCTCCATTTGAAATTAAGAAGGAAATTTGCGAAGTAGGGCTTAAGCTCTGGCAGAAAGGTTTCGTTGCAGCGAACGACGGTAACATTTCCGTTAAGATCAGCGAAAACGAATACTATTGCACCCCCACGGGCGTATCCAAGGCTTCCTTGACCCCCGACATGATCATCAAAGTAGATAGAGACGGTAAAAAGTTGGAAGGCAAACTCAATCCTTCCTCGGAAATCAAAATGCACATGAGAGTTTACCGTGAACGTCCTGACGTTAACGCAGTCGTTCACGCACATCCTCCCGTTGCTACCGCTTTCACCGTTGCGGATATCGACCTTGACCAGTACGTTCTTCCCGAAGCAGTTTTGACGATCGGTGCTGTTCCTACCTGCGATTATGGGACTCCCTCCACGATGGAAATTCCCGATTCGCTCGATCCTTATCTTCAGGACCACGACGCATTCTTGCTTCGTAACCACGGCGCGTTGACGGTTGGCTGCAACCTTACCAAAGCGTTCTTCGTTATGGAAGAAGTTGAATTCAATGCAGTTATCTGCAAGCACGCTATGGACCTTGGCGCAGTACACGAAATTTCCTGCGATCAACTCAAGAAATTGATGGATTTGAGAAAGAAGATGAACCTTCCCGGCCGTCACCCTGGTATTGAATGCGACGACGAACCTGCAGCTTGCGGTTGCAACAATGCGGAACTCGTTGAACTCATCACGAAGAAGGTACTTGCGGCGCTCGGTAAATAATCTCAGCGTCCAAGAAAGGAGATAGAAAAAATGGCAATCAATTGGACGGAAGCCCAGATCGAGGAAGTGGTCGCGTCTGTGATCAAGAACCTCGGCGGCAGTGCGTCTACCCCGAAATGCGGTTGGGATTCCACGCAATACAACGGTCGTAGATTGATCGGTGTTTACGCGGATATGAACGACGCGATCGAGGCGGCAACTGCGGGCTATAAAGCGGTACGCGCAATGACGTTGGAAGAACGTGAAAAGGTTATTTCTGCCATTCGCGAACTCTGCCGCAAAGAGGCGTCGATCATGGCGAACCTCGGCGTTGCGGAGACCAAGATGGGTCGCGTAGCGCATAAGACGGCGAAACATATCCTGGTTGCGGACAAAACGCCTGGTACTTCGGATATCGTATCGCAGGCAAAGACAGGGGATCACGGTCTTACCCTGACGGAAATGGCTCCGTTTGGGGTAGTGGGGAGCATCACTCCTAGTACCAACCCTTCCGAAACGGTTATCTGTAACAGTATCGGTATGATCGCCGCAGGGAACGGCGTTGTATTCAACCCTCATCCCAACGCGATCGCAACCTCTAACTATGCGGTAGATCTTGTCAACCGCGCTAGCGCGATGGCAGGCGGTCCGGCGGTGCTCGTTGCGTCGGTGGTAAAACCCACCCTCGATACCGCACAGATCATGTACAAGCATCCTAATATTCGCTTGCTTGTATGTACGGGCGGCCCTGGCGTTGTAAAGAGCGTACTTTCCAGCGGAAAGAAAGCAATCGGCGCAGGCGCAGGTAATCCTCCCGTTATCGTTGACGATACGGCGGATATAAAGAAAGCAGGTAAGGATATCATCGATGGATGCTCGTTTGATAACAACTTGCCTTGTATTGCGGAAAAGGAAGTATTCGCGTTTAGAAATATCGCGGACGAGCTCATTTCCGAAATGCAGAAAAACGGCGCGTATAAGATTACGGTAGAACAGGCGAACAAGCTTGCAAACGTAGTACTTGTCGACAGCAAAAATCCCAAGACGGGTATCGTGAAAAAGACGGTCAGCCGCGAATGCGTCGGCCGTGACGCGGCAGTGCTGTTGGCGAAAATCGGTGTGCACGTAGGACCTGAAGTTCGTTGTATCATCTGTGAAACGAATTTTGATCATCCCTTCGTTCAGCACGAATTGATGATGCCGATCCTGCCTATCGTACGCGTAGACAACATCGAACAAGCCATTGATTTGGCAGTAAAAGCGGAACATGGTTGCCGTCATACGGCGCACATGCACTCGAAGAATATCGATCATTTGACGAGATTTGCACGCGCGGTAGAAACGACGATTTTCGTCAAGAACGCGCCTTCCTACGCAGGGATCGGTTTCGGCGGCGAAGGACATACGACGTTCACGATCGCAGGGCCTACGGGCGAAGGCTTGACCAGCGCGCGTAGCTTCACGAGATTCCGCCGCTGCGTTATGACGGATTATTTCCGTATTATCTAAAAAGGAGAGAAAAAACAATGGATATTACTTCTTCTCAGGTAGAAAGCATTGTCCGTAAGATTCTTGGGGAACTCGGTTCTACGCCGAAGACCTGCTCGGCAGGCGTGCCCAAGACTGCGAAAGTAGCGACGCTGACCGCTTTGAAAAAAATCGAAGTAAAAGAATATCCCATTCCCGCATTGACGGATGACGATATTCTTGTAAAGGTAGAAGGTTGCGGCGTATGCGGTACGGACGTACATGAATGGAAAGCAGACCCGTTCGGGATCATTCCCGTAACGCTCGGTCACGAAGGTACGGGTGAAATCGTTTACCTTGGTAAAAACATTAAGGCGGATACTTCGGGCAAACCCATCAAAGTGGGCGACAAACTGGTTACCAGCGTTATCAGCTGCGGCGAATGCCATATCTGCCGTAATCATCCTGCAAACACCAACCTTTGTGACAAGCAAGGCGTATTCGGGTTGATTCCTCACAGCAACGCAAATCCTTTCACGGGTTGGTTTGGCGAATATATTTTGATCCGCGGTAAGGGCGCTACGTATTTCGTAGTAAACGACCTTGACCTTAAGGAAAGAATGCTCCTCGAACTTGCTTGCGTATGCGTACACGCTTTGAAGAGAGCGCAGACGACTGGACTTATGAATTTCAACACGAAAGTGCTTATTCAAGGTCTTGGTCCCGTAGGGCTTGTTATGATCAGCGTATTGCGCGCGGCTGGTATCAACCATATCATCGCGATCGACGGTACGCCGATGCGTTTGGAAATGGCGAAGAAACTTGGTGCAAAGACGGTTATCAACTTCAAGGAAGTTCCTAACCTTGCAGACAGAGTTGCACTTGTAAAGAAAGCGGCAAACGGTGTGGGCGCAGACTTCGCGTTCCAGTGCACGGGCGCTCCTGCAGCGGCGAAAGATATTTACGAATATATCCGTCGCGGCGGCGGACTTTGCGAAATGGGCTTCTTCGTAAACAACGGGGAATACAACGTAAATCCTCACTTTGCAATGTGTAATAAAGAAATTAACCTCGTTGGTTCTTGGGACTATTCGGCAGACGATTATCCCACGACCATGGCATTCTTGCGTCAGGCGCGTGAAATGAATATTCCCATCAAGGATTTGATCACGCACGAATTCCCTCTCGATCAGCTGAATGAAGCGATGGAAGTGAATGTGGCGCAGAAGGGGATTAAGATCTGCTTCGTCAATAAGTAAAACGCGTATATACGTCGCATTTCGTTGTTGCGGCTCCGTGCCCCTTGCTCGTTTACGCACAGTAAACTCCCGTCGGGGTACTCGCCGCGCCTAGAACTGCTCGTATCTCCGCATTTTACGGTGAATGGATATCGGACGGAACCGCGCGTTTTGCGCGAACCTGCAACTCTTCTCCGCATTTTACTGAGGTGCGAGAGTATGCACTGCTCAACCCCGCATTTTACAATGCGTACGCTAAGAAAAATGCGTTTAATGAAAGATTGACGTAGAAGATAAAAGAGGTAAAAATATGGCACTTGGTATGTTGGAAGTATTCGGTTTTGCAACCTCAATCGTAGTCGCAGACGCGATGGCGAAAGCTGCGGACGTAAAGGTCGTGGCGATCGACAAAAACAAGCCTGCGGCAGGCGATTCTGCAAAAGTACCTTTGGTCATGGCGATTAAGGTAGAGGGCAGCGCGGCGGCTGTTGAAGCGGCGGTTGCGGCAGGGAAAGCGGAAGCCGAAAAAAGAGAACTGTACATCACCCACAAGGTGATCGCCCGCCAGAGCGAGGAAATAGAATGGTTCGCCCATCTTAGCGCGCTTGGCAAAGACAAATTAAGATAAAAAAATAAAAAATAAAAATATAATTTTAAGGAGAATTACAATTATGATGGAAGCATTGGGTATGGTAGAAACCAGAGGTCTTGTAGCAGCAATCGAAGCAGCAGATGCTATGGTAAAGGCAGCAAACGTAGTACTTATCGGCAGCGAAAAGATCGGTAGCGGTTTGGTAAGCGTTATGGTTCGC
>SVIT01000006.1 GCA_015069365.1 Clostridiales bacterium | reverse complement strand
CCCAAAGCATTGAGCCCTGTGTTATTAATAATCATGGCTTCTGGCTGGTATTTACGAATCGTCGCATACAGCGCGTCCTCTTCCCAGTCCTCATCAGGCTTATTCCACATGCCGTCAAACCAAATTCCGCCGATCTTTCCGTAATTTTTACAGATAAGCTCTACACTCGCGCGCAGATAGACAAGATACTGTTTAAAATCGTTTTTATACGTCTTTTCATGCCAGTCCAGCAGAGTATGATAGAAGAAAGGAATAATTCCAGCCTCGTTGCACGCGTCGACAAACTCGCGCACCAGATCCCGACCGCAATAATGAACGGTATCATACTCGTTCAAACCGCAGGTATCGAACAGGGAAAAACCATCGTGATGGCGGGTCGTCAGCGTGATATATTTACAGCCTGCCTTTTTCGCCGTAGCCACCAACTCTTCCGCCCAGTCTTCATCGGGAGAAAAGTTTCTCGCCGCCGCATCGTACTCCTCGTCGGGGATTTGACAAATTTCCTTTGACCATTCCCCTTTTCCTATTACGCTATACGCGCCAAAATGCACGAACATACCAAAGCCGAGTTTTTCAAATTCTTTTATGTATTGTTTAACGATCATAATGCACCTACCCTATTTATTAAACGGATTCAATCAACGGAGAATGGATAACGTAATCCGCCGTTGCGCGATTTGTCGCGATGGGAATATCGTACACCACCGCAATACGAAGAAGCGCTTTTACATCGGGATCGTGGGGCTGGGATTCTAAAGGATCCCAGAAGAAAATCACGATATCAATCTTGCGCTCTGCGACTTTTGCGCCGATCTGCTGATCCCCGCCGAGCGGTCCCGAAAGGTAACGCTTCACATCCAGATCAGTCGCTTCAGCGATCAATTTTGCCGTCGTACCCGTACCGCAAAGGTTGAATTTTTCCAACGTTGTCTTGTTTTTTAACGCCCAGTTCACGATTTCCGATTTTTTATTATCGTGCGCGATCAAGGCAATTGTCTTCTTCTTTTTTGTTTTCATATTTTTCCTCTTTATGTATAGATTTATGTTCAACTGTATTATATAAAAAATATGGAAAAAAGTCAATAACGGTGATAAAGTTTTTTCGAAAAAGGGATATAAATCTTTCCATGGTGGAATTTGGCGGTAAAAAAAGTAAAAAATGCGAAAAAAAGCGTTTACATTTTCCCCTTGTTTGTGTATAATAATATAGCAAAACACCTATATATGGGGGTGCACCGGATTCGATTGCCGGTGAGCGAAAAGATAAGCATACCGTAGACGGAGTGACTACGATAAAACATTCCACTTAAATTTAAATGCAAATAGAAATGCAAACTACGCTCTTGCAGCGTAACTCGTTTTTATAAAAACGATCGTCGCGCCTGATTTATCCGTCGGTTAGGATCGCGGCGTCATTAAGACGGAACACTCTTTTAAAGGTCGGAAGGTGTTTTTAAGAGAGTATTCAGCCTTCTGCGCGACACAAAGCGTGTTTACCCGCGTTGTGTTGTTAAGAAATAATAGATAAACTAAGTATGTAGAAAGTTTTTTGGCAGCCGAGTAAGACGTGAGTTCGACTCTCACCACCTCCACCAAAAAATAAAAACGTCCAACGGGCGTTTTTATTTTTTATGTCAAATTCGTAAGGATTTGACTATTATTCGAGGCGGAGCCGAGTTATCATTTCTCCACGGGAGATTATCATTTTTTTCGCCTTATCGAATTTGTCATTATAATTCACTTCGTTAAAATGATAACAATCTTTGATTGTATGATAGTTTGCAAAGCAAACATTATAACTCACTACGCTCGAATTATTGACTTGTTTTATATAATTTGATATAATTAAATTATGAAAGATAACAAGCTATTAAATTTAGCCCAAGAATTTGCCGTGGAGATTATTATCATTGCAAACGAATTGCGAAATCAAAAAGAATATTCCATTTCCGACCAAATCAAACGTAGCGGAACAAGTATTAGCGCAAACATTGCAGAAGGAAATTATCCGCAAAGTCGCGCCGATATGATTTCAAAGTTTGAGATTGCATTAAAAGAAGCAAACGAAACAGAAAATTGGTTAAATATTATTTTACGGGCAAATTTTATTTCAAAAGAAAAATATGAACCTATTCATAATAAGTTAGTGAAAATCAAAATCCTCTTAATTTCATCCATTAAAACGTTAAAGAAAAACTCTTAAAATTGATTTGAAACCTAAATTGAACCACCTGCGGTTTGGTTTAGGTTTTTTATTTGCTAAGAAATTTATAAAAAAATCAAAAAACTAGTTGATATAAGTAAATACATATGTATACTTAAAATACAAAATGTAAATAAGGAGAAAAATATGAGTATAAATAATTATGAACAAGTTTTATTAGAAATGCTTAATCGCATTAAAATCCTTGAAAATAAAGTTGAAGCACTTGAAGCAGGCACAAAAATAGACGATGCTCCTATTCTTCAATCGAAAAATAAACTGGGATTGAATGAACGCGCCAAAGATTATATTAGAAAATGTAAAGTTGAAGCTAAAAAGCAAGGTGTCTCCGAGATTACTTTGCTTTGCAATGATATCCAAAAGGAACTTGGAGTAGTTAATCGTACACCATCTATTTGTAATGCGATGTATGACATGATGGAAGCTGACGACCAAGTTTTATTTGCTCCGCCGAGCGGCAAATCTACGACAGTAAAAGTGAAATATTTCATAAAATAAACATCTGTTCAACCCATGTTACACTCGCTCCACCACATAAATGCAACACAGGCAAACCCCTAACAGGTTTTCCTGTGTTTTTTGTTAAACCTTATAATTCATTTGCTTTTTTTATCCATATTTAGTATAATCTAGAAAATACACCAATGCAAATAGGGAGAACTATAATGGTTTTTAAGCTTTGGTCCGTTTTACATTTTTTATATATGCTTTCACCTTTTGCCATATTTTTCGGGATTTATTTTCTTGTAAGAAAACGCAGTGAAAAAACAAAATATATCGTGGGAGCAGTGCTCGGCACAATTTCGGTTTTTATACTCGTAATCAGAAACGTGGATATTTTCGTCCGCCAAGGCTGGGGCGTAGAGGTTATACCTCTGCAAGTTTGTCATATTGGCAGTCTTATCGCGGGAATTGCTTTGCTGACAAAAAATAGGTGTCTAATCGCCACGTCGTTCTGTTTTAATATGCTTCCTGCTTTTTTGGCAATGTTATTTGCAGACGCTCTGGCGAATTACGATACGATCTTAAAAATAAGACCGCAGACGTACATATGGGGACATATTTTTATCATTGTTTGTGCGCTTTACGGCGTTTTCGTCATCCAGCCGAAATTTAACAACCGCGATTTACTGCACTCGCTTGCGTTTATTGGTACCATGTCCATTATCGCAATTATCTGCAACTCTGCTTTCCGCGCGTGTTTCGCTTGGGAACCTAATTATTTTTATCTTTATAATTATAAAGGCACTCCTTTAAAATTTTTGTACGAAGCGTTCCCCTCTTCAACATACGGTTGGTTCTCTATAAATTGGTTCTATACTCTTACGCTATTTACTGTATTTACTGCAGTGTTTATCGGACTGTTTTTCTTCACAAAATGGGTTGTAAAGAAAATAAATAGATAAAAAATTTCAACTGATATTAACTTGCTCCACCAAAAGATAAAAACGCCTTTCGGGCGTTTTTCTTATTTCTTCTCTATTATCTCCATCCCTAACAGTATACCAAATTTGAACCCTTCCGCATAATAATCATTCGCTTGCTCTTGATACATATTCTCCAACGCGCTCTTTACCCGTGCGTATGAAGCAGCCAAATCAGGGTATTTTTCCAGTTCTTCTTTGAATTTTTGCTCAGTGCTGACAAATTCCCCCATATACGCGATATATTCCTCGCTACACGTAATCTTATCACAATGCCCTTTGCGCCCATAAAACATTTGCATTATCGCTGATTGATGATCCATATACTCTCCATTACCGTACTTCTTACATTTATTATATCAGAATTATAGTTCTAAATCAACTATTTTTAGAATAAAAGTTCTAATATAATAGTATGATATTTTCTGAAAGATTAAAACAACTAATAACCGAGGCAGGCATTAGCCAAGAAACGTTAGCGCAGGCCATCGGCTACACACAACGCGCAGTATCAAAATGGATAAACGGACAATCGGAACCATCCGCAACTGCCATTACCTTATGCGCAAAATATTTTGACGTTACCACTGATTATTTATTAGGTTTGGAAGATTAACTGTTTATGACTTAGACAACGCCTTAAGGCGTTGTCTTTTTTTCAATTTTATCGAACTATTAACCTAATGATGTCTGTATGTTATAGCAATTATATCATTCCTGTTTAGGAATGTCAAATAATTTTATTCCTGAAATGGAATATAATTATTAAAAAGGACATTCGAACATGGAAATATTCGCAGAACGATTAAAAGAGTTAAGAGAGGAAAAAGGGTTATCCATCGACAAATTAAGTAAAGCTGTAAAAATCGGCGTAGCCTCTATTTGCCGTTGGGAAAATTGCCAAGCAGACGTAAAAGGAAGTCAGCTTGTTGTACTCGCAAAATATTTTGACGTTACTACTGATTATTTATTAGGTTTGGAAGATTAAAATTTTATGCAAACGAAAAAACGCTCCATCACGGAGCGTTTTCTTTTTTGATGAATTATGCTTTTTTCCAGGTCTTGGGGTTGAATAAGATCAATACGGGTAAAATTTCCAATCTGCCTAATAACATTAAAAGGGTTAACAGTATCTTTGAAAAATAGCTATACCCTGCAAAACTCGCATACGGTCCCACCGCCTCAAAGGCAGGACCTATATTGGAAAGGCAGGCTACCACCGCCGAAAAATTACTGAAAAAGCCATGTTCTACCGCATAAGTACCAGCATCGGAAACAACGGTTACGGATTGACCGTTTATAGGATCAAATGACAATAATAATACTGAAAACAAGAGCAAGAAGAAATACAGTGTAATGAACGCAAAAACGTCGTTGATCGTTTTTTCTTCCAATGTTTTTCCCTCGAATTTCGCCTTAGGTACGTATCTGGGGTTGATCAATTTTCTGTTATTGATATAGACGCCCTTTACCGCCAGCACAATACGGGATACTTTGATACCGCCCGAAGTCGATCCAGCCATCGCCCCTATAAACATAAGGACGAGCAATGTCATTGTAGCCGTCATAGGCCACACATGATAATCGGTCGTAGTAAAGCCCGTTGTCGTCATTAAAGAAGCGACCTGAAATAACGAATGTCTAAATGACTCCTCCGTTGTATATGCCTGCGGAATCTGTGAAAGTCTCGTCATCAAACTGATAAAAATAATGGTGACCGCCGCCACAATAATAAGGAAATACGTCCTAAATTCTTCACTGCGCAACACGTCTTTGACTTTGCCGATAAGTATCAAATAATAAAGACTGAAATTGCACCCAAACAAAATCAAGAAGATTGCGATTACGTATTGAGAGAAAGGATGGAACAATTCCATACTCCCAGGAATAAACCCAAAACCGCCCGTTCCTGCAGAACCGAACGTTGCTAGCAAACTAAAGAAAAATTTCTCATTCTCATACCCAGGTATGGGTTTATCGCACATCAATATCCCTACTTCCAGCACCGTCATACCCAAATATATAAGATAAAGGATTCTCGTCGTCACCTTCATTTTGGACACGATTTTACCCACCTGCGGGCCAGGGCTTTCCGCTCTCAATAGATGCATGGACGAACCCTCGTTGCTTTCAGGGATGAAAATAAGGACAAATACAAGGATTCCCATACCGCCGATCCAGTGGGAAAAGCTCCGCCAAAACAGCGTCGAATGGGACATTTTCGTAATATCGGTGATTATGCTCGATCCAGTTGTTGTAAAACCCGACATCATTTCAAAACAAGCGTCGACATAGTTTGGAATATCCTTATTGATGACAAATGGAAGCGCCCCGAACAGCGTCATTACAATCCATACCATCGCAACCAACGCAAACCCCTCTCTTTGATAGAAAGTTTCGCGCTTGGGCTTGGGAACCTGCAACAAAAATCCGATACCCACCAACGCCACGATCGGCACGACAAAAGCAAGAATATACCGTATATTTTCTTTATAGATCAAGCTAACGGCAAGCGGAGCGAGCATCAAAATGCCCTCTAAAATCATAATCTTGCCCAAGATCTTACCCAGTTTCCTATAATTCATTTCTTCACCTTACTTTCTACCTTACGCGAAAATATCCATTAAATCATCAAACTGTTTATGCGTCGTTACAACGATTACGTTATCCCCACGCTGAATGCAAGAATTACCGTCAGGGATTATAACCTGACTTTCTCGGATAATGCATGCAATCAGACAGTTTTCTTTTATCTTCAGGTCTTTCAAAGGTTTATCATATATTTTCCCTTGCTTTTTTGCGAAGAATTCCAGGGCCTCTACCTGATTATTTACCAAACGCGAAAGGGTCAACACGTTACTGCCGCGCTTGTTCGCCAGCGCGCGGATATAACTGACAACTCTGTTCGCAACGACGTGTGTGGGTGAGACGGTGTTCTGAATCCCCAATTCTCCCAACATGCCGTACAAATCGTCGCTCTTGATCTGCGTGATCGTCTTTTTAACGTTCATTTTATTCGCGAACATCGACACGATCATATTTTCCTCGTCGATATTCGTCAGCGCCACAAACGCGTCCATGCCCTCGATCCCCTCTTCAAGCAACAGCTCGTGCTGGGTGCCGTTTCCGTGAATGACGGTCACGCGGGGCAATTCTTCAGCGAGTTCTTCCGCGTACGCCTTGTCTGCCTCCAATAGCTTGATTTTATATTTATTTTTCGAAAGTTGCTCCGCAAGATAAAGCCCGATTTTTCCGCCGCCGACAATCATAATCTTTTTCAATCTGGACTGCACGAGATTGATCTCCGCCAAAAACGCGCCCAAAGTATTTGCATCCGACGTAAAATGAATTTTATCCCCTTCTTTGATTTCGAAAGTACCCGCAGGAATAAAGACCTCTGTCCCTCTTTGCACCGCGCAAATCAACACTTTGGTGGAAAGCTTTTTTCCCAAGGAAATCAACGTTTCGCCAATTAAAGAACAGCCCTTTTCCGCAACAATTTCCACTAGCATTACTCTACCTTTCGCAAAGCGTTCCGCCTGCACGATCGAGGGTAAGTTAATGAGGTTGAAAATTTCATTTGCAGTATCCTTTTCGGGATTGACGAGCATGGAAATACCCAAATCCTCTTTCATTTCCGCGATTTGTTTGCTGTAATCGGGGTTTCTAACGCGCGCGATCGTATTCTTCGCTCCCACTTTTCTTGCCACCATACAAGCAAAAATATTCAGTTCGTCGCTGTCTGTAAGGGAAATTACAAGATCGGCGTCTCTTACCTTTGCCTCTCTTTGGATACCCATACATGCACCGTTTCCAACTACCCCGAAAACGTCGTACTTTTCAATGAGTTCTTCAATTTTATCCTTATTCTCATCAATGATCGTGATGGTGTGGCTTTCACTGGAAAGCACCTTTAAAATCGTTTTTCCTATCGTACCAAGCCCGATAATAACAATTCTCATAGCCAAAATCCCTTCTATATTTATGCTTATTAGTTTTTCTTCTTGTGCACCATTTTCTTCAACGACGTTTTGTGTTCTTCCCCTGCAAACAGCCGTTTAATATTCGCATGATGCGCGCCCCATGCCAATACGTTAAGAGCAAGTATCAGCATATACAGGCATACCGTGTACGCGTTGAAAGGTATTTTGCTGTATCTCAGCACGAAGATTACGCCCTGCGCGATACTGAACGCCGTCACCGCTAACAGCGATCCCAGAGACCCCAGTTCGACAAAATAGATAAACGCAATCATACCGATGATCACTAAGAACCCAAACCCGATCCACCAAAGATTTTCGCAGGAAAGGGACACCCAGTACAATCCCAAAATTGAGGCGATTCCTTTACCGCCTTTGAATTTTGACGTGACGGGAAAAATATGCCCGACAATCACCCAAACTCCGCAGAAATACCGCATGAAGTCGGATACGACGACTACCGTTCCCGAGAACAGATAACCGCGGTAGACAAAATAGGCGATCAAGGCAGGGATCCCCCCTTTTAATACGTCGCAGATAAAGGTGAGCGCGCCGATTTTTATTCCAAACTCCCGCATCATATTCATAGTGCCTGGATTGCCGCTGCCCATCTTGGTGATATCCTGTTTCTTTGCGCGGGAAATCGCGCGTGCAAAGTTAAAGCACCCGATCAAGTAACAGACAATCGCAATCAAAACAAGTTGCCACCAATTTTGCGCCAAAGAAAATTCTTTCATAATCAAACCTTTTTAGTGATGTGAGCGATGTGACGAAACCGCCTTAAAAATGTATAAAAAAACACTAAGGCAGAGCAAGCTCATCTTGTCAATCTTCGTCCTTTTTCTCGCGTACCGTAACCTTAATCGGCGTTCCTGAAAAATCATACGCACGGCGAATGGTATTCTCCAAATATCTCTGATAAGAGAAATGCAGCAATCCCTCGTCATTGACGTGCAGCACGAACACAGGCGGACGCACCGCAACCTGCGAAGAGAAGAACACACGCATACGGCGCCCAAGATAAGACGGCGGTTCTTGCAAACGCACCGCATCCCCGATCAAATCGTTGAGTTCCCCCGTCGGAACACGGAAAGACGCATGCGCATACACTTCTTCCGCCGCCGCGAGCAGCTTTTCAACGCGCTGCCCAGTCTTTGCGGAAATATAGATAGACTTATAATAATCCATGAATTTCAAATCCTCTTTCAACTGTTCCTCAAAACGGTTGACGGTATGCGTATCCTTTTCAATCAAATCCCACTTATTCATGACGATCACGGACGGTTTGCCCTGCTCATGCACGTACCCGATGATTTTGACGTCTTGTTCCGTCAATCCCTCCGCGCTGTCCACGACCAGCAAACAAACGTCACTGCGGCGCACTGCGTCAAACGCACGCATATTGCTGTAATATTCCACGTCGTCATCCACGTTTTTCTTCTTTCTAATCCCTGCTGTATCAATGATCGTATACGCCTTATCCCCACGGTAAAACAGCGTATCAATCGCGTCTCGCGTCGTACCTGCCATGGGTGTAACGATACTTCTCTCACTGCCGAGAATCTTATTGACCAAGCTGGATTTCCCCGCATTCGGTTTCCCGACAACGGCAATTTTCAGCGAGGGCACGGGTTCTTCCGTCGTATCGGGGAAATGCTGAATCGCCTCGTCCAATACGTCGCCGATCCCTTGAGAATGTTCCGCCGAAATCGCAAACGGTTCGCCAAGCCCCAAAGAATAGAACTCAAAAATCTTTTCAGGCGAATAATTATCAATCTTATTCACGACCAAAATAACTGGTTTTTTACTGCGGCGCAAAATATCCGCCACGTCATAATCGGACGGATGCAATCCCTCACGTCCGTCCGTGAAGAACAAAATAACGTCCGCCGTCTCGATCGCAACGTCCGCCTGCTTTGCGATCTCTTTCCACATGATGTCTTCCGATTTCAGCTCGATACCGCCCGTATCTACCATAGTAAAATGCTTATCCCGCCAGACCGCATCCGTATAAAGACGATCGCGCGTAACACCGGGTCTGTCTTCCGTAATGGAAATTTTCCGCCCAGCTACTTTGTTGAAAAAAGTACTTTTTCCTACGTTGGGTCTACCTACCAACGCCACCAAAGGATTTGCCATATTCTCTCCTCCTATCTTCTTGTTTTTGCCACCGTCGAAAAAATCTCGACCAAACCGTAACCGCCCTCGCGGTTGATACGGATATTTTCAAAATCCAAATTCTTCTTCAATTCGTCCAGCGTCATACCGCATAAAAACACGTCCTCAAATTCTTTCAACGTGTTCGCTGGCAACACGATTTCATCAAACGTACCGCCCTTTTCCCGATACGCTTTCACCGCCGAAAAAATGTCCTTTCCCGTCAAAAGACCGGTACAGGTAACGGTTGAACCGAAAAATTCGTTGACAATCGGTAAAACGTCCACCTCTAAACCGTCTATCTTTTCCATGCAGGATACAGTCAGTGTTCTATTTACTTTCTCCGCGCTGACCCCGCTGATGACAAGACTCTTTTTTCTCTTTTTCAAGACCGTCTTCGGCAATTCTTCCAAGGCAGCATACACCTCGGAAACAAACTTCGCCGTCATACCGATCCCATTTTCGATCTGTTCGAAATCGCCGTAAAACCCCACTTCTTTAAACGGCCGCTCCGCTTTGACGAAATATTCGTCGGCAGGCAATAGGAAATCTACCCCGAATTCCCCATTCAAACGATCGACAAGATCGAGCAGTTTTTCGCTGTACTCCTTATCCACGTCAGGAATGGGATACAGTCCCTCGCGGTATTTGGTAATCCCCGTCGGTACGCAAGCAAGGTCGCGAACGGCAGGGTAGTATTTGAACAGTTCCCTCGCCGTGTAAGCAAGTTCCTCTCCGTCGTTTTCCCCAGGCACAAGCACCGCCTGACAGTGCATTTCCACCCCGCCTTTCACAAGGCGGTCAATCTGTTCGACGATTTTTCCAGCGAAACGGTTTCGCAATAATTTTACCCTTAATTGCGGATTCATCGTATGCACGGAAACGTATAAGGGAGACAGTTTCAGCCGTATAATCCTCTCCAACCCCTCGTCAGGCAAGTTGGTAAGGGTAACGAAGTTCCCGCAGGAAAAACTCATACCGTAATCGTCGTCTTTCACGTACAGACTTTCTCGCATTCCCTTGGGCATTTGATCGACGAAACAAAACACGCAACGGTTGTGGCAAGTACGGATTTTTTCGTTCTTTTCAAACGAAAGGCCCAAATCCTCCCCCTCGTCCTTTTCAATCTCCAACGTTGCTTGCTCTCCGCTGCGATGATCCTCGACGGTCATGGAAAAACCGTCCGTTTCGCAATAATACAGATAATCCAGCTCGTCCTCGCAAGCAAAACCATCGAAGGCGATAATCTCGTCTCCGACTTCCAAACCAAGCTCTTTGGCAATGGAATTGCGTTTTACTTTGCTGATTTTTAACATACTGTTTTTATTACCGTGAAAATTTACTTAGATAACGCCGAATACGCAACCGAGCAGATAAACAGCGACTGCAACCCAAAACAACACCCGCCAAATCCGTTTTTTACCGCAGGTGTAATCATACGCAGGGAATACAATCCCGACAGCAAGACAAACCTTGCCTATAAACCCAAGTACGGAAATGAGTTTCCCCATACCAGCCACTTCCAAAAGCCCTAAGAGCCCATTTACAAGGAATAACGTTGCCGCAATCAACAGCGCTATGTATGCGCACAAACGCACCAAATTCGTCTGACTGCTTGTTCTTGTAACCGTTTTCGTCTTTTTAACTTTCACTTTCTTCGTTGCCATATCCATTCTCCTTATATTTTGTAATCCACGCCGTACTGACGGCGCAATTTTTCCATAATTTCTTCAAAAGCAGGGGGCATGGGCGCGTTGAACGTCATTCTCTCTCCCGTTCTCGGATGCGTTAGCTCTAATCTAAACGCATGCAGCAGTTGCCCGTCCGCCTTGATTTTTTGTTTCTTATACCCATATACGGGATCGCCTACGATTGGATGAGAGAGATGCTTTGCGTGCACTCTGATCTGGTGAGTCCTGCCCGTGTGCAAATCGAACCGACAAAAGGTAAACTCCGTGCCAAACCTGCATATCACCTCATAATCGGTAACGGCAATCTTCCCCTTTCCCTCGGGCAGCACCGCCATTTTCAAACGGTCGACGGGAGAACGGCCGATGTCCGTGCAAACCCGCCCGCTATCCTCTTTCAAGCTCCCTTCCAAAAGGGCATAATAGCTCCTATGACAGGTCTTTTGCGCAATTTGCGAAGCGAGCGAAACGTGCGCCTTGTCATTTTTCGCCACAACCAAAAGCCCTGACGTATCCTTGTCGATGCGGTGCACAATCCCTGGACGAAGCACTCCGCCGATGCCGCTCAGCTTATCCAAAGCGTATAACAGCGCGTTGACCAAAGTCCCATTCTCGTTCCCATTCCCAGCGTGTACCGTCATGCCCTGCCTTTTGTTGACAACGGCAATATCCTCGTCCTCATATATAATGTCGATGGGGATATTTTCAGGCTGCGCGGAATATTCCACCGCCTCGGGCACGGTGACGATTACCTCGTCTCCCGCCTTTATTTCCGTACCTGCCTTGCCCGTTTGTCTTCCGTTAACGGTTACGTTCCCCTCTTCGATCAATTTTTTAAGACGAGAACGCGTGAAATCCTCCGTCTGGTCGCTCAAAAACACGTCCAGACGTTTATAGGTTTCTTCCGCTACAAACAGGCGCTGTTCCATCGTACGTTATTCCTTCTTTTCTTGATTTTCTTGGCGAGCCGCCGCTTTTTCGCGCGCTTTTTCCGCCGCCTTTTTGGATTTTTCCGCTTCTTTCGCTTCTTCCTTTGCCCTCTCTTCTTCCGCCAAAGCCTTATACTTTTTCGTCAAAGGGAACATAGCCGCGCCGTCGAAGAATAAAATCGCCAAAATCAACACGATCGCCCCGCCGACAATGAAGAAGTCTGCAAAATTGCAAACGCCGAAATCGAAGATAAAAATCTTCAATCGCACCATATCGCGCACGCCTGCAGGGAAAGAAGCAGGGTCCCATACACGGTAGTAAACTCTGTCGATCAAATTCCCGATACCGCCTGCGACGATTAAAACGAGCGCAACGCGCACCCAAGTACGGCGTTTATCCGTTTTGAAATAATACCAACCGATCGCCACGAACATAACGCACGTAGCCACGATTAAACCGATTTTAGCGGCAGGCGTCGCCGTCGAACCCATACTGAACGAAATCCCTCTGTTTCTCGCAATACACAGTTCCAAATACTCTGGAATGATTGCAACTCTTTCAGGAGCGTCAGGCTGCGAGAAATATGCGTCTGCGAAAATTTTGGTCAGCATATCCACTAGCAACAAAACCCCGAACAGCAACAACCCCCAAAGGCAGGACCCTTTCAGGCTGTATTCCTTTTGCTCCGTTTTTAACTCTTTTTTCATTTCTTACCCTTATCCTTTTTTGCGTTCTTTTCTCGAATGGTCCCGATCATATCGCTCTTAAGCGCGTGCAGTTTCGTCGAAAGGTCAACGCGATAAAGATGAGGAAGATCCAAACGCAAATATTCCTCCCAGAACTTCGCGAGCTGTTTCTTCGAATATGCCTGTACTTCTTTGATATGAGGGAATTCATACACAAGCTTCCCATCTTTGACAATAGTATGCTGTAACGGTTCTACGCGGAAATCCTCCACCTCGTGCCGTTTCCAAGTCTCCACGGGATGGAAAATGGTCAATGGCTCGTCGGCTTTGATCTCCTCGTCATGAAGTGTAATCAGATCGGCAATCGCCATATCGTTTTCTTTGTCATACAAACGGTACAAGCACTTAAACCCAGGGTTGGTAATTTTTACGGTGTTGTCCGAAAGCTTGATTTTCGGCGTAACTTCCCCGTTTTCACCGATAATAGACGAAAGTTTATATACACCGCCAAGCGACGGCAAATCTTCTGAGGTGATCAATTTCGTCCCGATTCCCCAACTGTCAATCTTCGCCCCCTGCTGTAAGAGGGAATTGATCAAACGCTCGTCCAAGTCCCCCGAAACGCAAATCATTGCCTCGGGGAAGCCTGCCTCATCTAACATTTTTCGTGCTTTCTTGGAAAGATATGCCAAGTCGCCGCTGTCCAGACGAATCCCCTTAGGGGTATGCCCTTCCGCTTTCAATTCCTTGAAAACCTTGATGGCATTCGGTACGCCGCTTCTCAGCGTATCGTAAGTATCTACCAACAGCATACAGCTGTCAGGATATGCGTTTGCATACGCACGGAACGCCTCGTATTCGGTCGGGTAATCCATGACGAAACTATGCGCCATCGTCCCTGCCACGGGCACGTCGAACATCTGCCCTGCAATCACGTTAGAGGTGGACGAACAGCCGCCGATAATCGCCGCTCTTGCACCATAGATCCCTGCGTCGGGACCTTGCGCACGTCGGAGTCCGAACTCCATCACTACACCCTTACCGCCCGTCGCACGGCAAATCTTTGAGGATTTCGTCGCGATCAAAGTCTGATGGTTGATGATATTCAAAAGAGCCGTTTCCGCAAACTGCGCCTGGATCAAGGGGGCTTTTATCGTCAGGATCGGTTCGCTGGGGAAAACGGGTTCGCCCTCTTTCACCGCATACACGTCCCCTGTGAAACGCATATTCTTCAAATATTCCAAGAACCCCTCATCAAAGAGATTTAACGAGCGCAGGTATGCAATATCCTCCTCGTCAAAACGCCAGTTCAAAAGATAATCCATCGCCTGCTCTAACCCAGCGGCAATCGAATAACTGATGAGTTCTTTACGGCGGAAAAACAAATCAAACGTAACCGTTTCCTCATGTTTTCCGTTTTTATAAAAGCCATAGCCCATCGTCAACTGATACAAATCGGTCAATAGCGTAAGATTTCTCATTGTTCATCCTCCGTCTTTTCGTCTGTCTTTTCATCTGTGGGACTTTCTTCTTTTTTCTTCTTTCCCTCGATCGGTTTTTCCTCAAAATTTTCGGGATAGATCGAACACATCGCGTTGATAGAATTAAAGTACGCCTTTTCCTCTTTCGTATCCCCGATAAATTTCGTGATACCGTACGGATCGCCATTCAGCGAACCGATCACCTTGCCCTCTTTTTTCACATTGAGAATAAGCAAAGTAACAAGCAGTGCCACCCCAGCAACGAACATCAAGATCGAGAATACCAAAGACCAAGGTATGCCGTTGCCCAAAATAAAGCTTTGGTCGCGCAAAGGTTCCATAATCGAACGGGTCAGTCCATACACGATAAAATAGCACGCGGTATTGATACCGTTCGGTTTTTTCGTGTTGAACCATGCATTGATGAACATCAAGATCGCCGCCGTCAGCGTGACCATACTTTCATAGAAGAAGAACGCATAATGCCAAGCCTCTTGTTTCTCGATATACACCGCAATCGGAAAGAATTGCAAGGAAGGGTTTGTCACCAAGCCGCCGTATACTTCCTGGTTGGCAAAATTCCCCCAGCGCCCGATAGATTGCGCAAGGAGCAACCCAACGACAATACAATCTCCCGCACGGAAAAAGTTGACTTTCTTAAAATAGGAAATAGCGACTACGCTGGCTGCCCCGCCGATAATTCCCCCGACGATGGAAAGACCTCCTTGACGAATCGATTCAAAACTAAACCACTGTGAAATGGGCAAACCGTCCGTAATACAATAAAATAGACGAGTCGTCACAATCGCGATAGGCAACGCAATCACAAAATACGTCAAAAACAGGTCTGGCGACATATTTCTGCGCTTGAACAGCAACGAAATAACAAAAAACGCCGCTAACATACCGCTTACAATGATCAGCGCATAAGCATAAATTTTCATTCCGAAGATCGTAATCCCCGGCGGTTCAAAAAGTAACGAATGTAAATCCATTTTCTTTCTCCTTTACACTTGACCGATTTTTTTTAAATACGATCTTTATTATTATAGCATAATAATAAAAAGCCGTCAATAGTTCACTGACGACTTTTTTTACCTTTTCTCAAAAATTTCCTCGGCAAAATATCAACGAATATTTAATTTCAGCGGTTTTATTTTCTCTAAAACGGGTACCGCTACAAACAGCAACGCATAGTTTAAAAGGCTGTTCCAAATCTGCCCCTGCACAAAAAGACGGGAGACGAGATACACCCCATAGCTCGTTTTCGAATACAAAATCCAAAACGCAGTCGTATTGATTGCCACCGTACACAGCGCAAACGTAACAAGGCAGACCAGCAGTAATTTTACGTATAAAAACCACGTCTTTTTCGTGGGAATACCGCTCATGATCAACCCCGAAACCGTTGCCGTCAAGCCCATGGAAATCCCGATCCACGGCATATAGGTAAACCCGCCAGAATTGTATAAAAAACCGACCAAATCCCCAAAAAAACAAGCCACGAACCCAAATAAAGGCCCAATAATAATCCCCGTCAGCGCAGATATAACCAACGTAAACGAAAACTGCGTCTCCGCCAGCTTGAATTCGAACAGCATATTCGCTACGACAATAAACGCCGTCATCACCGCAATATACGCAATCTTGTGGCTCTTGTTCTTCTCAGCAAGCGTTGGGGAGAGTAATAAACGTTTCCAAAACCCCGTTTTCCCCTTTGCTTTTCCTCTTTCGGACATAATAAAAACCTCCCGTTGTGAGAGGTCCGCAAAAGCGTATAGACAAGCCCTTTTACACATTCAACGCGTACATGGGTGCCTCGTTCGTAGCGGACGCGCCTTGACACCGCAGGATTTTCCTTTCGTCCACCGACAACGTCCCGTTCGGTGGCACTTCACGCGTCAAAGGCTACTCTTACTTTTCTACGTCTATTATATATCTTGCGAGCAAAAAAAGCAAGCGTTTGCACATAGAAGACGTAGAAAGACAGAATATTTTTCCCCCCTTTTCGCAAAATAGGTATATGGGACTTATTTTTATCCGCACGATTATTATTTTTGTCGCGCTGTTTATCGTCATGCGCCTGATGGGAAAACGGCAAATCGGGGAAATGCAACCGTATGAACTGGTCATTACCCTGATTATCTCCGAACTCGCCTGTATTCCCATGGAAGATACCTCTATCCCGCTTTTGTACGGTATCATCTCCATCTTAACTGTGTATCTATTACACCAAATCGTCTGCTTGGTCGACCTGAATTTCACAGGCGCAAAAACCGTACTGAGCGGTTCGCCCAGTATTGTCCTCAATAAAAACGGAATTGACGATACACAGCTGAAAAAGAACAATCTCGACGTGTCCGACCTCATTGAAAGCTTGCGTTCGGAGGGGTATTTTTCTTTGGACGCAGTCGAATACGCCCTATATGAAGCCGAGGGGAATTTTTCCGCCCTACCAAAGAAAGATTATCAAAATCTGCAATCCTCTTTGCCCATTCTTCTAATCGACGAAGGAAAATTCGACAAGAAAAATATCGAGCTGACCCAAAAAACGGAAAATTACTTCTTGGACGTCCTCAAAAACCATGGGTGCAAGGATATAAAGCAGGTTTTGGTAATGACCGTTGACGGTGACGGAAAAGTTTATTTCCAAAAGAAAGGCAGCAAGTTTGAAGTATTCCACCTGCAATGGCAGGAAACGTTATGGTAATGAATAGGAGTGACTATGATACGCACGATTATTAGCATTGTCGTCGCCCTCGGACTTATCTTGGGGCTGACTTTTTACGAACTGAATTACGTCCAAACGACGTTCGACCAACTGCATAAGGCCTTGGAAGCGTTGTACGAAAAATCCGAATCGGCAACCGCGTCTTATGAGGACGGCGTTGCCGTACAAGCAATCTGGGAAGACAAACGGGAACATCTGCACGTATGGATGCCGCATACCGTTTTACAGGAAATCGATTATCAACTAAATGAAACGTTGGGATTTTTGTACCTGCAGGATTATGCAAACGCGCTTCCGAAAGTGTCCTTACTCCTTGGAATCACGGAAAGCGTACCCATCTCCTATGATTTCCGTTTAGGTAACGTATTTTGATAGAAAAAAAGGCACTCAGCTCGTACCTGGGTGCCTTGTTTTATATTTTGGCCTTTTATGCTAAGCCGTACGCAAGGATAATACGCACGTTTGCGTCAAAGATATTTCTCAAGAATTTCTTAGACGCTTCGCCCGTCGCTTTGTCGGGCGTTTCCTTTTCATTACTCTGTACCATCATGACCATAGCATTGAAATTCTTGTAGATAATCTGCATATCCTCTTCGATTGCTGTATATGCGTCTTCCGTGCCTTCGTGCTGAATGGAGTACATTTCCTCAACAGTATCGTTCATCGCGTACAGTAAACTCATGTCCCCTGTCTTGAGCATCTCTACCGTTTCATGGTTAAGATCTGCAAGCAGATGGATAAACCGTTGCAGTTTTTCATTCCCTTCTAATTCCGTAGCCATTACAGTATCACTCCGTTGCCTTTTAAGAGTTCTCTCGCGGACTCTACACTGTCAACGCCCGTCTTATTTTTGATGGGCGCGAATTCTTTTTCACGTACAACCTCGAAAGGCAATACACTGCCCATCAATTTAATAAGGTCGACTGCGAGCGCCTCGAATTTTTTGCCGTTTTCCTTTTCAGGTTTTCTCGTTACACCGTCTTCGCAAAGACACTCGATCTTCTTTTCAACAATGTGCACGGGGATTTTTTGGTCAACGATTTCTTCCAGTTTCGTCAAGCGGAACAAATAGTTCATGATAACGCCGTAAAGGTATGCAAGATTGCCCTTTTCATCTTTCTGGTTCGCCATCTCGTCCGTCAGCTCGTAATATTCGATAATGTCGGGCTGCGTACCGTCCATACACAAAACGCCTACCTTTTCATAAGGATTGGTTTTGCAGATTGCTTTCGCACCACAGTTTACGCCGTGTAAAATCGTCGCACCGACAAATACGGGATCGGCAATTCTTTGCAATACGTTGTCTACCGCGTAGATATTCAGCCATTCTACACCGCGCGCATGCAAATCTTCGCAAAGCCCTGCCTTTTGCAACGAGCTGAACCAACCGCCGTTGCCGTTGGGAGAAAGAGCAGGCGTATCCTTACGCTCTAAAATAATCTTCCCATCATAGTCAACCGCAGGCGCCATTTCCTGTTTGAAAAACTTAACGTCCGCCTCGGGATAGCCGAAATAGTCGTGTTCTTTCCAGAACGCCGTCGTCTGGTCATGGTTTTTATCGCTCGTCATGATATACAAAGGAACAATCACGCCGCATTTTGCAACCACTTCCTTAAGATTGTTCATCTGCTGTTCGAAAATGTACAAAGGCTTGGTTACGCCGATATCGTACGCGCCCTTCGGACCGTCTACCCCCAAACGGGTACCCATACCGCCCGCCAACAATACCGCCGCGACTTTCCCTGCCTTGATCGCCTCAACACCGACTTTCTCATATTCTTCATATCTCTCTTCGATGTCTGCAATGCGAAGCCCTTCGATCGGGCTGATTACACGGCCCTTACCGCTCAAGTCAGCGGGGTTTGCCAACGCCTCTTCAAAATCCCACGCAATGCTTGCGATTCCATCGAGCAATCTCGCCTTGCCCGCAGCGTCTAACTCATCATAATATTTCAAGAGATGCGCCTGCCCTTTTTCTTCGAGCAACGCTTTTGCCTGTTCGTAAGTCATACAAAATCTCCTTTCTTTATTTTTATATATTGTATCAAATCCCGTGCAAGATTGCAAGACTTTTTCAATATTTTTTCTGTTAAATTCTTTCCGCCTTCTTTCTTATTCTTTCGCTTTACAATCCCGCGAAAGTATGCTATACTTTTGATATGAACGTTTGGACATATTTACAAATGAAAAGACAAGCAAGAAAAGAGGA
Source organism: Clostridiales bacterium (assembly GCA_015069365.1). Taxonomy (GTDB): domain Bacteria; phylum Bacillota; class Clostridia; order Christensenellales; family Borkfalkiaceae; genus Scatosoma. The sequence continues at coordinate 19,340 of SVIT01000006.1, read as the reverse complement.
AAAGGCGTATGCTCGGCGGTTGAAAGAGAGTGGTCTTTCCTTCCCCGTTTTTTGCAAACTGCACGCGGTCACCTCCCTTTCTCACCAAGGCGCAATCGCACAGAGCCGCGAAGGGGACGAATTGCAGATTGTTCATACTCCTATGGACGATTTTCCCAACCGCATTTCCGTATACAGTATCTCCCTAAACCGCACACTCGGGTTTTTGGAAGATTCTCTGTCGGAAAAGCTTGTCGCCCTTTTCGGCCACGGATTTTGCCGAGACGGTGAAATCGAAAAAATCACGGGCGGACCGCCTCATCCCTACTTCGGTTGCAATCTCCGCATTCTCGACACAAAAGAATTTTTAAATGAATACGAGGATTTTTCACATTTATACGAGTAAAGGCTTGCCGTGCGGCAAGCCTTTTACATTCCTTTTTTGATAGTGGAAAACACCCGTTGTAAGGGCAAAAACAAGACGCCCACCGTCACCGCCGTACACACCGTCTGCGAAATCATAACGGGTATGGATGCAGAAAAGTACACCCGCGCGGCGTTCCCCGACAGCCCATACCAAAACGCTGTCAAAAGATTGTCCGTCAGCGTAAAAAACACAGTAAAGACGCACGCTAGCATCGTCAAGAAAATTAACGTGCGTACGCTCGGTTTCCCACGTCTTCCCAACCTGCCGAACACAAAGGCAAGCAGATTGTAATACAATAAGTACAACACGAGCACGTTGACAAAAATTCCAAAGACAAACTGCCGTAAAAGAGAAAACGCCGTCGCCGCCAACATCCCTCGTCTTGCCCCGAATACAAAGGAATATGCCACGAACAAAACCGTCACGACTTCTATTCCAGGGATTGCGAAAAACGCCAGTTGCGCGCCGATTGTCAGCGCGACAAAAACCGCGAGATAGGCGCATTCTTTCGCAGTCCTTTTTCGTCCGTTATTTTCAGACATACTCCGTCCGTTTTGTCGAATTTTGTCGTTCATCGCATACCTGCCCTACACCTTTTTAAAAGGTGCAGTATTCCCAGAGATAAATTTCATCCGCTTTTGTAGGCAGATCTTCTGTCCCGACAATCGCACTGCCAAGCGTTTTTCCATTGTACTCGACCGTCCCCCAAGCGGTGTTGGAGAACTCGGCATCAGACGTGTACAACATCCAACAACCGCTAAAGTCCGCCGTGTTCGATTTTCCGTTGATACTCGTCACCATACCGTCTTTTACCTCATAAGTGAACCCGCCGTTGAGTCTCGCCCTCTCCATATAATCAATCAACGTCGTATCCCCGATTTGACTTTCAGGAACAATTACAATGCGCGTTTCCGTCGCCTCCATGTGATAAGCAAGCGCGACCCCGTCCGTCTTACCCTCCAGTTTGTCGAGAAGATTTTTCACTCCGTCCGTCAAGGAACAAGACGACGCGCAAGTCAAAGCCAGTACCGCCAAAAGAATAGATACAATTTTGCGTTTCATAAGAACACCTCACATTAAAAAATCCAAACGCGAATATCCGCGTTTGGAAAGTATCATGAAAAAAGCCTTGTAAAAGACCTGATCCCTTCTCCGCCTCTCCGCAGAAAATTCGCTTTAAAACGCACGGCAGGTCTCCCGACTTACAACGCCCTGATATACATTCATCGCATACCTGCCCCTTTCCTTCCCATAAAAATACAGTGAAAAGGTGCGGACGTTCTTACGGTTGCGGAGGCAGTGGAGCAATTCGGAAAAACCGATTTCTCTCTTCCCTATTAAACCCTTTCCGCAGAAAGGATACCGTTCGTTCGTATTTGGTTGTATTTTCATTATATCACTTTATTTTTAAAAGTCAAGCGTTTGAAAAAACAAAAAACGGCGCAAACGCCGTTTTACTGTTTATAAAGTAATTTTTCAATCGCCGTATAACTCACTTGAAAGTTGTTTTCTCGTCTTGGTGGACAGCCAACCGCAGGAGACCGACCCAGGGCCTACGTGCGACCCGATTACGGGACCCATAATGGTAACCAAGGGTTTTACCCCCGTCTTTTCTTCAACGAGCTTTGCAAGCTCTTCCGCGCCCGCATAATTGTTCGTATGCACGATTACTGCGATCTTCAACTCGTCCATGGGTGCCTTCTCCATGTGTTGCAGTATCCTTGCAAAGGCTTTTTTCATACCTTTATTTTTCTCAACGACCTTCAGTTTTCCCTCTTCGTCGAACGTGATCATCGGCTTGATATTAAGCATTGTACCGACCGCCGCCGATACTGCAGAAACGCGTCCGCCTTTCTTAAGATAGAACAAATCATTGGGAACAATACAGTGTTGGATACGCTGACGCGCCTCCATCAAATAATCGTACGTTGCCTGCGCCGTCATACCTTTATCCCTGCAATCCGCCGCCAACGCCGCCAGCATGCCCTGCCCAATCGTCGCGGTCAAAGGATCTACCGCATACACGTTAAAATCGGGATATTTCGCCTTGACGTCTGCCGCCGCTTGGCGCGTGATCGTAATCGTGTTGGCAAGTCCCGAAGAAATCATGAAATGCAAAACGTCTTTAACGCCTGCCTCCGCCATCTTCGTGAAATGCTCGATATGCGCCTCATAGTTCAACTTTGCCGTACGGGGGAATGCCCCATTCTCTACTTTTTCAAAAAATTCGACGTATTCTTCTTCCGTCGTAAAATTATCCAGTCCTTCTTCGATTTGTCCGTTCTTCTCTAACGTAAACGTCAATGGAACGAACCAGATCCCTCTCTCCTCTCTGTATTCTTTTTTCAGATCACCCGTAGAATCACTGGAAACATCAAACAATTTCATAGTACTCTCCTTTTATTTTGCTCAAACACAAAATACCGATCGGGACGAAATATATTGTATCACTATACCTGCCATTTGTCAAATGTTTTCCACAAATTTGACTGATTTTGTCTATAATTTGTTTTATTGTTTACAAAATTTACAACTCTCTCCACCTTTTTCTAAATTATTGTAAAAATAGAAAACTTTTTTCTGTAAAAAGCTTGAAAAATGCAGAAAAAAACGCTATAATATATAGAGGTCTTGCGCACGCACATCGCGCGCGACAGAAAAACAGACAAACCACCGATAAGGAGCAAAATCATGACGGTAGCGGAATACATGAAACTGAAAAACGGCACAGACGTGCGCGGGATTGCTAGCGCAGGCGTGAAAGATCAACCGATCACCCTGACGGAAGAGGCCGCCGCAAATATCGCAAAGGCGTTTTGCGTATGGCTGATCTCCCATACGGGAAAAACAAAGGTATGCGTAGCGGTTGGGTATGATTCTCGCATCTCGTCCCCTGCACTTTGCGAAGCCGTTGTAAACGGTATTACTTCTACTGGTCACGACGCCGTAATCACAGGGCTTTCTACCACTCCTTCTATGTTTATGCTGCTTAAAGACGAAAAAAGACAAGCAGAAAAATATTGTCACGGCGCAATCATGATCACCGCAAGTCATTTGCCCGCAAACCGCAACGGTATGAAATTCTTCTCTCCGAACGGCGGTTTGGAAAGCTCGGACGTAGCAGAGCTGTTGGAAATGGCGGCAGAATACCGTTTTGCCACCCCGAACACCCTTGGCGAACGTACCGAAAAATCTTATCTGGATGAATACGCAGTAGCGTTGGTGGAAAAGGTACGTAGCGCAACGGGTGAGGAAACTCCCCTTCAAGGCAAAAGAATCATCGTGGACGCAGGAAACGGCGCAGGCGGTTTCTACGCGACCAAGGTCCTTATTCCTCTCGGTGCGGATACGGCGGGTTCGCAATTTTTAGAACCTGACGGGACTTTCCCCAACCATATCCCCAACCCCGAAAATGCGCAGGCAATGGAATCCATTCGCAATGCGACCCTTACTGCAAATGCAGATCTTGGGATCATCTTCGATACAGACGTGGACAGAGTGGGCGCCGTGGATAAAAATGGCGAGGAAATCAATCGCAACCGCTTGATCGCCCTCATTTCCGCTGTATTGTTGAAAGAAAAAGCAGGTACGATCGTTACAGATTCGATCACTTCCGACGGATTGACGAAATTCATCAATACCTGCGGAGGTAAACACCATCGCTTTAAGAGAGGCTATAAAAACGTTATCAACGAAGCGCTTCGGCTCAATCAAGCGGGCGAATACACACCTTTGGCGATTGAAACGAGCGGTCATGCCGCTTTGATGGAAAATTATTTCCTGGACGACGGCGCATATCTTATCACCAGACTTTTGATCGCGTTTGCAAACGAAGCTAAGGAGGGCAGAGAATTGACTGATTTGATCGCTGATTTGGAAACACCTGAAGAGGCTGTAGAAATTCGTCTTAATATCACCAATCAAGAGGATTTCAAAGCGCTGGGAAATCAAGTATTGAAAGATTTTGAGCAGTACGCCACAAAGACGGAATATATTGAAGTTGTTCCGAATAACTATGAGGGCTGCCGCGTAAACTACGCAGAATGCCACGGCGACGGTTGGGCATTGCTGAGAATGAGTCTTCACGACCCTATTCTCCCCATCAATATTGAAAGCGTTTGCAAGGGCGGTGTATGGAAGATCGAAAAAGATCTTTACTATTTCCTGAAAAAATATTCCTGCCTTGACGTAACGCCTTTGAAAGAGGCGATTGACGCGGAAAGACAAAAAATCATGAATGAAATCAAGACGGAATACGTAAACGATCCCTCTTGTTTGTCCTTTATTTTCCAGGGCGAACAATACGTTCGTCCTCAGTCCAAAACGGTTGAAGAACCCAAAGAAAACGAACAGTTAATCCTGCCCGAAGCGGTAGCAATCCTCGTTTCCGAAGAAGATATCCCCGAATCAGAAATTGTAACGGCAACTGTCATCCCTGAAGAAGAAATCGAAACAGTTACCATCGTTTCCGAAGAAGATATCCCTGAATCAGAAATAACAACTGCGGTAGAAATCGAAGAAGCACCCGAAGCAGAACAGTTAACCATCAATCAGGTCGAAACGGCTGAATAAGGTTCTCGGCGAAGAACCCAAAAATTCGCCCCTTACATAGCAATATTTTTTAGGAGTAAGCATATATGGACGCACAAAAAACAACTATCAATGCCATCAGAATTTTGTCCGCTGAAGCGATTGAAAAGGCTAAATCCGGTCACCCTGGGCTCCCCATGGGCGCGGCGCCGATCGGCTACACCCTTTTCCAACACTTCCTTAAGTTTAATCCCGCTGATTTGAACTGGGACAACCGTGACAGATTCATTCTGTCTGCAGGACACGGTTCTATGCTCAATTATACCCTGTTCCACCTCTACGGAATGGGCATTACCATGGAAGATCTGCAATCTTTCCGTCAATTCGGTTCAAAGACTCCCGGTCACCCCGAATATGGTCACACCGCAGGCGTCGAAACCACGACGGGCCCCTTGGGTCAAGGGATCGCAAACGCGGTCGGTATGGCGCTTGCTGAAGCGCACCTTGCCGCTAAATACAACAAACCCGGCTATAAAGTAGTAGACCACTACACCTACGCTTTCTGCGGCGACGGCTGTTTGGAAGAAGGCATCTCCTACGAGGCTTGCTCTTTCGCAGGTACGCACGGACTTGGGAAGCTCATTCTCCTTTATGACGATAACGAAATCACCATCGAGGGGGATACCGACGTAACCTTCAAAGAAAACGTCGGCGCGCGTTTCGCAGCGCAAAACTGGCAGGTGCTTCACGTTGATCTTACCACAGATCCCAACGACATTACCGAACTTTCCCGTGCAATTGAACAGGCAAAGGCACGCACGGACAAGCCTTCGATCATCATTTGCCACACCAACATCGGTTACGGTTCTCCCTTGCAGGATACGGCAAAATGCCACGGCGCTCCCCTCGGTGCGGAAAACCTGCAAAAATCCAAGGAAGCACTCGGCTGGGAATATCCTCCTTTCGAATGTCCCGAAGAAGTTTATGCACACTGCAAAATCGCTGCGCAAGCGGGCGCTAACGCGGAAATTCAGTGGAAAAAAATGCTCGTAGAATACGAGGCAACCTACCCCGAACTCGCGGCGGAATATAAGGCGGTTATGGCTGGCGAAAAGCCCAACTTCGACGATATCGAAGGCTTGTACAACTTCGCAAAGCCTATGGCAACCCGTCAAACTTCCGCGCAAGTCCTCAATAAGTTGGCAGGAAAAATACCCCAGCTTATGGGCGGCTCGGCTGACCTTGCCCCCTCTAATCTTTCCGATATGAAAAATACGGACGAAATCACCTACGGCGACTTCTCTGCAAATAACTTTGCAGGCAGAAATATGCACTTCGGTATCCGCGAACACGCTATGGCGGCGATCGCAAACGGTATGCAGCTCCACGGCGGTATTCAGGCATACTGCGCAACCTTCTTCGTGTTCTCCGATTACTGCAAGCCCGCTATGCGTTTGTCCGCGCTGATGAACTTGCCCGTTACCTATATCATGACGCACGATTCGATCGGCGTAGGCGAAGACGGCCCTACTCATCAACCCGTTGAACAGCTCATCATGCTTCGTTCTATTCCCGGTATGAAAGTGTACCGCCCTGCAGACGGTAAAGAAACGGCGGCAGCTTGGGTATCCGCGCTCAGCGGCAACCAACCTACCACCCTCGTTCTCTCCCGTCAGAACTTGCCTCAATATGAAGGTAGCGGCAGATCGGCATTGAAAGGCGGCTACATCCTTGAAAACTGCGAAGGAGATCCCGACGTTCTGTTGATTGCGACTGGTTCGGAAGTCGAACTCTGCGTCAAGGCAAAAGCCGTTTTGGCTGAACAGGGCGTGAATGCAAGAGTCGTCTCTATGCCTTGTATCGAAGAATTCGAAAAACAGACGCAGGCATATAAAGACAATATCCTGCCCAAGAAAGTAAAAGCGAGAGTCTGCGTAGAGGCGGCTTCTCCTTACAGCTGGTACAAATACGCAGGCGATTACGGCGAAATCATCGCAATGAACAGTTTCGGGGCTTCCGCACCTGCAGGCAAGCTTTTCCCTCACTTCGGTTTCACTGTAGAAAACGTTGTGGAAAAAGCGTTGAAGTCCATCGAAAATGCAAAAGCTGAATAAGTAGATACAAATGTGAAAGGAGCGAGGTCACCCTCGCTCCTTTTTTGTTTATTTTTTCAACTGTTTATCACAATTCTACAACATAATTTACGCAAAAGGTTGTTATACTATATGCATAAATGAAAATTAACTTGTTTTTTCGTTTCCATGGTCAAATCCCTATGACCTGAAACACCTCCATAATAAATTGCGAAACGCACGTCTCACCCAAGACGTGCGTTTCACCTTTTTTAATTCATTTCGCACATGGGTAGCTAAAACAATGCCTTGATTGCCATTTCAAGCTCTATTTCGTCATTCACTCCCTCAGCAACCGTCTTTGTTCCGTCCTGAGGAAGAATGCCCCTTGTGTGAATACTTCTTTCACTAATTGGCCAACAAATCTCCGCCGTAGTCAGTTTTATCGCGTCTTTCTCCGCGCCTAAAAAATAGGTCGCCTGCATAATTCCTTTCCCGAACGTTTTCGCAACGCCGTTGCGCTGAGAAAGGCAAATATCACCATAACCAACCGCGCCGTAATCAATCATACAGCCGATCAACGCTTCGGACGCAGACGCTGTGCTACTGTCTGCCAACACACAAATGCGACTCTCATTAGAAAAATACTCGCCGTATAGATTATCCGTTGCCTTATACTTTTGTTTCTTCTCTCCAAAGTCCGCTACCGCAGCAATCGGTTTCTTCTCTGTTGCCCCTTTGCAAAAATAAGATGCAATCTCTTGCATTACGTCCAAATATCCGCCGCCGTTACCCCGAAGATCAAGAACGAGATTTTTCTTGCCATCCGTCTTAAAAAGATTCATTACTTTTTGAAATGACGAGCCTGCCTCACCCCCAAACTGGGTCAGACGAATGTACGCCGTTTCGTCGTTCAAATAGGACATGGGTGCCCCATTTTCCGTCAATTGCTCCGCATTGTTACCGCAAAACCCGTACGATTTTGCATTCGTTTTATAAAAGACGTAGTTCTCTACGTACATGCTCTTTTTAAGCTGTTTTTCACTTTCCGTCTCCCCGACTCGCAAACGTACCCAAAAACTTTCCTCGTCTTTACAAGTGTTTAAAAAATCGGAAAATTCGGAGAACACCTGACTCTCCACAAGACCGTCTTTCGTTTTCCCAAAAGCAATCAAATGACTGCCTGCGACAACGCCCGCCTCTTCCGCTGGAGAATTTCCGCACACGCGTACAATCTTCATTTGCTCTTTACCATTTTCGTCCAGCGTGGAAAAAACAAGCCCGATCCCCGCGCGTTTCCCTGCCAACGAATCTGCAGAAGCGGCATATTCATCTGCAGTCATATACCCCGAATAATCGTCCAACTGACCGTTGACCGCATCGAAGATTGCCCCGTAAAATACTTCGTCGTCGATTTCCTTATAATATTCTCTATCGATCGTGTTTTTCACTTTTGCCAACGTTCTAAGCTGTTTATCCAGCGAAAACCATACGGAAAAACCGCCTGCAATAAAGGACACAACCGCCAGCCCGATTGCTGTTACAACCGTCCTCGTTTTGCGTTTTTTTTCGTGTTTCGTGGGGGGCATGGTCGAGTTTAATCCCTTTTCCTCCGTCTTTTTATCCTCATTCAACTCTTCAAAAAAGTCGTCCATTACTTTCTCCTTCTATATTCCCGTCACAAATATATGATACCCGTTTCAACGGATAATTATATCCTGAAAACGGGCATCTTTCGTCATTATTTTTTCAACAGCTTGTACAAAATCGTCAATACACGGAAAGATACGGCGTCCGAAAATGCGCGGATATTCAAACCCGTCGCTTTTTCAATTTTATCCAAACGGTATAAAAGCGTATTCCTGTGCATATAAAGGTTACGCGAGGTCTCGCTGACGTTGAGGTCATGTTGCAGGAAACATTCTGCCGTACTCAGCATTTCCTCATCCTCAAAAATCTCGTTGAAGCGGTCGTCGGATAACTCCGCAAGGTACTCCGCAAGTTTGCTTTCGGGAATATCTTCCAACATCTTCACCAAAAGAAATTCTCTGTACGAGTGCACGTTTCCCTGCATCTCGAAAACGTCACTATAGCGAAGTGCATTCTCCGCGCCCGTATAGGACAACGCTGCGTCTTTCAGCTCTTTCACTGTCGGGCCGACGCCTGCACGGACCTCTATCCCCAACTCTTCGTTCAAGGATTGCACGATAAATTCGGCATAATCGACGGAAGAACGGTAATCGTCAATTTCCTCGCTGATAAAACGCACCAAAACGCAGGTCGTTTCACTCATTTGTAGAGCGGTATCCAGACTATTCCCGCCGTATTGCTCCAAAACCGCCAACGTTTCACGCATATATTTTGGAACGTACAGTGCAATCACAAAACACGCCGTTCCCTTTACGGAAAATTTCGTCATATATTTATATATGCCCATTGAAGAACATTCGCCAAGGAGTATTCGTTTCAGATGTTCCGCCTTGGGAAGTTCCGCCTCGCGATCCCCAAATCCTTCGATATACGACGGCAAAAGCAGAGCATAGTTTTTCTCCAGCTCGCCTACGCCCTCGATCACACCGACGTACCCAACGCTTCTATACAAAAAACGAAAATAGGTGTACTGCCCATCATCCGCAACCCCCTCAAAGGACTTGTCGCAGACGGGAACTCCGTCAGGACGGGTATTTTCCGCATAAAACCGTACCTGTATATTCAATTTTTCCGCAATTACTTTCTCAATTTTTCCGAGTTCGGACATTATCCGTCCCCTCCTTCTTCACTGCAATAGCCGTATACTACCATTATACAGCAAATCAGATTTTTTTTCAAGGCTTTTCAGCGTTTTTTTTACATCTTGTCACCGCTCTTTCAAAAAAAGCACGAGAAAGAGTTTTTGTATAAAATCCCCTCTCGCCTTTATAAAAAAATATGCGTTTTTTGTTGTTTTTTTCTAAATAGACCGCTCTTAAGTATTGACATCGTCATTTTAAAGTGATATAATATTGTAAAATAAATAGTTTATTCTGATATATGCGCCTTTTAGGGTTTTAAGACGTATAATTCAGGACGGTAACTTCAAAAAAATTTTCAGGAGATTTTTGTTATGAGCAAAAAGAACATGAACGAAATGGCTCCCGGCGCTGCACCCGCACCCGAGGCTGCCAACAATTCGGAACACCCCGCGAACAAAAAATACGTTGGGTATCGCCTGCTTGCGTTGCTCGTTCTCGTACTTAGCGTTGCTGCATTCTTCCTCCCTATGTTCACGGGCTTGGGCGCGAATTACGCAGAAAGTAAGGGTACGTTGCTTTCGACGCTTACTGGAGGTTTCTCTTCTGGTAACAAATTGTTCGGCGTGCTTCCCATTATGACCCCCGGCACCATGTTGGGCGGCGTATACGGCGTCAGCGTTTACCTTTGCGTACTCGGTCTTGCAATCGCCGCAATCGTAGCATTGTGCGCACTCTTCTCGAAGGTAAAAGCACCTACCCGCACGAAGAAATCTTTGTTCTTCCTTGTATTCGGTGCATTCGCTTACACCTATGCTTTGATGGTAGTTAGCACCTCTAACAGCGCAGACGGCAAGAGCGCAATTGACCTCGTTACCCTTGCAATCGCTGCTGTTGGCGTATTGTTCTATTTTATCCTTTGCCTTGTTCAGGTTAAGAAGGCAGTTTGGATTAACGTATTGCGCGGTCTTATCACTGTTGGTTATTCCGTACTCCTTGCGTTGGCAATCGCTAAAGATCAATTGTTGGCTCAGGAAACCATCGCTAAGATCCTCTCCGTTGTTGCTCTCGTTTGGATCTTCGTGACCATGCTCATTGCAATGGTTCGTTTGATTGCTGAAAAGGGTTGGGTTAAAGACCTCGTTCGTCATATTATCTCCTTGATTATGGCGCTCGTTGTTTGCTACGTATTGTTCAGCCTTCGCGCAACTCTCACAAAGCCTCAATATTTGCTTGTTATCTTGGCAGCGCTTTTGACGATTGCTCAGATCGTTATCGACGTTATCTTAATCAGAAAAGCAAACAAGAAAGAAGTAGAAGACGCGAAAGAAGAAGCTATGCAGGGCTTCCATACGGAAGAATATGCAGAAGCTTACGCTTATGAAGGCGGCCCTGTTGCCGGCGTTCTTATGGCGGAAGAAATTAATCCTTCCTTCCTCCCCCACGAACCCCACGTCAACACCGCAGGCTACGATTTCTACAACTGCAAGAGTTTTGACCCGTTCATCGCTACGCTCAATACGGAAGAAAGAAATGCTTTCACCGAACTCTTCATCTTGAGATTTAAAGGCACGTTGCCTGAAATTCCCGACTATGTTGTAGGCGGCGATAATAAAGAATTCTTCCGCAAGATCTTTATTTACCTCGGTCAGTACAGAGATAGAATTCCTGGCGATTTGCTCGGTAAAATGTATCAATTCTCGATCAAAATGATCTAATCATTACGGATTCTCTTGAAGTTATAAAACGCCGACCTTTACGGTCGGCGTTTCTTGTTATCCTACTATATAAATAAAAGGCGAGCGCAGTTTTCATAGCACTCGTCTTTTTTATTTGTCTATTTTTAACAGAACCTTGATCCCTTCCTCGTCAGAAATGATTCTGCCGTCACAAAGCTTGTTAACCAAAAACAATCCTCTACCGCTCTCACATAAAACGTCCGAGCAAACAATCTTTTCAGGCAAGGCAAAATACCGCTCGGAAAGTATCTTCAACCCGATATAACCGTCTTTTATTTCGCCATGCAATCCCGACTCCCCACCAGTATATTTCAGCACGTTCCCCAACAACTCGCACGCGATTAGCTTGCTGTCAAAGACCAACTCCTGCGGGATTCCACTCTCGGTCAGAAACGCGCATAATTCGTCCAGCGCCGTCTGCATGGTCGCATAATTTTTCACCTTGAAAAACATCTGCGTCTCCTTTTGCCTTTCAGACAAATACTTTCTTAAATATCTTGCAAAATTTCTTTCAGTTTCCCCAACAGCTTTCTTTCCATTCGGGAAATAAACATCTGAGAAACACCCAAACGCTTTGCGGTTTCGCTCTGCGACAGCTCGTCTACGTAGCGATATTTGATCAAAGCCTGCTCAGTCTCCGTAAAATCACGCATCGCTGCGCGCAGAGTCTCTTTCAACTCAAAATTCTCATACCCCTCTTCACCGCTGGCAAGTAACGCGTAAAGGGATTTATCCCCCTCGTCATCAGTGCTCGCCATACCGTCCAAAGAAACCGTACCGCCGATTTCCAGCGCGCGTACCACTTCTTCTTCCGTTAATCCTAACGCATCCACTATCGTCAATACATTGGGTTTTACCCCATTCTTTGCCTCATAATCAGCGGAAAAATTACGCACCGCCGCACTAATCTCGCCAAGACGGCGGGGTAGCTTTACCATACGGGATTTATCGCGGAAATAATTCTTGATTTCCCCCGTAATTGTCGGCGTGATAAAGGTCGTAAACTGCATACCAAGGTCGGGATCAAAGCGATCGATACCGCGTATAAGCGCAAACGCGGCGACCTGTTTCAAGTCGTCGTACTCAACCCCTCTTCCTAAGAACTTCTTTGCAAGGATATCGGCTATGTAGAGATATTTCTCGGCAATCTCGTTACGTATACGAATATCGCCCGTCTCTTTGTAGCGCTGAAACAGCGCGTCCATCCTTTCTTCCGTCATCGTTACCCTTCAAATGCAATTTTATACGTTTCGCCGTTTTCGTCCGTCTGAATATCCACTGTTCCAAGCAACGCTGAAAGCAACGCGCGCGAAATTTCATCCTCCGCCGCATCCTCTTTTTGCCCGTTCCGTTCCTTTCCCAAAACAACACAACTAAGCGCTTCTCCCACGGAAAAATCAATCGTCGCCGTAGTATAACCGTTCCTTTTCAAGATCAAAAGACTCTCAGTGACACACACCTTATAGTCCTCGGCAAAATCCACGTCGAAGCCGACGAGGGAACACAATCCGCCCGTCGTCAAACGTATCGTTGTCAGATATTCCCCCGTCAAAGGCAGGGTTACAGAAAATTTTTTCATATCAGGCAATCTCCATCAGCGAATCCAACGAACAGATCAAAAACAGCTTTTTAATCTTCGGCTGCAAATTGCAAAGGCGCAAGGTATGCCCGTTCGCCTTTACCTCTTTCAAAATTTTCACAAAGGTCCCCAGCGTAGTGCTGTCGATAAAGTTCAAACCCTCGCAATCAAATAAAATATCGGCAGGCGCAACACTGTACGCAGTATTCACTTCCGCATAAAAAGCCTCCGCATTGCCAAGATCAATATCCCCCGAAAGAGCGATCTTTAACACGCCGTCCGTATGTCCTAAAACGTTTACTTGTTCCATATTTTTCCTCCGCAGAGCAAAATTTCTATACTTATTTATAACACAACCTCCGCTTTTTCAAACGGAGGCGTGCATTTTTAAATGATAATCGGGAAAATATTCAACAAAATCCCCACCAAAACGGATACGCCGTAGCAAATTGCGATTAAAATAACGTTGCGTTTCCATTGACGCACATTTTTCAAAAGCACTACAAAACCCATACCTGCGTTGGCACACAATCCTGCCGCACACGACCCGAACGTGATCCCCCCGACAAGGAAGGTCTCCGTGATCACAACACTGGACGCACAGTTAGGGATCAAACCGATCATGCTGGTGATAAACGGCTGCAGGAAACGATTTCTATGCATAAACTCTACGAACACTTCTTCCCCGACCGAATGTATAATCGCCGTCAAAACGAAGTTGACAAGGAAGATAAACGCAGCCACTTTTAAGGTATGCAGAATGGGATAGTAGCAGTATTTTTTCCAAGGCGAATCGTCCTTATGCGAACGCCCGCAAGAACATTTTACCTCTACGTCCTTTTCATTGAGGTACTGCCGAATGAACATTTCATGCGCAGTTTTCGGCTCTTTTTCGTAATCGGAAGGGATTTCAGCGCATACCTGCCCCCTACCTATTCTATTTGCAATGAAATCCACAGCATATCCAACCGATACGCCGACGGCAATTTTTACCCCCAGCATAGGCAGTACCCATACAGCGCCCTGCCCCGAAGAAAGCATCAAAATAAACGCTTCGTCACTGGTCGCCATAAAGATTGCAAGCAACGTGCCTATGGTGATGTATTTTTGTTCAAACAGCTTTGCCGCCATAACGGAAAATCCGCATTGCGGAATCAACCCCGTCGCCGAACCGACGAGAGGCCCCATCTTACCGCCAAAACGGTTCACCTTGCTAAGGTCTGCCTTACTTTCAAGCAACTCTATCAAAAGATAGATAAGCAAGATCCACGGCAAAAGCGGCAAAGTGTCCTCGATTGCATGCAGGATAAATTCCCAAAAGTGCTCAAAAAACATTGTTCCCTCTTATTTCTCAGATTTTGCGGCACGGCTTTGCACCGTTTCTAAGGTCGCCGCTAATGGAATGGACGCCTTCGCCGTCAAATCCATCTTCGCAAAATTCCCTAACCTGTATTGCACCAAGCCCTCGGACGCAATCATCGCGGCATTGTCCGTACAGTACCGTTTTTCAGGCAAAATCAACCGTAACCCTGCCTTTTTACACGCCGATTGCAGACTGCTCCTTAAATATCCGTTTGCAGCAACGCCGCCGCCAACGGTGACCGTAGCCACCCCCTTTTCTTTCGCCGCCGCCACAGTCTTTTCCACCAAAACGTCTACTGCCGCACTCTGGAAAGAAGCCGCTACGTCCGCCTTGGAATAACTTTCGCCTTTCTGGTCTTTCGTATGACAGTAATTGATGACCGCAGTCTTCAAGCCGCTGTACGAAAAATTATAACCGCCGCCACCTTTCAACATCTTAGGCATCGGTACGTTCGCTTCCCCCTCTTGCGCCGTGCGCTCAATATGCGGGCCGCCAGGATATTTCAAGCCAAGCACCCTCGCAACCTTATCAAACGCCTCGCCTGCCGCATCGTCTAACGTCGCCCCGAGTATCTCGAACTCACTTTCTGACTTTGCATACAAAATCGCCGTATGCCCGCCACTGGCAAGCAACGTCACAAAGGGTGGCTGTAAATCGGGCGAATCCAAATACGCCGCCGCAAGATGTCCGCGGATATGGTTGACCGCGATCAACGGCTTGTTCAAAGCGTACGCAAACGCCTTAGCAAAGGACACGCCGACAAGGAGCGCCCCTAACAGCCCAGCACCATACGTCACCGCTACCGCGTCGATATCGGCATAGGTGATCCCTGCATTCTTCACCGCGCGTTCCACCACTTTCGCCACTTCGTCCGTATGGGCGCGAGAGGCAAGTTCTGGAACAACGCCGCCATATTCCGCCTGCAAACTCGCGGAAGAGGCAATTTCGTCGGACAGAATTTTTCTCCCCTTGATCACAGCCGCCGCCGTTTCGTCGCAAGAGGATTCTATCCCGAGAATGATCGGCTCGGGTTTATGAAGGTCTATGTTTTCTAAAGGATTGTACATATTTCTAACCTACAAAAAGGGCGGTATACCGCCCCTTTTATTATGCTTTTTTCAAATAATCAATTACGAAACCGTGGATATCCCCGTCCATGACCGCCTGAATATCCCCTTTCTCGTATCCCGTACGATGATCTTTTGCAAGGGTGTACGGACAGAACACGTAAGAACGGATCTGCGCGCCCCATTCAATTTTCTTCACGTCCCCTTTCATCGCCGCCGCTTCCGCCTGGCGCTGTTCGATCTTCTTTTCCAAGAGTTTCGAGCGCAGCATGTTAAAACACATTGCTTTGTTCTGGAGCTGGGAACGTTCGTTTTGACACTGTACCACGATACCCGTCGGGAAGTGCGTGATACGAACGGCAGAGGCAACCTTGTTTACGTTTTGTCCGCCTGCACCGCCCGAGTGGTAAATATCAATACGAATATCGTCGTCGTTGATCTCTACTTCGTTGTCGTCCTCAACCTCAGGCATAACCTCGAGCGAACAGAACGAAGTCTGACGGCGTTTGTTCGCGTCGAACGGGGAAATACGTACCAAACGATGTACCCCCATCTCCGCTTTCAAATACCCGTATGCGTTTTCACCTTCCACACGGAAATCCACACTCTTAAAACCTGCGCCGTCCCCTGCTTCGCGGTCTAATTCGTAGACCTTAAAGCCCATCTTTTCACAATAACGGCAATACATACGGTACAGCATCTGACACCAGTCGCACGCTTCCGTCCCGCCTGCACCTGCATGGAGAGCAAGCATTGCATTGTGGTTGTCGTAAGGCCCTTTCAAAATCGCGCGGATACGCATATCTTCGATATCCTTATCGGCGATCGAAAGCATTTCGTCCAACTCCGCAATCAAGCTCTCGTCTTCAGTCTCTTCGATAAGATCAATGACGTCTTCCGCGTCGGAGAGCGCCGTTGCGCCCTTTTCATAAGCGGAAATCTTGTTACGTATAGCAGAAATTTCACGCCCAATCTTGGTGGATTTTTCCAAATCCTGCCAAACGTCGGGGTTTTCCTGCTCTTTTTCAAGTTCGGCAAGACGAGGGCGGAGATGTTCGATATCCAGCGCGTATTCCGCCTCTTTCAACACCTCTCTCATGCCTTGTATTTTTAATCTGTAATCATCTGCTTTGAACATACAAAACCCCTTGATCCTGATTATTTGTTCTCGTTATTTTCTTCTTGCGACTTTTGAGCGTTTTCTTGAGCCGACTTAAAGGAAGACATACTCGACAAAGGCGCGGGCATTTGTCTACGGAAAGGACGTACAGACGCAGGTCTTACAGGCTGCGCATTCTGTGCGTTTGCCTGCGCGTTCGCGCCGTTCGCCGCGGACATGGGTGCCGCGTTTGCGGTTTGCATGGGAACGGGTGCAGGTCTTGCCTCAATCTTCACCTTGAGCAAAGTACTGATGACCGTTCTTTGAATACGCGCTACCATTTCATCGAACATATCAAACCCTTCCTTCTTGTAGGAGATGATGGGGTCAACCTGTCCGTATGCGCGGAGACTGATCCCCTTGCGGAGCTGATCCATCGCATCGATGTGATCGATCCAGTTTCTGTCTACCGTCATAAGGAGCACTCGACGTTCTACCGCACCAAAATCAATGCCGAGTTCTTTCAATTCCTCGATCTTCTTTTCGTATTCTTTTTCTACCTTTCTGGTAATCTTCTTAAGCGCAAGCTCGTAATCCCACTTCATCAAACGTTCACGCGTGACGTAGTTGGTGCCTTCAGGCAATACTTTTGCTTCCAACGCCGCGTTGAGTTCCGCCTCGTTCCAAAGTTCGGGCATATCCTCCACATTGACCGCTGAAGACAAAGTCTCCGCTACGTAATCGGGAATATATTTGAGCACTTGCGCGTGTACGTCTGCACCGCGAAGTACGTTCATACGTTCTTCGTACATAACCAAACGCTGTTTGTTCATGACGTCGTCGTACTGCAAGACGTTTTTACGGATACCGAAGTTTCTACCCTCGATATTCTTCTGCGCATTTTCGATACCGTGGGAAAGCATCTTGGATTGCAAGCAAGTATCCTCGTCGATCTTGAAAAGAGCATACAAGGATTTCATTCTTTCCCCACCAAAACGGAGTACCAAATCGTCTTCCAACGAAAGGAAGAACACGGACATACCTACGTCCCCTTGACGACCTGCACGACCGCGCAACTGGTTGTCGATACGGCGGGATTCGTGACGTTCTGTACCGATAATGCAAGACCGCCAACGGAAATAACCTTCTCTTTTTCTTCATCCGTTTCCTTTTTATAGTGTGCGTATACTTTCTTATATCTTTCACGGAGCGCCATAATCTCGTCGCTTACTTCCGTGATGTACATACTGGTAGCCAGTTCGATATCCTCGTGCTGTGCCCCCTCTTCACGAAGACGTTTTTTCGCGAGGTATTCGGGATTACCGCCGAGCAAGATATCGGTACCGCGCCCTGCCATGTTGGTGGAAATAGTTACTGCACCGAAACGGCCTGCCTGCGCAACGATTTCCGCTTCGCGTTCGTGGTTCTTTGCGTTCAAAATATTATGTTTTATACCGTTTCTCTTGAGCAAACGGGAAATTTCTTCCGACTTATCAACAGAAGACGTACCGACCAGAATCGGTTGACCGCTTTCGTGACGTTGCATAATTTCGTTGATGATTGCACGCTTTTTGCCGTCGATCGTGGAATATACCATATCTGGTTGGTCGACACGCTGAATGGGACGGTTGGTAGGGATCTCTACTACGTCGAGCGAATAGATCGTTCTAAATTCCGCTTCTTCCGTCTTCGCCGTACCCGTCATACCCGAAAGCTTGGAATACAGACGGAAATAGTTTTGGAAGGTAACGGTTGCATACGTCTTGTTTTCACTGCGTACCTCAACCCCTTCTTTCGCCTCAATCGCCTGGTGCAAACCATCCGAATAACGACGTCCGATCATCAAACGGCCGGTGAATTCGTCTACGATGACGATTTCGCCTTCGCTGACAATATAATCTTCGTCCAGTTTAAACAGTTTATGTGCCTTCAACGCTTGCTGAATGTGGTGGTTGAGATCAGCGTGTTCAATCTCCGCAATGTTGTCGATACGGAAGAATCTTTCTGCCTTTCTCGCACCGCTTTCCGTCAATTCTACCGTCTTATCCTTACGGTTGATGATATAATCCCAATCCTTTTGCGCCGCCAACGAGCGTTTCCCTTCGGGTGCCGCCGCCAAAGCCGCCGCGCGCTTTTCCTCCAGTTCCGCCTCGTAGTTCGCCTGTTCTTCCAAGGTCATTTGCGTGTAGTCGACGTATTCTTCTTCGTCCTCTTCGACCTCTTCTTCTACAACCTTTTGCTTGTTCTTTTTCTTATTTTTCTTCTCGCGGCGAAGCTCTTCCAACGCTTCCGCTTCCGCGTCCTTTAACTCGTCGTCGAAACCGCCCGAGAAAGTGCGGACAAGCTTATCTACCTGCACGTAAAGATCGGAGGATTTTTCCCCTCTACCGGAAATGATCAAGGGAGTTCTTGCTTCGTCGATCAAAATCGAGTCGACTTCGTCCACGATTGCAAACGTCAAATCACGCTGAACCATCTTCGTGATATCCGTTTTGAGATTATCACGAAGATAGTCGAAACCGAATTCGTTATTCGTACCGTATACGATATCACATTTGTATGCTTCTCTCTTTTCGTCGTCTTCCATGCCAGGTACGACAACACCGACGGTCAAGCCCATGAACTTATGCACTTTACCCATCCATTCCGCGTCACGTTTTGCAAGATAATCGTTGACAGTGACAATGTGTACGCTCTTACCCGACAGCGCGTTCAAATATGCAGGCAACGTGGAAACAAGGGTCTTACCTTCACCC
>SVIT01000052.1 GCA_015069365.1 Clostridiales bacterium | reverse complement strand
CGACCCGTGTGCTGAAGGACGTGGAGAACGCGGCGGACGTATATTCCTGTTCCAACGACCAGTTGCCAAAACTCATCAACGGCGACGCGTTGACAAAGATTGCAGGGGAAAGACTGCAACGTGTAACGGAGGCGAATTCTGAAGGCTCGATGGAAGCCGCAACAATCGAAACGGACGGTGAAAAGGGTGTATATGGTATGCCGTATACCGATAATACGTTCTTCTTATACTATGATAAATCGGTGTTATCCGAAACGGACGTAAAGAGCTTTGACGGGATTTTGAGCAAGTGCAACGCGACCAAACAATTTGCATTCCCGATGGCAGACGGTTGGTATACCACTTCGTTCTATTTCGGGAAAGGGCTCGGCTACGAAGTGACCTATGACGAAAATCTTGCGGAAACGACCATTGCTTGCGATTTTGGCAACGATACTGGGAAAGCGGTTACAAAAGCGATGTGGGAATACGTAAAAGACAGCCGTTTTAAGGGCGACGTCAACGATTCTAAGATCATCGCAGGGTTCAACGATAAAACGATTGTAGCGGCGGTTTCGGGGATCTGGAATAAGACGGCGATCCAAGGCTATCTTGGGGATAATTTCGCCGCGGCGAAGCTGCCCACGTATACGCTCAATAAAGGGGAAGCAAACGCGGAACAAGTACAGCTGACGGCGTTTGCTGGCTATAAGCTGATGGGCGTAAACAACTACTCCAAGAACAAAACGGACGCCTTGGATTTTGCGGAATTCTACACGAACAAGGAAAACCAGATCAAGCACTTTGAAGAGCGTGGTTTTGTGCCTACGGACGAAGACGCGCGTGCAGATGAAAAAGTGCAGGCAGACGTGTGTGCAAAAGCGATTACCGAGCAGTTAAAATACAGCAAAACGCAAAAGGGCGTACCCTCAACGTTGTGGGTGCCGATGGAAGGGCTTGGTTCGGCGATGATCACGGGCGCGCAAGGTGGTACGTTTGATCTTGCGGCGCAGTTGCAGGCATGCGTAGGAGCGATTGAAAAGAAAGCAAATTAACCGAATGTAAGGGAGGAGAAAAGGTGGAAGAAAGTATTGAAAGACGGGCGCATTCAGGCATATTCAAAAACCTGTATTATGCCATGAAAGACGGGTCGTATCATACCCGACTCTCCTTTCTGATTATGGGTTTTGGGCAAATTTCGCGCGGTCAGTTGGGCAAGGGATTGTTTTATTTGGGCGTACAGGCGATTTTTGCCTTATACATGATCTTTTTCGGCGGGGCGTATATTGGGCACCTCTTTTCGGGGGATTTGGGTAGCCGCCTTGCAGGGGAACAGTGGAATGAGCAACTGCAGATCTTTGAGAAGATAACGGGTGATAACAGCTTTCTCATTCTCTTGTACGGCGTCGTCAGTTTGGTGATTGTCTTTCTATTTTTGGCGATATGGCAGATGAACGTGAAGGGGAATTACGACAACGACGTAAGAGAACGCCAGGGAAGAGCACTGACTACCTTTTCCGAAGACGTGCAATCTCTGCTCAATGAAAAATTTTATATTCCGTTATTGATACCGCCGTTTGTGGGGGTGCTCGTATTCACGGTGATGCCGCTTATCTTTATGGTCTTGATTGCGTTCACTAACTACGATTATGCCCACATGCCCCCAGGGAAACTGTTCGATTGGGTGGGATTAAGTAATTTCAAGATGATGTTTTCTCTTTCGGGGAACGGAACTGGCTTTGCTATGGTCTTTTTGCGGGTGTTGGCATGGACGTTTATCTGGGCGTTTTTCGCGACGTTCACCAACTACTTTTTAGGTTTGATTTTTGCTCTGCTCATCAATAAAAAGGGAATACGCTTGAAAGCGCTGTGGCGGACTTTGTTTGTGATTGCAATTGCCGTGCCGCAGTTCGTTACCTTGCTGTTAATGCAAAAAATCTTAGATGGCGACGGGATATTGAATGCTATTTTGGGGACAAGGATTTTGTGGCTCACCGATCAACGCAATCTTTCCCTTTTGCCAAGAACGATGATTATTCTCGTCAATATTTGGATTGGTGTTCCGTATACTCTTTTGATGTGCTCGGGGATATTGATGAATATTCCGACCGACTATTACGAGGCGGCGAGAATAGATGGGGCGGGGCCGTCGAGGATTTTTTTCCACATCACGTTGCCGTATATGATGCATATTACCGCGCCTTATCTCATTACGCAATTCGTGGGAAATATCAACAACTTCAACGTAATTTGGCTGCTGACGGGAGGCGGACCTGTGGATAATCTTCACTACGGCGGCGGAACGCAGGCACAATCGACCGATCTTTTGGTGACTTGGCTGTACAGACTGACCACCGACCAAAATCCTAAATATAACGTTGCGTCCGTAATCGGTATCGTGATATTCGTGATCAGCGCTACGCTGTCCTTAATCACCTATAATCGAACTTCTGCGGCAAAGAGTGAGGAGGCGTTTCAATGAGCGGTATATTTCAAAAATACAGAAACACGGTGTCCAACGTCCTCGTGTATATTCTTTTAGGATTGCTTGGGATTTTATGGGTATTACCGATTATCTACCTTGTCTATACGGCGTTTCGCGTAACGCCGTCTACGGGGATTATCAACCAGTTAATCCCTGACGGCTTGCAGCTTGGTTTTGGCAATTTTGTCCGTCTGTTTCGGAATACTATGTTTGCACGTTGGCTGGGAAACACGATTATTGTATCCGTTTGTTCTTGTGCGTTGACGACGCTGTTTATATTGATGGTGAGCTACGCCCTCTCCCGCATGCGTTTCCGCTTGCGGAAACCGATTATGAACGTGCTCCTTGTCCTTGGTATGTTCCCTGGGTTTATGAGTATGATCGCCGTATACTTTATTTTAAAGGCGATGGGTCTGACGAATTCCCTCGTGGCGTTGGTGTTGGTGTATTCTGGGAGTGCCGCGCTTTCCTATTATATATGTAAAGGATTTTTCGACACTGTGCCTAAGGCGATGGAAGAGGCGGCGATTTTGGACGGAGCCAGTCAGCCCGTCATTTTCGGTAAAATCATTTTACCTTTGGCAAAACCGATCATTGTCTATACGGTATTGACCTCTTTTATATCTCCGTGGTGCGATTTCATTTTCGTAAACACAATCATCAGCGATCGGGATAAATATACCGTTTCCTTGGGACTGTATAAGATGATCAACGCAGAAAAAAACAGTTTCAACGACAATTTCACCATCTTTTGCGCAGGGGCGTTCGTGGTGGGGACGATCATTGTTTCACTGTTTATGAGCATGCAAAAATATTACGTCGAGGGGATTACCAGCGGCGCCGTCAAAGGATAAAAGAAAGCCACTCGCATTGAGTGGCTTTTTGCTTACTTTTGATTTTTTATGACCAGTTTTTCGAGCAGTGCGACCGCGGCATACATGGCGGCGGCGAGTATACAAAGGATAAATACCGCGCTCATGACAAGGTCGAGCTTAAACACCTGACCGCCGTACACAATCAAATACCCGATACCGGCTTTGGAAACGATGTATTCCCCCATAATCGACCCGATCCAAGCCATGCCGACGTTGATCTTTAACATGGAGATAAAATTCGGCAAAGAGGAGGGGATCACGAGTTTTGTGAGGATTTGCATTTTGCTAGCGCCCATGGATTTTAACAGTAACAGCTTATTTTCGTCCGTTGCCATAAAGCCGTTCAGCATATTCAGTATCGCAACGATCAATCCTATCAGGACAGTCATAAACACGATGGCTTTGCTGCCCGTGCCGCACCAGATAATAATTAAGGGACCGAGGGCGATTTTCGGGAGTGCGTTCAATACGACGAAATAGGGTTCGGTGATTCTTCTAAAATCCTCGCTCCACCACAACAATAGTGCGATCGAGTATCCGAGAACGACGGCTATTCCAAAGCCTGCCAGCGTTTCCCAAAGGGTCGTGCCGACATGGTAGAATAAAGTTCCGTTTGTGTACAGATCTCCAATCGTTTTCAAGATGCGTGAGGGGGAGCTGGTGATAAAGGGGTTCACCCATGCGAATTGCGCCGACAGCTCCCAAATGGCGAGCAGGACGAACAATACCGCAAAACGGGCGACGTTTACCCAAATCGTCTTTTTCTTTACTCCGCGCAGATACAAGAGGTGCTCTCGGGAGTAATTTCTTTCGTTTTTCATGTATTCAACTCCTTCCAAAGTATTTCAAACCAGTGAGAAAACAGTTTGTTTTCCCGCCGTTTCAGCGGTTGGTTTTCGGGGAAAGAAAGGGGGTGTTCGGCGACCACTTTCGCAGGACGTTTTGAAAGGACGAAAACGCGATCTGCAACGGAGATTGCCTCGCTGATATCGTGTGTGATCAACAGCGCCGTTTTCTTTTCTTCCCGTATGATCTTGTAAACGTCGTCGCAGACGGAAAGCCTTGTCTGGTAATCGAGAGCGGAAAAGGGTTCGTCTAACAGCAAGATATCCGGGTCGACGGATAGGGTTCTAATCAGAGCCGCTCTTTGGCGCATACCGCCAGAAAGAGAGGAGGGATAGCTTTTTAAAAATTGTGCTAATCCGTATTTTTCAGCGAGAGCGATGGCGCGCGCTCGGTTTTCGGGGGTGTCTTTGCGTTTGATTTCCAAGGGTAAAAAGATATTCTTTTCAATCGTGCGCCAAGGGAAAAGTTCGTCCTTTTGTAACATATACCCGAAAGCCATCTCGTTTGCGACGACCTTACCTTTCGTGGGGGCAAGCAAGCCTGCCGCCAAGGATAATAAAGTGGTCTTTCCGCAGCCGGACGGCCCGATGATCGCCACAAATTCTCCTTCTTCCACGGAGAAATTGACGTCCTGCACAGCCAACGTTTCGCCTTGCTTTGTATGATAGTGCATAGAAACGTTTTCAAATCGTAAAACTTCTTTCATTTGATATTCCTCGTGGTCCTGCTAAAAAGCAGGACGCCGTATTATTTGTAGACTTCGCCGTAGACCTTTTGCGCGTAGGAATTATCGACGAGCTCGTTCATCTTCGCGCGGCGGGACAGTTCCCCTGCATTGTCGATGATGTCTTGCAGACGGTTAAAGCTGTCTTCCGTCATGGTGAGTTCCGTGCGCCATGCGTCGATGGCTCTGTATCGTTCTACGGAAGCTGCCAAGGATTCTTGGGAGATGCCCTCAAAATAAGAGGTGAGGTGGGGCGCAACCGTTTTAGAATCTGTTTCATTGACGTATTTTACCGCTTTCGTCACAGCTCGCAAAAATCCTTCCGCGGTGTCTTTGTTTTTATTCAGCCAAGAATTTTTCGCAATAAAGCAGGTATAGGGGACTTCGCCCGAGGCTTCGCCGACGGAAGCAACGACGTAACCTTTCCCAGCCGCTTCGTATTCGTAGGCGGTGGGATCGAACATGGTGCAATAATCCGCAGTGCCAGCCTCGAAAGCGCTGACCATAAGATTGAATGCAACGTCGTAATTGAGTGTAAGATCGATACCGTCGGTCAAGCCGTGTTGATTAAGTACGTATTCGAAAGTCATGGCAGGCACGCCGCCTTTTCTGCCTGCAAGAATCTCTTTTCCTTTCAGGTCTTCCCATTTGAAGTTAGGCTCGCTCTTACGGGATACAAGGAAAGACCCGTCGCGTTTTGTCAGCTGGCCGATAACGGTGGGTACGTCTGTCGAACCGCCGATCAGGACGTAAAGGGCGGCTTCTGGACCGCAGAACCCGATTTCGGCGTCGCCTGAAAGGACTGCGGACATGACGTTGTCTGCACCGCCGCCGTTCGTCAATTCGATTTCGATATTTTCTTCTTTAAAATATCCTAAGGAGTCTGCAAGGTATAAGGGCGCGTAAAATACCGAATGGGTAACTTCGTTGACGTGTACGGTCTTTATACCGTCTTTATCCTTGCAGGAGGAGAGGGGCAAGATAGCAAAGCAGGCGGCGAGTGCCGCAATAAAAATTCTTTTTATTTTTTTCATAGGACGCTCCGTTATAAAAATTTTTTTGGAATAATATATTATATGAATGGGCATTTATAATTGACAATTCCGCTTTTTCGTATTATAATTGAAAGGCTATACATTAAAATGCACTATAACGCCCTTTAAAGGATATTGATAAGAGGGAGCAGAACCAAAGAGAGGTTTTAGATTATGGAAATGCAAAAGACGTACAATCCCAAAGACTTTGAAGACAGAATTTACGCAGACTGGGAGCAGTCTGGTTATTTCCGCGCGGAAGTCGATCCGAATAAAGTTCCGTTCACGATCATGATGCCGCCCCCCAACATTACGGGGCAGCTGCACATGGGACATGCAATGGACGCAACCATCCAGGATACGTTGATTCGTTTTAAGAGAATGCAGGGGTATTCCGCGTTATG
>SVIT01000051.1 GCA_015069365.1 Clostridiales bacterium | reverse complement strand
GAAAAAGACGAAAGAATAGATTAACATCAAAAGTTTTTCGTTCCATCCCTCGGGCAGGTAAGGTGCGACCGCCATCTCATAGGGCACGGACGCCGCGCGCGGAATGGCGAGCCCCGGACCGATCGAAAGATAGATGACCACGATGAAAAAGGTCGCAAAATACGGGTGTACTTTCGACGCTAACTTTTCCAAGCCGCCGATTTTGGACACGACGAAAACGCCCAAGATGGGCAGGGCAACGCCCGTCAAGAAAAACCCGATCAGGGCAATCGGCATACTGCTGCCCGCACTCTTACCCAAGAACGGGGGAAAGATCAAATTCCCTGCTCCGAAGAACATGGAAAACAGCATAAAACCGATGAATACGGTATAACTTTTTTTCTTTTGCATACAATCCGTCCTCCTCTATTTGACGGTACCATGTACGCGATCAATGTATTTTAGCGGTATTCTTCAAGCACGCTTTTCAATAAGATCGGGTCGTCCGTCATAATGCAATCGCATCCAAGCTCAATGAGCTCACGCATCTCGTCCGCATCGTTGATCGTCCAGTACTGCACGGCGATATTCCGTCTGTGCGCACGGTTGATGATCGTCTTTTTATTTAAGTATAAAGTGATTCCCAAATCGTAGCTTGTGGGAATTTGCAAGCAGGCAAAGTCGCTTTGGTTGAACAAATTCAAGCCCAAAAACTGCGTCAAAATAAATTTTGCCGCCGTACCCGTCGGCGCGCCGCGCAATAGATCGGGGTATTTGGATTTGAGTTCCTTTTCAATCTCGTCGTGGAAAGTGCCGACCACAACCCGATCTCTATACACCGAGTATTCATCCAACGTTTCAGACAGCACCTTGCACGCCTCGTAACCGCGTTCGCCGCCGTCCTTGATCTCCACGATGAACAACAAATCGGGGTGCGTTAAGTAAAATTCCGCAAACAGCTTATCAACCGTCGCGATTTGCAAACCCGCCGCCGCAGGGTCCGCAACGTCCTTATAGATCCGCTCGCCCGAGGCGTCTTCGAAGTAGTAGCCGAAATTATACGTCTCCAACTCCGCAAGCGTCATATCTTCGATATAGTGCCGCTTGTCCGAGGGCAAATCCTCTACTTGATCGAGGGGCATATCGCCGTTGACGTTGCAGGTCTCGTCGATATAGGAATCGTGGTTATAGACGAGCTTGCCGTCCTTGGTTAAATACAAATCGCTCTCGATGATATCCACGCCGATCTCCTCCACCGCTTTGCGGAAGGCGAGCATGGTGTTTTCGGGGTTGTTCTTTCCGCCGCCGCGGTGCGCCGCGATCATCGGTAATTCCCCCTCCGCTACCACGAACGGATTGTCCGCCACGTTCTTCTTAGGCGGAACGACGTTAATCACCGTCCAAAACAAGACGAGCGACGCCATCACGATCCCGAAAATTTTCAGTTTTCCGTGCTTTTTCTTTTCCATATTCTTTTCTCCTGTTTTTCTTTTCGTTTTTTATTTTTTCCTATCAAAAGTCAACGACAAAATCGGTCAAATTTAAAATCGGTCAAAATTGCGGGCAAATTTCGTCGTAGATCGCGCGCAAGACCGATTGCGGATCTCGGCTTTCAGAGACCGTTGTGACCACGGCGTTATAATCGGGGAAAATGATGCAAAGTTGACCGTACATTCCGTCCGCGCGGTAGGAATTGTACTCGCCGCGCCAGAACAGATACCCATAGCCCGGGCCGTCGGCATACAGGGCTTTTCCGCTCTCTTCCACCCATTCCTCCGCGATCAGGCGTTTGCCCTGCCATACCCCCTTTTGCAGGTACAACAGACCGAGTTTATGGTACTCGCTCATCGTCAGCATAAGCCCCGAACCGCCGAAGGAGTTGCCGAGCGGATCGAGCTCCCACGTCGGGAGTTGGATTTCGAGCGGCTGAAAAAGCCTCGGCATCAAATAGTCCGTCAACGTGCAACCCGCGCGCCGCTGTACGAGTACGCCCGCCAAATACGGCCCGACGTTGCTATACACGAACGCTTCGCCCGGGGCGGACGAGAAGGGCAAGGACAGGGAATAGCGCACCCAGTCGTTCCGATTGAGCGTTGTACGGCGAGACGCCATCAGCTCCGACGTCGCTTGTCCCAAACGCATTGTCAAAAGGTCGCGCACCGTGGCTTTTTGCAAATTTTCACTCACCGTCTCGGGGAGTTCGTCCGCGAATACGTCCGTCAGTTTTTCATCGAGCGACAAAAGCCCTTCCTGTACGGCGCGACCGACCGCAAACGAAACGTAGCTTTTCGTACCCGAATAAATATTCCTGCGCATCTCATCTTCCGCAAGCCAGCGCCCGATTTCTTTGCCGTTTTGCGTGATTTTTACGCCCAAAACGCGAAGTTGTTTCGCCTTTTCGATAAATTTTTCCAGTCTCATAAGTTCCCTCCCTTGCTCTCTATTTTTTATAGTTGAATCTGCCGTTTGAGACAAACGACACTCTCGACGTAGGTCAAGACTTCAAAAGGTCTCAAAACGATCGAAAAATGGGAGTTGTAAAGCCAAAAGGTATATTTTAAATTAGTTCATGATATTCTCATAAATCCATTTCCTTGCTTCATCCATTCCCCCGTCGAGGTAAATTGCTCCGATGATCGCTTCTATAAAAGAATCGTGTTTTGATGCGGCTACTTGATTATTCCCCGGAGCTTCATCATGAAAACATTGTTCATGATAACAAAAAGAAAATAGAGATTTTTGGGTTGTAATGGAATACAGATTGCCATTTTGACCAAGTTGTTGTCTAATATCATCTATTTCTTTTTTGTTTTTTCCTTCTGCGAAACACCGTTCAGAAATAATTGCATCTAAAATAGCATCTCCAACTTGAGCCAACGTGTCATTCATGTAATTTCCGTACCGATTTATTGTCCTACAAAAAGCAAGCATTAAAAAACGAATATTGTTAAATTCATAACCAATTTTCTTTTGCGCGTTGCTCATTTGTTTCACAATTTTAAGATAATGAGGATAAGAGCTTATCTCTTGTTCAAAAAAATCAAGCTGGTTATTTATAGCATCTTCTATTTTAAAAGAACCCATTTCTCGCTCCTTTCTTCGATATGTTATACCAAACAGGTGTAAATTGAAGTTTCGAGTTTCGCTCGAAAATCGCTTTTGTCCCTATGCGTTTTCCTTGGCTGTGGTGATGGAGGCGATGAGTTTTCTACGAATAGCACCGCATTTGTTAGAAAGCGTTTTATATGTACTTTCGTCTATCGAGCCGACCTTGAACAGTATTTCAAGCCAGTAGTCGGTTTCGTAGCATTCCTTTAGGGCGATTTCAAGCTTGTTTACAAAGTCTGCGGTGCTTTGTGCGTATTTAGCTTCATAGCTATTTGCACCGATAGATGAGCAGGAACGCAGAAGTTGATTGACAAATACCGCTCTGCCTTTGATAGTGTCACAAACGGCAGTGATTTCTATGGTAAGCTCGACTGCGAGTTCTTTGATTGTTTTATTCATAATATTTACCTCTTTTAAGTTCGCTTCGCTCACGCGATATGCACCTTCGGTGCGCGATATATTTACTCCGCAAATGCGATATTGCATCGCAGTGCGAAACAGCGATATGTTCGCCTATGGCGAACGTGGTGGAAAGTACGCGAACATAAATCCCCGCGACCTTGCGCACGCAGTGCGCTCACGTGCCGAAGGCACATATCGCGCCAGAGGCATATCGCACGCGAATGAAATGTAGCGTATATCGCAAATCCCATAAGGGATTTATATCGCTTTAGTTTGTCTGCTTCGTCAGACAAACTAAACTTTCCACGTGTGTCGGTTGACGAATCGCAACACAGAGTTCCAAACCCGTCACTCGTTGAATTACACACGAATTCTTGCTCGCCCGTCTCTCTATTTACTCGAACCTTTCGAGGAACCCTGTTTTTTTTTACGTTTCCAAAATCCTTGATACCCATCTTATATACAAACGAGATTTGATAAGGATCTTTTTCGCCGGCTTCGTTTACCCCACCAATTATCACATTTTCTATAACACTCTCTAATATAGTTCTATCAAACTTAGAAAGAATTTCATTTTTTTGTAACAATCGACGAAACTCAAGAATACGTTCATTGATAAGAGACCTTCGTTCTTCCGCCTCGCGCAGTTCTTCTAAACGAGTTTTATTCTCTTCTATTTTAGCAGAAATCTCTGAATATTTCAAGTCAAAATCTTCTGTTTTTAATAAATTGTCTAATCGTAAGTCTAATAGTTTCTTTTTCTTTTCTTCAAGAAACATTGTGTCACGTTTTATTTTATCAATTTCCTTTAATACACTATTTTCCGATAACGAGTGCTCTACACGTTGTAAAAACTCATCCATTACGTCCGAATAATCAACGCAAAATCTTTTATAAGATTCAACAAAAGCTTCTTCGATTTGTTCTTCTTCTATTCCTTTGCTATCAGGACAAAACCTACGTCCACCTTTCGTTGACGTAACACACTGCCACATAGGTTTACTATGTTTCGTACCACTATGCCAACAACGCCTTGTCATTGATCCTCCACAAAAACCACACTTCGTTATACAACTAAAAGAATACTTTCTCGAAAACTTTTCTCTCACGCCATTTGAACCAACTCTCCTAGGCATCCCTCGTCTATTCAAAATCTTTTGTACCTGTTCAAACAGCTCCGCTGAAACAATACCTTCGTGATGTTCAGTTAAATAAAATTTATCCTCTTCCCCAAAATTCGCAAGCCTTCGTTTGCTGATAGGATCTACTGTAAAAGTCTTACCCATCAATAAATCGCCTTTGTATTTTTCGTTCCGCAAAATTCCCCGAATTGTAGATTCAGGCCAAGTCCGTCCCCCATATTTCGTTTTATGCCCCAACGCTCGCAATTCTCTCGATATTGTATACCCTCCGGCGCCTTCTGCATATCTTTTAAAAATATATCTTACAATTTCGGCTTCTTTTTCATTTATAGAAATACTTTTTGTTTCTTTGTCATAATCATACCCCAGGCAACCTTGAAATCCAACAAGTTCCCCCCGCTGCATCTTCATCTTCAAACCTTTTTTTACGTTTGCAGAAATATTCTCCACTTCCTGTTGCGCTACAGAACTTAAAATGGTAAGCAATAGTTCCCCATCCATCGTTAAAGTATTAATGTTTTCTTCTTCAAAAAACACCGCAACATTCTTTTCTTTTAACATTCTAACATATCGTAAGGTATCTAATGTATTACGAGCAAAACGAGATATGGATTTCGTAATTATCATATCCACATTTCCGTTCATGCACTCGTTGATAAGCAACTGAAACTCTTCTCTCTTTTCCGTTTTTGTCCCCGTAATACCCTCATCTGCATAAATACCAGCAAAAGTCCAATCCTCACGTTTATTGATTAATTCGGTGTAATATGCTACTTGGGATCGATAACTATTCAATTGGTCCTCATCATCAGTACTTACGCGACAATACGCAGCCACTCGCATAAGAACGCCTAAATCTCTACCCTTACCCCTGTGTATGATATTGGTATTTGCTTTGATTACTTTTACTTCTTTCATCCTTTTATTCCTCCCCATTTAATCTCAGAGCTTGTCCAAAACAAATGTATATTTTCTTCTTCAAAGAATATCGCTATTCTCTTATTTTTAAGCATCTTTATATAACGCAATAAATCTAATGTACTCCTTGAAAACTGCGACACTGATTTGCTTATTATCATATCAACATCACCCATTTCGCATTTGGATATCAGAGAACAAAACTCCTTTCGGTTCGCATTATTTCTTCCACTCACACCCACATCCGCATAGATTTTTATTAAGCTCCAATCAATTCTCTTGCTAAACAGTTCTTTATAATATTCTACTGTTTTCATAAGCTCATCCCGAGAATCAACACGACAATAAACCGCCACTCGTAGTCGCTTGCTTTTTTGTTTAACATTCTCAACTACACAATTTTTCTTCAATTCGTCCATATTTTCCTCTTTTTAACCAAAAAATGTCTCTACGATTTCGTCTATAATTCTTTCAACTTGCAATCAATTTACTCATGCAATAGAAAGAAACCTATCAAATGTAGCATTTGCTTATCCGACTTAATCGTATTTCGACTTACATTTAACTCAAACGCTAAATTATCTATTGTTTCTTTTCTTCGTTCGCATAAAATATGTAAAACCGCTAATCTTCGTTCTGTCGTTGTTGTCATATTTGCGAACCTCTTGCGTTATTGTGGCGAGAGTTTAATATTAAAACAGCCAGCCTAACTGGCCCTTTTAAAAAATATTTGTTGATTTTTAAAATTTTTTTCATTATTTCCTCCATAAAATTTTTGTCGAATTTTAAGGAGGAGGCGAACGAGAGCGCGCGTTCCGTTGTTTTTTGTCGATATGACAAAACAAAAAGCACCTACCAATCGAGGTTATCCCTCGATAGATAAGTGCTTTTTTATTAGACTTTTGCTTTTCTTTATATTAAATTGTATTCGCTACTTTTAATAAGTAGCAAATTATTCATTTTCTCCCAACGCATTTCGCTTTTGTTTCCCTTGGTTTTTTATCCTTTCTTTTTTTTAATCTAATCGTTTACAATCTAACCACTTTACCTGCAACAATACTTTCGTATACAGCGTTCATGGCTTTAATAGTATTCTTATGCCAACCAATATTGATTTTCGGCATGAGCATAATTTTAATATTTTCCACGAACTCGTCAATCAATAAACCCATTCGTCTATTTGTTTTT
>SVIT01000050.1 GCA_015069365.1 Clostridiales bacterium | reverse complement strand
CAAGGGAGGTGCCAAGTAAAACGAGGCGGTGGGTTGGAAGCCTACCCCTCAGTCACCTTTGGTGCCAGCTCCCCTGATTGGGAGC
This sequence comes from Clostridiales bacterium, assembly GCA_015069365.1. Taxonomy (GTDB): domain Bacteria; phylum Bacillota; class Clostridia; order Christensenellales; family Borkfalkiaceae; genus Scatosoma. The sequence goes on along the minus strand of SVIT01000050.1, from coordinate 7,057 downwards.
CAAGAATGTTTTGGTCAATCCCTGACTGTCGCCAAGTTTTTTTGAGGGGGGCAGAATATGGGTAAAGCACCCTGCACTCGCAAACGAGTGCAGAGTGCCCTGCGCATTTTTTTTATTTAAGGTCTTTTATGAACTTAATTTTTTTAATTATGCAACATCTACCCAAACAACCGTTTTGCCAAGGTCTTCAAGTATCGTTTCTTCTAAATCAACCTGATATTCCGTTTCAACAACATCTGTAGTTTCAGGATTATCACCCTCAATCGTCTTCTTTCCAAGCGTAATGGCGTCCTGCGTAGCACTTACTGCATAAACAATATCATTTTCGCTTGCTTCAGCATCTTCAGCTACAGTGGTTTTTTCAAGAACACCATTTTCATTCATTTTGAAAACATAATCACCATTGAAGAAGTAATACACAGCATCTGCATTAAACTGACCATTCTCTTCAGCAAGAACAGCCGACTTTGCATGATTAGCTTCTTGTAAAGCTGCAGATTCTTTTGCTTTCTTCGTCATACCGCTGAACGTAGGGATCATAACTGCGGAAAGGATTGCGATAACTGCGATTACGATTACGAGTTCGACAATCGTAAAGCCTTTTTTGTTCATCTTTTTCATTTTCTTTTTTCTCCTTAATTTTCTCCATAACTTACCTTCGCCTTGAGGAGAAGGTGTCATGAGTGTGAACACCGTGAACCGAATGACGGATGAGGTGTTCTTTTTTGCTTTGTTTTTATGCCACTTTTTACACCTCCTCAGTCAACTTCGTTGACAGCTTCTCCTCGAGGAGAAGCCAAGCCTTGCTTTCTCCTCAAGGGGAATGCAAGGGAATTGAGGTGTTATCTACCTAAATAGATAAATTAATTAATAATTCTTTTTTAACCCATTATGCCGTCGCAACTTAGGCGACGGCATAGGGATTATTCCATTTTAGAATGAATTAGCCTCTTTGGATTAAGCTTCGTATGCGATTGCACCATCTTTAGCTTCGCTTGCGCTCCAAATAGAACCGTTCCAATCTCTTGTGCCACCTGCTGCCCATACAAATGCAGGGTTACCACTTCTAGTATACCAGTACCATCTCTGCGTTGCTGCATTCCAAGTAAGGTTATAGGACGTGCCGTTATAAGTATAAGGAGACACATAATAAATATCGTCCGTATTAACGCCCTTTACCGCAGGAGCAGCAACCGTCTTAGCCGTACCATTGTAGGAAACCTTAACGTCTGCTTTAACAACGCCAGTGCCTTCCAACAAAACTTTTGCATTAGTCGTTACAGAACCAATCAAAGCAGCCGCTTCAACAGTACCTGCAACCGTAGTATTTTCCACCGTTACGTTTTCAAGAATTACAGTACCTTCATTGTAACCAACGAGAGCAGCAACTTTCTGATAACCGCTCAATTTACAATTTTTAACCGTAACATTTCTAATCGTCAACGTACCACTAGGTGCAACGTAACCTGCGATACAACCCATGATTTTAGGAGCTCTACCAGCAGCTTCACTAGCGGTATCTTCTACAACCATGCCATCAATCGTAAGGTTTTCAACAACAACATTGCCCGTTACGTTGGGAATCATGCCATAACGATAATCAGAAGTTGCAAATTCACCAGAGACGTTATACGTATTCTTATCGCTCTTCATCGCATAAATGGTCTTGTTACCACCATCTACCGTCAAGTTTGCGGTTGCGTCACCAAAGTTAAGGTTTGCACCCATAACGTCAACGTTGGAAGAAAGCGTTACTTTCTTAACTTCGTTTGCCTTACCAGCGCTAACTTGGTTCATAACGGAAGCCAACTGAGCAGCAGAGCTAATGGTAGCATTATTATCAGCAACTACCCAGCTATCATCTTCTTCGATTGCACCCGTCAAAGCAAAATATTTACCCTGACCAGCAGCAACACTTGCGCCAGCATAATCTGCAGGATATCTAACCGTATCACCAGCAACGATAACAACTACACAAGCTTCGTTGTTGCCAGGAACATACAGATAGAATGCTTCGCCCTTAGCCAATGCCTTGTAGTCTTCAAGCTCATAATCGTTTTCAGCCAAAAGTCTAATAGCATCGGAAATGTCTTCGATTTCCGTGTCCGTAGCAAGAATTTTGTTAATCGTTGCTACAGCCTGTTCATCCGCGGAACGACGGCTCTTCTTAATGATGCCGCTGAACGTAGGAATCAAAACTGCAGACATGATTGCAATTACGGCGATAACGATTACCAATTCGACAATCGTAAAGCCTTTCTTGTTCATCTTTTTCATTTTAGTTTTTTCTCCTTAAAATTTAAAAATTTTTTTTGTTTTAATGTTGTTTTCTCAGATTATAACCAAAAAATCAGCATCAAGATTACCGCCAAAGCGACAGTACCGCCAAAAACGCTCCATGCAATGAGCGGCTTTACGTTGCTAAACCAGGGAATGTTCTTAACCCAGTCGATTGCCTTAACACAAGCACCCTTTACAGTAGCCCAAGCCTTCGTGAAGAAGTTTTCCTTCTGTTCGCCGTTCGTTACGTTTTCAGACATAACAACACCTCCTATTTTGATTTTTTATACCTGAGGCAAACCAGTCGCCTTTTCGTATCAATGTTTGTTTCATCCGACACAGTTAAAAGATTTGTCTTGGCTCCCAATCAGGGGAGCTGACACCGTAGGTGGCTGAGGGGTTTTCTTTTGTTCCATCCCTCCGTCACAGCTTCCGCTGTGCCACCTCCCTTATCGAAGAGAGGCAAGAAACCTCGTTTAAGAGATAAGGGGTTCATTGCTCGACATACTAATTTATGTTTTCACATATCATTTATGTACATGAGCCGTGTCGATTTTTGTATCTTTTTTAGCTTTCAAGAATTCCTCTGCCTTGCATAGCAAAAAAATTGTAGCAAAAAAACAATAGTTTCTCTCAAGTCTTACATAATCTTACCACGAATATTATCACTTGTCAAGTAGATTTTCAAAACTTTCGACATTTTTTTTATCAAATTTGATACCTAAATTTTGGGCAATTCGTATATTTTTGCCATTTTTTAGGGTTACTTTTGTATATTTCGAACAAATGTTTACGTTTTTGCCCTTTTTTGAGGGTTGTGAAATGCACCTTTAAGACGGGGTTTATGGCATCCCCTTGCCTTCTCCTTTAGGCGATTCCCCTGCGAGGGGAAGGTGGCGGCGTAGCCGTCGGATGAGGTGTTTTTAGACGTGTTCTTTATACCACCTCTGCCACCTCATCACCGCTTTCAGCGGAGCTTCCCCTCAAGGGGAAGCCAAGGTTCTCGCCTTCCCCTTGAGGGGAAGGTGGCTTGCGTTAGCAAGTCGGATGAGGTGTTTCTCACGCGCGCGTGCGCGCGCATCTCGTACGCATTACAATAATATATAATAAGTTTAAGCTCCGCAACTATCATGCAAAGATTTTATTTCAACACGTATATGCCCCCATTTAAAAAAACGGCGGTTACCTACAAGATAGCCACCGTTATGATTTTTATATGTTTCCTCGTCGATCCGCGTGCTTTGAGAAAATCCCTTTTGCTTATTTCTCCGTTCTTCCAATTCTCCCAAAAATGAGATCTTTACAGAAATAATGCTCACGTTCCGTTTCCATCAGCTCGCAATTGCCCTTTGCACCCGCTTTTTCGTACACTTTTTCCACGACGGAATATACGTCACGCGCACCATCAATCGGGAAGATAGGGTCAATTTTACCGTTTACCATAATCAACTTTCTCGGCGCGATCAATGCAGCCAATTCGCCCATGTCAAAATATTTCGCCGCTTTAGGGATATAATTACAGGTACAGTGCCACATATCACCAATACTCGTTTTATAGGAACAAACCGCGCAGCTGGGCACTGCTACCTTGATACGTTGGTCATAGCAAGCCGAATAATAGGTTGCCGTACCGCCGCCCGAATTACCAACGCAAGTGATATCGTCCAAGTCCAAATTATCAAAATAAGAAAGTGAATCGATTGCCTTTGAAACGTCCCAAACACGTTCGCCAATCAACGTTCTGCCCGTCAACAATGCCGTCATTGCCGTGAACAAGCAGGGGCAACCTCTACCAGGCTGTCTGCCGCGCGCTTGATTTTTAGGCTGACGTTCCCCCATACCGCGCTGTTCGATGCAAAGCGCCGCAAAACCGTTCTTCACGCCGTCCAACGCAAACGTGCTGGTCACCAAATCGCCGGCGTCCCCTTGGAATTTTTCAACACCGATAGAAATGTGAAAACCTGCCGTATGCCCTTGAAGGCAAATCAGCACGGGATATTTCTTCTTGCCCGTATCGGGAACAAGCAAATAACACGGCACATAGCATCCCTTTTCACTCTCAAATACGTAGCGGTAGCGGATATACCCGTCCTGACGCACTTCTTCCTCGATTTCCACCTTAATTTCGCAGGCATTTTTCGCAATTTCGTCCATGCCTAACAATTCCATATACTTTTCTTGAATTTGTTCCTTCCAAGGCGCAAATTCCGCATTTTCATCAAAAGCCAAAATCGGTTTTTCTTGCATTAAATTGTCGTGTATAGTGTCGTTGATAATCTCTCTCATAATTATTTCTCCCAAAGATTTCATTTATATTTGAATGGGAATAATCCCCTCAAAATTCTATCCATTTTATTTCGTAAATTTTTCAACGCAAGCGTTTACAAAGCGCGGTTTATATCGTAGAAAATCATTGTCTGTTCTACGCCATATTATTGGTGATCGCATACCTGCCCCCTTGTATTGCTGCTATTTCTTCGTTTTTTCTATGCAATTTTCATCCGCAGAAAACGCAACTCACCTTTTTGCAATAAAATATTGCACTACATTTATGATATCACAAGAAAATGACTTTGTCAATGATAAATTTATTTTTCTTATGTCATTTTTTAATGAAAATAAGTGCAGTACACAAGGAAAAAGCCCATGTAAAAAGCCTCGGCAAATCAGCTGCCTTGCCGAGGCTTTTCATTTAGTTGTTATGCACTTCTGCAATCTTCACGTTTTCACCGTCTACCTTCACCGTATACGTCTTACCCTTTGTGGTAACCACCGTATACGTCTGTGTATCTGCGTCATACGTGCATTCGCTTGTATAATAAACGTTGTCATAGAGGAAAAGCATTTCCACCTTACCGTTTACAATTTCCACATAACGATTTTCGTCGTCCGCTTCATACAAAACGGTTGCATTGGCCACCGAAACCGTCGCAGAAGCATAGGTTGCAAAGCTTTCCTTACCCTCTTCTTCTACCGAGCTGTTTTCGTTTTCCAAAAGCGTCACGTAATAATAGGTTGCACTCGCGGTAAGCTCGCCGTCCTTTTCTCTATCGATGCAGTAATACACGCCGTTCTTTTCATACAGCGAATAATCCCCGTCAATGACAAGTTTCTTCACAATCGAATCGCCGTTCTTCTTGATTTCCATGGAGAAAACGCCACCAAGTTCCACACCGCTGATTTCACTTGCTACCGTTCTGCCCACCGTTACGGTGTACGTTTCATCCACCTTGATATCCTGCATACGTACGAACGCATACACAAAATACCCCGTTGCACGCAGATAAGGATGTATCTGCATTGCAAAATATGCACGGTACAAATACCCATCCGCCATCTCTACGTCTACGTAATACATACCCTTATCTTCCACCAAATGGAAAGGCGTTTCCTGAATTTCGGTAAGTGCGTTGCCTTTTGTATCGTAATAATTAGAATTTTCACCAAATTTCGCAGATACGGAATTACTTTCTTCCTTGCCGTCCTCATCAAAATCCATCTTCAACGTAATCGTTCCGATGGTGTTGGTGAAGCCGTTTACCCCAGCCGCACCATAGCTTGCGTAATAACGGTAATAAACGTCCAAGTAACGGTAAGAGGTCAATTCCTGTTCAAAACGCAGGTCACTAGCCTCAAACGTACTAACGGCATCCTTGTTTTTCCCTGCATATTGCGCTTGGATATACAAACGGAACGCACCGTTGATTAAGATGTACGTTTCACCATTTTCACGCACCACACGGCAATTTTCATCCCGCGTAACCGCAGCCTTGCCCTCTTCTTCAATGGTAACGTTCACACTGCCCGATACGTCAAATTCCGCACCGCCGGAAGGTGCAAACGTCAACGCGTTTACCGTCCATTTCTGCCCGAGCATATAGATGGGATATTTCGAAAGATTGTCATCCTTTCTTTCAAAAATAATATCCGTCGAGCTCTTATAATAGGTTTCGCCGTTATACGTTTCTACGTCCCCAAATTCTCCAAGCGAGTTATCTTTCACAAAGCCGTAAGCATTGATATCAGCAGCCGCGTCACCATCCTTAGGGCGGCGATAAAGCACCACTTCCTTGCCCTCATATTCGTAGAACAATACGTTTTCCGTATCGCCATTGAAGATGGCAAAGCCGTATCTCGTGAAGTTCAAGGATTTCAAATCTTCCGTATAATAGCTTCTTGCTTTCTTTTCATAATCGATGGGAGAAGCCGCGCCCGTTTCCATATCATAATCATAGATGCAAGCATCCGTACTTTGCGTGTTTACAAAATACAACAGATTTTTAGTGATACGCGTATATCTACCCGTCTGCTTTTGACCCATTTCATCGTATTTGATTGCGCCGCCAAAATCGTCCAAAATCAGCACTGCCCACGTTTCGGTGTCAATCAATACACTCTTTTCCACTTCCGCTTTCACAGCAAGGATTTTATACGTTTCATCGTTTTCTGCGCGATAGGAATATCCACCGTCTTCACATACGTACGTTGTCGTATCTGCGCCCTCGCCGTAAATCAAGGTGTATCTGTTGCCGTCTTTGACGTACGTACCCTCTTTCGTAAGGTAATTGCGAACGTATTCATCCCCTTGCTTTTCCAACGTAAATACGGAAAGGGTTTCATAGCCGTCCAATTCAAAGTACAAATCGTTGGAATATTGATTTTCAAAGAGTGCGTACGTACCCCATTCTTCTCCGCGAAGCGTAAATGCCTCACCCGTTGCCTTATCAAAATACAACGTTTTACCCTGAGAAATGAATACAACGCTTTCATCCTTTAC
>SVIT01000049.1 GCA_015069365.1 Clostridiales bacterium | reverse complement strand
GGGAATGGTTGGTAAATTGTACGGTGTTTAATCCGCAGTTTTTATATTTTTCAAACCCTTCTTCCGTGATTTCATAGGGTGCCCAAAACCCAGCGAGGATAAATTCATCCTCGGTATACGTTTTCGGCGCAGGGGGTTCTTTTGTGCAGGAAGTAGCAAATGCGCCCGTTAAAAAAGAGACCGCTGTCAACAATGCAAAGGTGCTTTTTTTGCAATTCATAAAAACCTCCGTTATGTGTCATATAAAAGGTCGAAAGGGTGGGTATGCTTTGAAACGTATAACCTTCGTGGACATACAAATTCTTTCACCTTCATAAACATAGTTTTCTTCTATTATTGCTTAATAATTATACACTTTTTTGGGTGATTTTGTCAATTGTTTTGCTAGTGATTATAAAAATCTAAGACGTGGGGGAGCAGGTATAAGGCGAGTTTGCTTGCAAGTTCCGCGGCAATGGAATATTGGGCATTACAGTGCGTGAAATCGGTGGAGGTAATTGCGCCGAAATCCTTGCGTGAAAAAATTAAAGAAACGCTTAAGAACAGCGTTAAAAAATACGACGAATTTTATAAAATAAAAAATTTGTGAAAAACTGAGGGGTGATTATTAACGATCACCCCTCAAAATTTGATATGCAGTAAACAAAGAAAGGAAAACTGCATTTAACCTAAAAATATGCCTATCTACGAATTAAAAATTCATGTTTTTCATAAGTGGTCAAAACATGTGGTCAAAGTAGTTTTTTGGCGTTTTTTTGAAAAAATTGAAAAGCCCTGAAACCCGCGGGTTTTTGTTCATAGGGACACTTTTTGACAGGTGGGTTTCATTGAAAAGCAAAGGCGAATGGCGAAAGCTGTTCGCCTTTGCTGTATTTTGTGCTTTGTTTTATGCTGATTCTGAGATTATTTCAGAGCAGGGTGTCGTATTTTCTTCGCTGTCTGCTACCTGATCCCATTCCCCAATATCGCGATAGACGATTCGAATTTTTTGAGCGGAATGTCTTGAGTATTTTTCAGTGCGTTCACCAATCTCAATTCTTGCAATAAACAATCTTACAATTTCGGGCGTTAGTACGTCAATGCTTTTGTACTTTTTAGCTTTTTCTATGAAAGCATTGACGTTGTCGGCAGAGGACTTGAGCTTTTCTAGTTGTTCTTCTTTCTGCGGTATTGCCTCATCTAATTCATTTTTCTCGTCATTATAATCGCCAGAGAGGAGTCGAAACTGCTCGTTGGTGATTCTGCCAAGAACATTGTCCTCGTATAAGCGTTTGAACAATGCTGTCAGCTCGTCACGGCGTTTACGCATAGAATCTAACTCTCGTTGAAGGGTGTTTATCTCTCGGCGTAATTCCACACTGTTTTTGCGGTTGATGTACTCCGCAAATTGACGATCCTTCATTCTTGCGATATGCGTTACTCTTCGCAAGTCATCCAGTATAATTTCATAGAGTTCTTCCTCTCGGATATGGTGTGGCGTGCATTCAGCTCTACCACGCTTTCCGTAGGTATAACATTTGAAATTATAATTGGATTTCTTCATTGTGCTTGCTCGGTGCAATACCATCGATCTTCCGCAATCGGCACAGAAGGTGATTCCTGAAAAGATGTTCGGCTCTTCCATATGCTTTGACACACGTTTTTTCTGTTTGCGAAGGTCCTGCACAATATCCCATTGTTCCTTTGTTACCAACGCAGGATGCGTATTTTCTACAATAACGCATTCATTATCAGGGCGAATAATCGCCTTTTTATTTTTGTAGGATATTGTAGTATGACGCAATCCAATCGTATGTCCGAGATATACCATATTATCAAGGATTGCGGTTATGGTCCCACTCGTCCAATGATACGGATGAGTAGTGTCCAACTGCTTGTGTAATTTTCCGAATGCTTGATAATAGTAGTTGGTTGGATTGACAATCTTCTCGTTGCTTAGAATACGCGCAATCTGATTAGGCCCTTTGCCCGCCATGCACATAGCGAATATGCGTTTTACAACAGCTGCGGATTCCTCGTCGGGGACGATATCCTTACTATCCTTATCGACCTTTTTATAACCGTAAGGCGGTCGACCGCCGAGACGTTCACCGCGTTCCGCTTGGAGCTTTTTTACGGCGCGAACCTTCTTGCTTGAATCCTTTGCGTGAAGCTCGTTTGTCCAATTTCGTATCGGACTGAAATCATTGCTGCTTTCAATCAGCGAGTCAACGCCATCGTTGACGGCTATGAAACGAACGCCCATTCTTGGAAAATACAACTCGGTATAGTATCCGACTTGCAGGTATTCTCGTCCGAGCCTGGAGAGGTCTTTTACGATTAAAGTTTCGACTTCGCCTCGTTCAATCATTTCCTCGATTTTCTTCCAAGAGGGACGGTCAAAGTTTGTTCCCGAATAACCGTCGTCCGCAAGGAACATCGTGTTCTGAAATCCGTTGTCCTTTGCGTACTTTTCAAGCAATAATCTTTGATTGATGATACTGTTGGAATCGCCTGCGCGAGCATCTTCTTGACTCAATCTTCCATAGAGTATATTTAATTTTTGGCTTGTCATTTATATGTATCCTCCTTATTATGCAGGGCAAGCCGATACGGTGCCTTGTTTGGTAGGGAGCTTCCAAAGGGGGTCGCCTTTTGCAACCTGCAAAGCAAGGAGCAAGACCATCCAGGATTTCCCGACCTTGGGTGCGCCGCCGAGCATAGAGATGCCCTCGGGCAGTAATGTTTCCACGCAGAAATTACGCTTGGGCAATCTTGCGTCCATGAGTGTTTCGCCGTCTATCACGGCAAGTTTTTTAACGTTTTGTACAGTCATTTTTTCCTCCTGATTTTGTTTTTCTTTTTTGTGCAAATTATTTCTGTTTTAAATCCGCGTTGTCTTCACTGTTTGGATTTTCTTGAATGTAAAAATAAAGAAAGACGCGTACCCACGCATACGCTCACGGCAACCAAACAAAGCGAACGATTGAAGTTCGCTAAAGCTGGATGCACGTGCCTGTATGTATATAAATACGCGTCTTTATAAGTTTGATGTTGTAGCACTTACATCTGTTTAATTTTAAGGCTAACGAAAATGTTAGTATATTTATTTTAACACAGTGATAGGTGGCTGTCAATGTAAATAGAACAGAAGCTTTTGTCTTGTTTTGGCTTTGTTTGTCGAAAATGTACTTAAGCATCTAATCTACATACTCGTAGAGGTTGGAAGTATGTGGGCGTGTTTGAGTATGGTGAATTAAACGGCTCTATACATTTTCATGCTTTAATTTACATACCCGAAGGAGAGATGATATATTACTTAAAGAGATATTACGAAGGGGAAACGAATCGAGCAGTAATTGAAAAAGAGTTCAAAACCTTGACGGGTGAATCTTTTAAGCGAATGATGGATATAGATCTTCCTAATTTGGTTGGAGGAAATAAAGAGGGCTTCCGCAATCCTAGCAAGTATATGCTCTACAATGATTTGTTTTTTGGTTGGTTGGACACACAGGGCAAAGAAGGTGTGGAAGGCGAATATAAAAAGCTTTTCAGAAAGTTTTCCCTCTATGCGAATCAAAGTGATAACTTTGCTTATCTGTATAACGTATATGCGAAATTGTGCCGAGTTCTGTCCATAAAGTATGGGTTTGGGATACGTCTTCGCGAAGCGTATAAGAAAAAGGATGTAGCGGCGTTAAAAGGGCTAATTTGCGAATTAAAAAAGGCAGAGAAAAGGTTGTGTGAATTTTATGAGGCTTTCCGCAATCTTTGGTACGCAGAGAATAAACCGAACGGGTTTGAAGTGCAGGATATGCGCCTTGGTGGCTTGTTGCAACGTTGGAAAAACTGTAGGCGCAGGTTACAAGACTATATAGACGGAAAGGAAACGTCATTACCTGAATTAGAAGAGGTCTTGTTGGATTTTTGGGGTAATGGCTTAGAGTATGGAAAACAGACACCTTGTCATAACGATTGGGGCGGAATGATGACTGTGAATCAGTTAAATTAACGGAGAATGAAAAATGAAAACTCAAAAATTAGTTGTGTTCGGTCTTGGACAAAGAGGAAATATATACGCATTATTTGCGAAAAAGAATCCTGAAAAGTTTGATTTGGTTGCCATCATCGAAAACAATCCAAAAAGGCAAGAATTGGCTAAAAAGGAGTACCCAGGTGCGAGATTATTTGAAAATTATCAAGATTTTCTTGCTGAAAAAATAAGTGCAGATATCGTGGCGGTAGCAACGCAGGACGAAGACCATAAAGAGCATGCAATCGCAATGATGCAAGCTGGGTACGATTTGTTGCTTGAAAAACCGATTGCGAATAATGTGGAAGACTGCATGGCAATTTATCAAGCAAGCAAGCAGTACAATAGAAAGGTTGTTGTATGTCACGTTTTGCGTTATACACCTTTTTATTCCACGGTAAAGCGTATTATCGATAGCGGAAAGCTTGGCGAAGTAATTACGATACACGCCAGCGAAAACGTGGGCTATTATCACCAAGCGCACAGCTTTGTTAGAGGTCCTTGGAGAAATAAAGCGCAATCCAGCCCCATGATTTTGGCAAAATGCTGTCACGATATGGATATTCTGCGTTACCTTATGGGGGAAGAATGCCTTTCCGTGAACTCGTACGGCGGACTGTATTTCTTCAACGAAAAGAACGCTCCTGAAAATTCTACGCAGTATTGTTCCGATTGTCCACATGGAGATTGTATTTATAAGGCGCAAACGATTTATACATCGCAAAACGGAATGGGCTTTTCTCGTTATTTCAGCGTGCGTGAAATGACGGAAGAATATATTCTTGAGGACCTTAAAAAAACGCAGTATGATCGATGCGTTTTCCGCTCTGACAACGACGTGGTAGACCATCAAGTAACGATTATGCAATTTGCAAATGGCAAGACGGCTTGCCATACCATGTCTGCGTTCAGCAAGGAGATTTACCGTGATTTGAAGATACACGGCACAAAGGCGGAGCTTGTTGGCTGCGTGGAAGATAACACGATGGAAATTCGTTATTTTGGCGGTGAAGTGGAAAAGATAACCATAGACGTTTCCGCGGCAAACGTTGGCGGACACATGGGCGGCGATTACTTTATGATGAATAGCTTGTACAAAGCTTTGAATGGTGAAGTTGCGGAAGGTATTACATATTTGGACGTGTCTATCGAAAGCCATTTGATGAGTTTTTTGGCTGAAGAATCGAGAATGAATCATGGCGACACGCGCTTAATCAAAAAATAAATGGAGCATTATACGAATATAAGGAAAATTTGTTGTTTCAACCATCAAATTTTGATACGCCGTAAACAAAGAAAAGGACCTTACTTTTTAGGCGTAAAGATATGCCGAGTTTAATTAAAAAAAGCGGTGTTTTTCATAAGTGGTCAAAACATGTGGTCAAAGTGGGATTTTGGCGTTTTTTGAAAAAATTGAAAAGCCCTGAAACCCGCGGCTTTTTGTCCATAGGGACACTTTTTGACAGGTGGGTTTCGGCAAAAAACAAAGGCGAACGGCGAAAGCTGTTCGCCTTTGTTGTATTTTGAGTGTTGGTTTACGCTAATTCCGAGATTATTTCGGGGTATTGAGTCGGTTTTTCTTCGGTTTCCGCTATCTTGTCTCATTCTCCGATATCGCGATAGATGATTCGGATTTTTTGAGCGGAATGTCTTGAATATCTTTCAGTGCGCTCACCAATCTCAATCCTTGCAATAAACAATCTTACAATTTCGGGCGTTAGTACGTCAATGCTTTTGTACTTTTTTGCTTTTTCTATGAAAGCATTGACGTTGTCGGCAGAGGACTTGAGCTTTTCTAGTTGTTCTTCTTTCTGCGGTATTGCCTCATCCAATCCCTTTTGCTCGTCATTATAATCGCCAGAGAGGAGTCGAAACTGCTCGTTGGTGATTCTGCCAAGAACATTGTCCTCGTATAAGCGTTTGAACAATGCTGTCAGCTCGTCACGGCGCTTGTTCATGGTGTCAAGCTCTCGTTGAAGGGCGTTTATCTCTCGGCGTAATTCCACGCTGTTTTTGCGGTTGATGTACTCCGCAAATTGACATTCCTTCATTCTTGCGATATGCGTTACTCTTCGCAAGTCATCTAGTATAATTTCATAGAGCTCTTCCTCTCGGATATGGTGTGGCGTGCATTCAGCTTTGCCTCGCTTTCCGTAGGTATAACATTTGAAATCATAATTAGATTTCTTCATTGTGCTTGCTCGGTGCAATACCATCGACCTTCCGCAATCGGCGCAGAAAGTGATTCCCGAAAAGATGTTCGGCTCTTCCATATGCTTCGGCGCACGCTTTTTCTGTTTGCGAAGATCTTGCACAATATCCCATTGTTCCTTTGTTACCAACGCAGGGTGCGTACTTTCTACAATAACGCATTCATTATCGGGGCGAATAATCGCCTTTTTATTTTTATAGGATATTGTAGTATGGCGCAATCCAATCGTATGTCCGAGATATACCATATTATCAAGGATTGCGGTTATGGTTCCACTCGTCCAATGATACGGATGAGTAGTGTCCAACTGCTTGTGTGATTTTCCGAATGCTTGATAATAATAGTTGGTTGGATTGTAAATCTTCTCGTTGCTTAGAATACGCGCAATCTGATTAGGCCCTTTGCCCGCCATGCACATAGCAAATATGCGTTTTACAACGGCTGCGGATTCCTCGTCGGGGACGATATCCTTACTATCCTTATCGACCTTTTTATAACCGTAAGGCGGTCGACCGCCGAGGCGTTCACCACGCTCAGCCTGAAGCTTTTTTACGGCTCGGACCTTCTTGCTTGAATCCTTTGCGTGAAGCTCGTTTGTCCAATTTCGTATCGGACTGAAATCATTGCTGCTTTCAATCAGCGAGTCGACGCCGTCGTTGACGGCTATGAAGCGAACGCCCATTCTCGGGAAATACAACTCGGTATAGTATCCAACCTGCAGATATTCTCGTCCGAGTCTGGAGGGGTCTTTCACGATTAAAGTTTCGACTTCGCCTCGTTCAATCATTTCCTCGAGTTTCTTCCAAGAGGGACGGTCAAAGTTTGTCCCCGAATAACCATCGTCTGCAAGGAATATCGTGTTCTGAAAGCCGTTGTCTTTTGCGTATTTTTCAAGCAATAATCTTTGATTAATGATACTGTTGGAATCGCCTGCGCGAGCATCTTCTTGACTCAATCTTCCATAGAGTATATTTAATTTTTGGCTTGTCATTTATTATGCATCCTCCTA